>NZ_JADLQN010000002.1:300000-600000 GCF_015477835.1 Nocardia higoensis | reverse complement strand
ACGTCTGCTCGGCCGCGCCGACCACCGGTAGCGAGACCCCTTCCAGGTCGCCGACGACCTCGTCGCCGTGCTGGGCGTTCACCAGGAATCCCGGTACGTCGCCGCCGTCCCCGGCACCCCGTGTGCCGGCCGCGGCTCCGGCCCCACCCATCGGCATCATGCCGCCGGGAGTGCCACCGGAGACCGGCATCGAGGAGCGAGCGGGCGACGCGGATCCGGTCGAGGCTGGTTCCGCACCGAAACCGGCCGTCCCACCCGGGGGCAGACCGGCGGACCTGGTCCCGGTGTAGGGACTCAACGGCGTCGCTGCGGGTCCGATGCCGCCGACACCACCACCACCGACACCACCACCGGCGCCACTCGCACCGCCGAGCGCCTTCGCCTCGTCGAGCTTCTCGCCCTCCGGGGACGCGGCGTCCGCGGTGGTCTTCGGGGCGAGCAGCCCGGTGTTCGCCGCCGCCAATTGGGTCAGGCTCTGCGCGCTCTGACCCGCCATCGTCAGCAGCGGCGTGAGCATCTGCATCATCTGCATCGCCTGCTGCATCGAGTCCACGCCCTTCGGCGCGTTGGTGATCGGGACCTTCTGGCCCGCGGCGGTCATGCTCGCGGACTCGGCACCGAGTTCGGTCCGCGTCTTCGCCACGACCGCCAACGCCTCGGTGACGGCTTCGGTGGTAGCGGCGACCATGAACAGCTGTCCGCCAGGCGAACCCAGCAGCGGCGCGGCCGCGACCATCGACGCCACGAACTTCGCGATGACCGCCGACATGAGCCCGGCTCCGACCGCGACCGATGTCGCGGCGGCGGTGAGCACCACTTTCTCCTGGGTACTCTGCGTGGCGAGTTCGGCTCCGTCCTGTTGCGCCTGCCCCGCCTTCTCGGCGGCGGCCGCGGCGCCCATGCCCTGCCACACCGCCATGACGGCCTGCAACGCCGTGGTGCCCAACGTGGTGGCGGTCTGCAGCGCGGTGTTGACGCCGGTGAGCATCTGCGTCGGATTCGGGCCGGCGCCGGCCGCGGCGTCCAGCGCGCCGGTGCCGAAACTACTCGCCATATCCGTGAGCGGGCGCGCCAGAGCGGCGATGTCGATCACCGGCAGCGGCGGCAGTTCGGGCAGCGGCGGAAGCGCGGCCGGATCCGGCAACGACGGCAGGCCCATGTCCCGCAGGATGTCGTTCACGGGCCGGTCGATCAGCGGGGCGAGCGCACTGCCCCGCAACAGGTCCAGGACCGTGGGATCCATCGGCGCATTCATGCTAGATCGCGTGTGACCGAATCGAATCCGGCCCTCGAAGTCGCCTCGGACGCCTCGTAGGCGAGCGCACTCTGATCGGCGGTGAGCGCCGTCGCGGCGTGCACCGCCGCCAGCTCCATCACCGCGGACAGATGATTGGCCTGTGCGTGCGCGAACGCGAACAGGAAATCCTGCCCGATCAGGCCGAACACCGGAGTCACCGCCGCCATCGTGGCGGCTTGGTCGACCGTGCCCGCGGTCGCCACCCCGGCGGCCATCGCGGCGGCGGACGCCGCGTATCCGCGGAGGGCATCGGCTTCAGCTACGAGCTCGCTCATCGTATTCCCCGTTCCCATAACGGAATTGAACTGCCCAGTCGAACATACCAGCGACGCTTCCGCCCTCGAAAGCCTTTCCGGGCGTGTCCGGCGTTCTCCGAGCTCCCGTGTCCCTGTGAGACTCTGACGTAGATCCGTGAACGACAGATGTCTACCCGGCGACTTCCTCGTTGAATGCGGTGACCAGTTCGGCCCGGCGCGCGAACGCCGTGGCCGCGGCCGCGGTGGCCGTCGACACGAGGCACTGTTCGAAGTCGGCAGGCGAAAGCGACGAAATCCCCTCCCCGAATGACAGATTCAGTAGCGCACCGTTTCCGTCCACCTCGACGGTGATCGCGCCGTCTTCCGACGTCGCGGTGGCCCGCACGCCCGACATGTCGTCGACGAGATCGCGCATCCGATACAGCCGTCTACGCACGCTCGCTTCCAGCTCGTCCATCGTCTCGTACACGACATCCCCTCTTCCCGCCGAGATGGTACGGCGCCCGACCGTTACACCTCGCGCAGCCAGCTGCGCGGCTCGGCCTCGTATTCTTCCTCCTCGGCCAGCTCTCGACCAGCCACCTCTTCCTGGGTCGGCAAGCCGAGCAACGCCAGCATCTCAGCGGGCATTCCCGCCTGCTCGAGTTGCTCCCGCCGTGCCATCCCCGCGCGGTTGGCCGCCTGCCTGCACAACCTGAGCACCTCTGCCGCCAATTCTGCCGGATCACGGCGCAATTCCGCCGCTTCGATCGAAATGCCGCGCGGCAGACCCTGGTCGGTGGTGCGCACGGTGATCGCGCCGTCACGCGAGGACGCGCTCCACTCGGCCGGGTCCTGCTGTTGCTCGCTCATGCCCTCCCTCTCACACCCGCTCGTCCTTGATCGCCCGCACCACTGCGGCGATCCGGGTATTGATCAGCTCCGTCAACCGGCGGGCGCTCGCGGGTACCGCGACCGGCGGTGTGCGGTCGTCGATCACATAGCGCCCGTCGTCGACCAGATCTCGCCAGCGCAATCTGTGCTCGGTGATGCCACGCGGACCGAACAGGGAACGCCCTTGGATCACCGATATGCTGCCGATACGTTCGGTCGGCGCCTTCAGGAATTCCTCGCTGTTCACGTCCATCGAATCGGCGAACGAATCACGCACCGCCGACCTGCCGTACGAATAGTCCAACCCGTCGTCGTCCTCGTCGGTCGACAGGACGACCTCGCGCCGACTTCCCGGCTTCACCTCCGGCATCATGTCGACGGCCGCGGAAGCCAGCTCCAGCGCGGCACATTCGGTGACGGTGAAATCGCCACTGTGCCAGAACGTCTTTCCGGGCTGTTGGCAGACCACATACCCGCGATCACCCCGGCGGATCGCCAGAACGCGCACGATACCTTCCGGCCGATCGGCGTCATCCTCGTCCCAGGCATCGATGATCAGCCGGATGTCGTGGTGGACGAGCGCTTCGATCATGGTGCTCCACTGCGGGTCCCAGCGCGCGCGCAGTCCGTCCAGTTTCTCCCGCGCCAGCTCCTCGAATTCCTCGCTGGTGGCGACTGCGCTTCGGAAGACGAACGGTGGGGGCACGTATTCCTGCTTGTGCGCCCGGCACAGGGCGAAGAACTCGAGATCGGTGAATGTCGAGGTCGGTGTCATTTCTCCACAATGGGTTTCGCGACGATGGGCGCCTCGCCGAGCGCTTCCTCCAGATGTTCGACCGAATCCAGGTAATCGGCTCGCTTGTGTTCCTTGTTCTGTCCCTGTCCGGCGCCCTGGCCCGCCGCACCCGTCGCGCCCGGCGCGCCGGGCGTGCCCTGGCCTGCCGCCACCAGTCCGGTCCGGCCTGCGACGATGCCGGTCTCGGCGATCGAAGCACGGGGGAACAGTTTGGATGTCGCGGCCAGGTCCTTGAGCGTGCCGCCACCGCCGCCGAGTCCGGCGCCCGCGCCACCACCGCCCGCGCCTTTGCCCGCGCCACCACCGCCCCCCGCCTTCTTCTGCAGCTCCTTCTGCAGGTCGGACAGCGAGCCGGGCACACCGGCCATTCCAGCGGGGGTCAGATTCTGCTGCGCGCCTTGCAGTGCCTGCTCCAGTGCCTGCTGTCCACCCTGCAGTCCCTGCTGCAACGCTTGCTGAGCTTGCTGAGCAGCCTGTTGCGCCGCCTGTTGGGCGGCTTGCTGGGCCGCCCGCTGCTCGGCCGCTTGTTGCGCGGCGGCCTGCTGCGCAGCGAGTTCCTTCAGGCGGTTTTCCTGTTCCTGCGCCGCCCTGTCCATCGCCCGCTGCAGGTCCTTCTGCTGTTGGGCTGCCGGTAGCTGCGCGCTGGTCAGTCCGTTGGTGTTCGGCGGCTTGGCACCGCCACCGGGCCCGCCTGCCGATGGATCGCCACCACCCGGCGTCGTGCGGGTGGGGGGCCCACCGTTCACCGGGGCGATCGCGGGTGGCAGGAGCGGCACCGCCGAACTGGCCTGTGTCACGCCGGGCTTGTACCAGGCGTTGTAGGCTGCGATCGCTCTCGGCAGCATCGAATCCCGCTGGTACTCCCGAGTGGTGATATACAGCGACTCGGACGGCAGAGATGCCGCCAAACCCTTCATGCTGCCGGAGAACTGGACGAGGTTCTCGCCGAGCAGCGACATACTTTCGGCGAGCTTTCCGAAATTGCCGGCGTAGGCGCGGATCGCGCCGTTGGCGGTCCGGGCGGCGTCGGAACTCCACATCCCGTCGTTGACCTTGGCGGTCACGTGATTGGCGAAGATGTCCGCATCGGTCTTCAGTTGGTCTGCCATCCACTTCCACAGCCCGCCGAGGTCCGCGACCCGGCTGTGGTTGGCGCCGGCATTGGTCCGCAAATCCGCATACTGTTCCAACGTCAGGCTGGTGGCCTCTTCGGGCTTCACCGGCGAGGTGTCGCGACCTTCTTTGTCGCCGGCCAGCGACTTCAGTCGCTCCGGCAGATCGGGAGTCCCGGCCGTCGAAATCAGCGGTAATGTCCCCGAATTGGCCCAACCCGGGGACGGCGTCGCACCGTTGCGCGGCACAGCGGCGATGTGGCGCCGATCATTGGCGGTGTTTTCCCTTTTGAGTCGGTCGAACGCGGCCTCGGTCGACTCTTCGTTCGCTTTGTACTTCTTGTCTGCCGTGATGAAGGTGTTGATCACCTCTCGCAGAATCGCTTTGTGATCACCCAGGGTGCTCACCAGCGACCCCCCTGCCTTGAAGAACTTGCTGGCGAGGGCTTCGCCGGAAGGCAGACCGCCGAACATGTCGGGGTTGTACCCACCCTTTCCGGCGACCAGGTACGCGAAACCGTCGATCATCTCGACGGTGAGGAGCAGATCGGTGGCGGCGTTGGACAGTTCCTTGGCCACGCCGTGCTCGACCTGCAGTGCCTTCCCGCCCGCCGCCTGGTCGGCAATCCCCTTCCACGGCCCCGTCTCGGGTGGTTGGCCCATCCGTCAACTCCTGCCTCGATCGGCGCGGCCATCGTGCCACGTGTTTTCCCGAGCCCCTGGTGATCCTTGCCTGCGACCGGCAGGTCACTCCCCGCCGATCATCCCACGGATCACGTGAACGGTCAGTAGCCGAATCGTGAATGGTGCTCGGCCAGAGGGCTTTGCGTGAAACATCGGGAGACTGTCGAGGTCAGGCACCCACCGCCCCGTGCCGTTGCTGGAAGCGGCGCTCGAATTCGGTGACGAACACCGAGGGCGCCACCGACGAGGAGGACTGTTCCAGCACACCGTCGTCGGCGATGTAGAAGATCGCGCGGCCCACCGCCATCTCGCCGGGGCGGGTCGGCGCGTAGACCATCCAGCCGACGCTGATCCGGTCGGCGCGCAGTTCGTCGACCGGGTAGCCCGCCGCGTACATGCCACGCTCGACGACGAAGCGGCGTACCTTCGCGACGGCGTCCTCCTGCGGCATCGGGTCGGGCACGGTGACCGCGACACCCGCCATCGTCAGCTGGTAGAAGGCGCTGTCCACATCGAAATCACCGGTGTCGCCGAAGGCGGCGACGAGCGTTTCCCTGGTGACCACGCCGACCTCGGCGGCCGAGACGAGAGTGGCCACAGCGGTGCGCTGCTGCTCGGAGGGATCTGCGCCGAGCAGTCCGCAGACGACCTCGGCCACCGTGTCGCTGGTCCAGATGCCGGGTACCGCCTCGGCCAGCGCCTCGGCGCCCGGTGACTCGCCGCGGTACCAGCTGCCCGCTTCCCACCAGTAGCAGAACGACAGCAGGCCGTTGCCCGCGCGCGGATTCAGCACGGGGTTGGCCACCCATTCCGGCGCGCCCGCGTACACCCGGGGTACGTCCGCGCCGTGGTTGTAGGCGGCGTCGAGCTCCGGGGCGTTCCAGACGCCGCCCGACAGCACGGCTCGCCCACCCGGCAACATGTACAGGGTGGCGCCGCTGCGCCGTGCGCCCTCGAAGAAGCCCAGCGCGGGCAGAATCCGCGGGCCCCACTGCGATCCGGCGGCGACGAACGCTGCCGCCATCACCGCCCAGCGGCCCCAGAGCACCGGGAGCGCCGGAAATTCATCGTCGCTGCGCACCGCACGCACGCCCTGCGCCCGGTCGGCGCGAGCCTGCGCGGCCGCCAAGCGCGCCGGGCGCGATTGACGGCCGCCGTGCCGGAGGTACGCGGCCAGCCACACCGGCAGCGTCGCCCGCGGATAGGTCTCGAGGTCGGCGGCGTAGACCTCCGGCGGGAACAGCTGATCGTCCGGGAACGGTTCGTCGCCGTAGTCGAAATCGACCTCGATCGCGCCGTCGTTGCGCAGAGTGAGCAGCATTCGCCACCACGGGCCGTCGCCGAGTTCGGCGGACAGGTGCCGGTGGTCACGGACCCAGCTCAGCACGTCGTGGCTCGGCTGCACACGACGGGCGCGGTTGTCCTCGTCGGAGAAGAAGACCTGCGCCATCTCGGTCGTGGTGGTGAGTGCGAACATCGCCTCCAGCCGCGCCCAGCCCTGCGGGCCCTGCGCCGCGAGACCGCGCGCGATGCGGTGGCACAGGTGTTTCGCACGCTCTGCCAGCTGCGTCGGGTCCTCCGACAGGGTGAACCCGATGTCGGGATCTTCCTCGGCGTGGGAGTCGTCCGCGCGGGCGGGCGCGTCCGACTCGGCGTGGGCGGCGGTGGCGGTCTGGAGGGCGTCGGGTCGGGCCCCGGGGTCTGCCGGTGGATCGGCGGGATTCGGCGCGACAGCGGCCGGATCCCGCCAGTCGTCCCGAGTCGTGGCGTCGTCAGGGGTCCGATCGTCAGGCGTGGTCACGTCGCAGCCCTCTCCTCGTCGTCGTGCCCGCACCTCCGCTGCGCGCGGAAGGCGTTGTACCGCTGCGGCTTTGCTGTGCTCCGACGTGAAAGTTTCTGCCGGAGATCGCCCTTCTTCCGGGCCGGGGCCGTGCTCGCGTCCAATCCTGGCACAGCGGCCCCGAGCGGATCACACGGTCGGTGTCTGCGCACATCAGGCGAAGATCCGTGCGCGGCGGTCGGGATCGGCGCAGATGTCCCGGAGGAACAGGCCGATGTCGAGTTCGGCGGGCAGCGTGCGGTAGGCCATGCTGCACAGCACCGAGGGCCCGGCGCTGATCGTGAGGGTGGTCCGGCGTTGCGGGCCCGCCGCCCAGTCGACCGTCACCGGCTCGTCCAGCTGGATCAGTTGTCCGCCGATGCGCACCGCGAGCCGGGATTCGCACCGGTACAGCACAACCGGCAGACCGGCCAGATCGCCGTACACCCCCGCCTCCACACCTGAGCGGATCGATGTCGCCTGTAGCGCGCCGGTCGCCGGGTCGAACTCGGCCGAGACACCGAATCCGGAGTACGGGCGCACCAACAGGGTGGTCGGTGCGCCTTCGTCGGCGGACCGATGCCCGTTGCCGTTCGCGCGGCGACCGCCCGCCCGGGTCGTCGACGCCCCACCGCCACCCGGCATGCCCGGAACGCCCGGCGGCATCATCGGGGCCGAGGTGACAGGCGACGAGTTCGTGCGCGGCACAGCTCGATCGGCTGGGCCCGGCAATTCGGTGGGCCGACCCGACGGAGGAAGACCCGGCAGCCAAGGGCCCGGCGGCCGGCCACCGGGCGATCCCGTTCCGGGACCCCCACCGTTCGGCGTGCCGGGGCTCGGTGCGCCGTTCGGCGGTTGCGGTGCTCCGGGCACCCACGAATCGGGCGGCACCCACGAATCGGGCGGTGACCACGAGCCAGGCGGTGACCACGAGCCAGGCGGATACGAACCACGAGGCGGCACGGGTGATCCCGGCGTCCCACTACCGGGCGGCACGTGGCCCGGCGGGCCGGGTTGCCCGGGTGGTTGTCCCGGCTGCCCGGGCGGCGGCGTCCCGGGCGGCCACCCGCCGGGCGGGATGTGCCCACCTGGCGGCGGGGAGCCCTCGGGCGGACACATCCCCGGCGGCGATTGTCGCCCGGGAGGCTCGGGGCCTTCCGGCGGGTAGGAGGGGGCCGGAATCGACGGCGGCGTCGAACCAGGCGGCGCGGGCTGTCCCGGCGGGCAGTCCGCACCCCCCGGTGGAGTAGTCGGAGGAGTGTCACGCGGGGTGTCCGGTGGCCTGGGCTCGGCCGGCCGCTCCGGCATCGGCCAGGGCTCGGATTCCACCGGCGGAACGACCTTCGTGACAGGCAACTCGAAGTCATAGGTCTTGGGTGGGTGCGGGATATGCGACCGCAACGACGAACCGGGCACGGTGGGTGGCTTCGGCGGGGCCGGATCGTCACCGGCGCGGGGCGGCTGGTCGCCGTCGTCGTCACCGTGGCGCGACCGTGCCCGCGTCCCCTCGGCCCTCGAGGTGCTCTCCCCTGGCTCGTCATCCGAGCGCTGGGCAGCACCGTCCGCGGGCTCCGGCTCCGCACCGGCACGCGGCGTCGACCGCCGCCCGCGCGGTTGATCGGCATCGTCGACGCCCCGGCCGGTGCCCTCGGGCGGTTCGGCCACGCCGTCGGCCGGACGACGCGGGATCGGGTCGCCCGCCCGCGGCGGCCGGCTCGCCTGTTCCCCTCGATCGCCGTCGCCGTTTCGCCGCGCGGCATCCTGTGCGGACGGCGTCTCATCGCGGTCGGCGGGCTCTTGCGGCGGCTGGGGTCGATGTTGCTGCGCCGGTTGCCGGTGTTCGGTGGTGTCCGGCTGTTGTGTCCCTTGGTCGTTCGGGAGGGGCGCCGAGGCGGGCGGCGCCGTGGGCGGCCGCGAGGGCTGCGGCAGCGCGGGATGGCCGCCGGTCGGCCCGTCCTCGGGACCGTCGAGGCCGGGAGAGTCGTTGCCCCGGTCACGCGGCGGTGTCCATCCTGGGTCGACCGGCACGGGCGCGGGTGCGTAGGGGATTCCGGCACGCCAACCGGTGAGCGGCGGACGGTCGGCGTCCCAGTGGTAGCCGAGGCCGACAGCATGGGTGTTCGCGTCCCGCCAGCCGGCGTTGGGATGCCTGCGCAGGTACTCGGATTCGGCGAGGGCGTCGTGCAGGAGAACGAAATCCTGTCGCAGCGGTTCACCCCCCATGAGCCGGTTCCATGCCTCGGCGACGTCGGCAAGACGGTCCATCGGCCTGCGTACATAGCCGCCGTGCGGGTCGGTGTGGTCACGCACCCGATGCTCGTCGCGCATCAGGTGATCCTTGATCTGCTGGATCTGCTCGCGGGTGAAGACCGGCACCTCGTCGCGCATGTACTCCGCGAGCAGGCGGACGAGACCGTCCTCGGTCGACTCGTCCGGCCGCAACGCGCCGGTGAACCCGTCGGGATGGTCGGGGTTCAGCAGTAGCTCCCGGATGTCGGCCACGGTGTCACGCACCGCATCCGGATCATCGGAATCGAAGCGGTCGGCCACCTCCTCGGCCACCCGATCGATCTCGGCCTCCACCCGCGCGAGCTGCGCATCGACGTCACCGGCCGGGTCGATGCCCCGATGCCGGTCGACCAACTGCGCACGCACGGCCTCGACCACCTCGCGGACCGCGGCCTCCTGCTGAGCACGCCGATGCGCGTCCAGCCCGTCGAGAACAGCATCGACATCGGCATCATCGACCAGGAAACGCTCGTACTCCGCGTCGGCCCAGGCCTGCACCCGCCGCCACTCGGCGATCTCACGCTCCCACTCCTCCCCCAGCCCGAGCGGAATGTCCACCCGCCCGGCGGGCGGAGCGTGATCGGCCGCATCCCAGCTGCGGAACATCGGCTGCACATTGCGTTCCGGCGGCGCGAACCACTGATAGTCGCGGAACACCGTGCCGAACGGCGGCACATGCCGCAGCCACGGCCGCGCCTGCACCCAGCGACCGATCTCCGGATGCCGCTGGATCCACGCCTTCACCGCCGGATGCTTCGGCACCTGCGCGGCCATCAGGATCAAGCGCACCACGTTGTAGGAGTCGGCGCCCCAGTGCTGGCCGAACACCGTCACGCCGTCCGGAACGCCGGAGGTGCTGTACTGCGAGGGTGCCTGCGGTGCGTTGACCGGCAGCAGGCTCTCGGGCAGCTGGCCTGGCGGCACGTCGTCGGCCGGCAACGTGATGTCGTTGACGACATCCTCCATGGCCCAGCCGCTGACGCCGTCCGGCGGATCCTTCGGGGTGAACTTCTTCGGCAGCTCGCGCCCGTCCTGACCGGTGGTCCAATCCGGGCGGGTGGGGTCGACGGGATGCCAGACCCCCTCGGCGTCGCGCCAGCGCGTCAGCTCCAGGCGTCGCCCGCCGAACCCACCCGAGGACATCCGCTCCACCTCCGGCGGGGACATCGGCTCGTTCCGCACGACGCCCTGCCGGTCGGCGAGCACACGCCGATATTCGACCGTGGTCTCGGGCCGGACGATCGCCTGCGCCACCGACGCGTCGGTGTTCGCCGCCTCGTCCAACGCCCGATCATGATCCGCCCGCGGCGCCCGCGGGTCCGGCCGTGGACCGAAGACGACGATGCGGGGACGTTCTCCTTCGACGATGCCGACCCGGTCGGTGACCATCCGACCGCCCTCGGCCTGGATCTGCGTGCGCCACGCACCGGCCAGACCCGCCATCTCGTCCTGCAGACGCCCGATCCGGTTGTGCGCGGCGGCCACGTCGGCGGCCGCGTGGGCCAGTGCGTCGACGGCTCGTAGCCGCGCCGGCAGCTCGTCGACCGGCAGTGCGCCGGAACGCAAGTCGTGAGCGACCCGGTCCCCGAGGTCGTCCACGGTGCGGTCGAGATCGCGGGAGAGCGCCGTCTCGTCCGGGACACCGGACTCGTCGACCACCCCCAAGCGCACCGCGAGGTCGTCGCGCATCGTCCGGCGCGGTTTGATCCCGCGCACCTCGGCCGCCCGCTCACGCGCCAATTCGTCGAGGTGCGCGGCGATCTCGGCCGTCGGCGGACGGTGCTCGGCGATGCCCGCGTCCTCCAGTTCGGCGAGACGCTGCTCCTGCTGCCGCACCTGGTCGGCCAGCTCGTCGAACTCGCCCGTTGTCTCGATGAGCTTCTCCAGATCCGCCAGGCGCCTGCGCACATCCTCGTCGTCGGCGAGCCGACGTTCCTGGCGGCCGACCTCGTCGAGAGCAGCAGGCAGGTCGACGAGGTCGGTGCGGGCCTCGGCGTAGAAAATGCGCACGGCGTCGTCGCGGCTCTCGGCATCCCGGTCCGTCCACGGCGGATCGTCGACGCCCAGCAGGTTCTCGGCGCGTTCGTCGGCCTTGTGGCGGACGAACTCGCGCTCACGCACCAGTTCCTTGTGCTCGGCCAGGAGGCGGTCGTATTCCTCGAGCAGACCGATCCGGGCGGCGCTGTCGGCCGCGTCGGCAATCGCCTCGAAGTAGCCCGGAAGCAGATCCCTCAACTCCGCCAGCGCTTCGGCCCGGTCGCCGTCGAGTCGCCACCCCGCCCGCTCACGAACGGTGGCCTGGATGTTCTGCGGATCCAATGCGTCCGGTTCCCGGATCGACAGTCGCTCCCCGAGGGCGCGGATCCGCTGCGCCAGCTCGTCGCGCCTGGCCACGGCCTCGGCGTGTGCGCGGAGAGCGTCCTCGTGCGCGGAATCACGGGAACGGTCCTGCTCGGCGGAGTCGTCGGCCTGATCCGGACGCTCCGGCGGGGGTTCCTCGCCGACCTCGCCGAGGTCATCAGCGGAGCGGGGCTCCTCGGCGGCATCGTTCGGACGCGGGCCCTCGGTGTCGGGCGGTGCCGGATGGACGGCGTCAGGCGTGGTGGGAGCCGACTCGCCGGCGCTGGAGCGCACGCCCGGTGTGTCCGCGGACCGGGGGATGCCGTCTGTGGACGGGTCGACCAGATGTGCGGTGATGACGCCGTTCTCGTCGATGCTGAGCCGGAGTTCGCGGATCTGTGCGCCTGGCTGACGCAGCAGCTCTGCCAGCGCGGGTTCGGCGGCGAGGGCTTCGGTCAAGGCGCGGCCGGTGTCGGCGCCACCCCATCCGGCGACCAGATAGCGGGGCGGTTCGCCGGTAAGCACGCCCACACGCGGACCGATGAAATGCGCTCCCGCTTCGAGCAGCGCGTGGCGCGCGTTCGCGAGCAGCAGGGCGTCCTCGAGCTGCGCCATCCGCTCCGCCGCGTCCCCGGCGGCACGATCGTCTCCCGCGGCGCGGGCGGCGTCCCGGTCTCGGGCCGCGGCCTCGATATCGGCCGCGATGCGGTTCATGACAGCTTCGCGGAACCGCGATTCCGAGTCGGCCGATCGGTCGGGCTCCGTCGTCGCATCAACCGATTCCGGCGGTGTCGAGGTGTGGGCCACGGCGGTGGGGTCGGCGTTGCCCGACCGGTCCGGCGGTCCCGAATCACCCGGGTCGCGCGGGTCACCCGGATCGCCCGCGGCGGGTGGCGCGGCAGGCGGTTTCGACGGCGGGCCGGACGGCGGTGCGGCGGGCGCTGGTCCATCGTCGGGATCGTCGTCTGCTGTCGGCTCGTCCGGGCGGAGCTGGTCGGCTCCGGGCGCGTCCGGGCGCGTCACCTCAGCGCGGGGCACGTCCGGTCGCGTCTGCCCGGTATCGGACGGATCCCCCACCTCCGGCAGTGTCGGTGTGAGGTCGGCACGGGTGCGCATGCTGTCCGGCAGCGACGCGTCCGGGTCGGGCAGTGTTCGGGCGGGGTCCGCACCAGTCGTCGCGCCCTCCGGCAGCGGCCGGGTGTCCGCCTCTGTGATGCCGTCCGGGCGCGTGGTGTCGGTGAGTCCGCTCATCGGTGATCGCGGAGGGCGGTCCGGGAGCTGCGGTGTCTCGGGGCGGACGGGCGGAGCTTGGGGCCCGACGGGGGGCGGGGCGTAGGGGATCCCCGCGCGCCAGTCGGTGAGCGGGGGACGAGCGGCGTTCCAGTCGTAGCCCAGTCTGATGGCGTGCTGGTTGGCGTCGCGCCAGGTGGCCAGCGGGTTGTCGCGCCGGAAATCCGACTCGGCGAGAGCATCCCGCAGCAACAGCAGATCCTGCGGCAGGTGGTCGCCGTTGACCAGCCGGTTCCATGCCTCGGCCACGTCCGCGACGGCGTCCAGGCGCTGACGCACCAGGGCGCCGTCCTCCGGAGCGCGGATCAAGTGCTCGGCGAACATGAGGTGGTTCTTGATCCGGTGCAGTTCCTCCCGGGTGAACTCCGATCGGCCGGTGCCCAGCTGCTCGGCGACCACGTCGACCAGTTGCTCGTAGGCTCCGGCGTCCAACGGCCTGCCGACGACCCCCATCAGGTCGGCGACAAGTCGCGCCGCGTCGCCGGGCTGTTCGTCGGGCAGCGTGCCGGTCAGGTCCGAGATGATCGCCTCGGTGTCGGGAGCGTCTTGTGCCGCCAACGCCCGCAGACGCTCGATCAGCTCACGCGCCCGCGTGTTCCGCTCCGTCCTAGCCGCCTCGGTGAGGTTGTCGAAGATGCTCGCGATGTCGTCACCGGCGGTGTCGTTGCGGAACCGTTCGTACTCTCCGTCGGCCCACTGCTGCACCCGCGCCCATTCCGCTCGAGCCGCCTCCTGACGAGCACGGAATTCCGGACTGAGATTCCCGTCGTCCGGAATCCGGTCCGCGGCATTCCACTCCCGAACCATCGGCTGCACATCGGGCCGCGGCGCGCGGAACCACGGATGGCCCTTGAAACCAGGACGAATCCGACCCGGATTCGCGCTGTCGGCGAACCATGTGAAGCCGGACAACTTCGCCGACTCCAGAATGATCCGCATCGTGTGGTAGAACACGTCCGCGAACGGCAACGAATAGCTCGGAATATCCGACGGCGGCATCCCACCCGGAATCGCCGGCAGGAGCCCTTCGTTGACAGCCCCCCGCGGCACATTCCCCGAAGGATCGACGAACGGATCGACCACCGCCGCCTGGAACGGATTCACCGCCCAGCCACTCACGCCCTCCGGCAGATCACGCGGACTGAACTTCTTCGGCACCCCGCTCTCGTCACGGCCCGTATCCCACTCCGGCAGGCCGGGATTCACGTCGTTCCACCGGCCGTCGCCGTCGCGCCACCGGGTGAGATGGATACCCGGCCTGCCGGCGATCGGCGGCGAGTGCACGAATTCCCGCACCGGCGCGCGCAGATCGACAGGCTGCCAACGCCCTTCCCGGTCGGAGACGATCTGCCGATACTCGATCGTCGTCTCCGGCCGCACCATCGCCTGCGCCAACGCACCACTACGCCGCAGGGCATCGGCCAACGCCGCGTCATGATCGGCGAACGGCGCATCCCAGCGACCCCGCGGACCCACCACCACGATTCGCGGACTCTCACCGTCCACCACGCCGACACGATCGGTGATCCGCCTGGCACCCGCGGCATCGAAGACATCTCGGGCCGCCCCCGCCAGTTCCGCCATCCGATCCTGCAGACGACCGATCTCGTTCTCGGCACGATCGAACTGAACGGCGGCCTCGGCAAGCAGTTCCAGATTCCGCGCGTGCAACTCGGCCTCGTCCGCGAGGACGGTCCGGTTCGCCGCCTCGTCCAGCGTGGCCGCCAACTCCTCCGGACCCAACCGGCCCGGGTCGACGCCCAATCGGGCCGCGATGTCGTCGCGCATCACCCGCCACGGCTTCTGCCGCAACACCTGCGCCGCCCGCTCCCGGCCCAACCGCTCCAGTTCCGCAGCCGACTCCGCGCCGCGCGGACGATCCGGGAGGACGTGCGCGGCTTCCAACGCGGCGATCCGCCGGTCGATGTCGGCCAGGGCGTCGGTGGCCGCGATGAACTGTTCGGAAGCCTCCTGCAATCGGAAGATCGCCGCGCGACGCTGCTCGCGCTCCGCCGCACCCACCATTTCCGGTGTCGGTCTGGACAGTTCCTCGCCGGTGCCCGCGACCTCTCGGGTGCCGACGACCTGGTCGAGCAACCGCTGCATGGTCGGCTCCAGCCGATCGGGGCCCAGCATCCGGTCCGGGTCGCCGATGTCGAATCGCGACGCGCGATCGTCACGTTTGGCACGCCAGAACTCGCGCTCGGAGGTGAATCGCGCCTGCTCGCGCAGCAGCGCTTCGTATTCAGCTTCCGGCGACGCGACCGTCCGGAGGTAGTCGATCATCTCGTCGAGGCGAGCCAGCTCGGCGTCGGCGTCATGCAGTTCGCGCATCATCCGGTCGAGAGCATCGGCCGTCGCGGCGCGATCGGGCGCCTGCTCGGCGGACTCGGCGAGTCCGGCGATGTCCTCGCGCATTCCATCGATCCGGGCGCGGGTTTCGGCGCGCCGATGCAGGAGGTCGGCGATCTGCTCCCGGATACCGGTGGCCGGGTCGTCCGGTGTGCCGTGCTCGGAATCCCGGCTCGGCGACGCGGCATCGTGACCGCCCGTGGCCGGGGTCTCCGGGGCTCGGGGCGGTGCGATCCGGGTGGCGGCGATCCGGCCGGTCTCGTCGACCTGCACCATGCGGTAGTCGATCTCGACATCGTTGTCCGCCAACCAGGCCCGGGTTTCGGCGGGCAACAGCACCCTCGGATCGGCCAACGGCGAGGCGATGATCAACCGACGTCCGTCACGGGTCAGGCCGACCCCTTCGAGGACCATCCGCGTGCCCTCGGCAGCGAGGACGACGCGGGCGGCCAGCACGCCCGCGATCATCCGGGCGTCGTATTCGGCGCGAACAGCGTCCTGCCAGTCCCGCAGGTCCTGCCGGATCGAGTCGACCACGTCGGCGAGCCGGTCCAGGCGGTCCCGCGCCTGAGCGAGTTCTTCCTGATGCCCGCCGATCTCGTCCGGTGGCACGTCCGGCCGCTCCCGCACCTCGTCGTGGAGCGCGCGGGCATCGAGCAACTGCTGCTCGGCCGCGCGAGCGACCTCTTCGATCGTCGGATCGGTGACATCGACGGGGAGTTCCCGGACGTGCCGGAGAATCGACTGCTCGAGTTCCCGGCGTCGGACGGCGGCCGCCCGAGCCCGCTCGCCGAGTGCACGCAGTTCCCGACTCGTCGCCTCGGACGGCGGCGCGTAGACCCGCGGTGCGCCGACCGACGTCCATGCTTCGGGATCGGTGATCGTCGGCTCGCCGGATTCCGGTTGCCGCTGCGCCGGATCCGATCCGGGTTGCCGCGGTGTGGACGCATCCGGCTGCCGCGAGGTCGGCGCCGTTTCCGGCCGCGTCGCTGTGGCCTCCGCATCCGGCCGCATCGGTGCGGAATCCGATGCCGGCCGCTGTCCGGCGGTCGTATCCGGCTCGGCCGCCGAGGGTTCCGGCTCCGGGCTACCGGGTGGCCTGCCATGCTCGACCGGCTCGGCGGGCCGGGCGGATTCCTCGACCTCTGCAGCAGATGTCCGCGGCTCCGGCAGCCGCCCACTGTCCGAGGCCGCCACGTCGGGTGTGCGCTGTGCACCGGTGGGCGGTGCGGCCGGTGGTCGCGACGGCGGGCCGGGCGGCCTGACAGCAGGCCCGGCACTGTCGTCGGGGTCGGAGTCACCGGGCGGCGCCCACGGGAACCCCGCGCGGCGGGCCAGCTCGTCGAAGAACTCCTCGTTACGACGCCGCTCCTCGGCACGCTGCTCGGCCAGTCGGCGATCCACCGCGTCGAGCGCGTCGTCCACCTCTCGGCGCTGCGCGTCGAATTCGCGCGCCACCGACTCCTCGCGCATCCGCACGACCCAGTCGGCGAGCTCCGCGCGCGTCCGCGCGTTCCACTCCTGCTGCTCGGCCAGCTGGGCACGCAGCCACTCCGACGGCCCTTCTGAGTCGGGGGTTTCCGGCGCGGGCGTCTCGGTGTCCGCCTCCGCACGCGGCGGACGTGGTTCTCCCTTCGGACTCCGCGCATCGGACGGTGCGGCGGGCTGTTCACCGCCGGCGGCGTCGGCAGAGGTCCAGGGAAGCCCCGCCCGGCGAGCCAGCTCCGCGAAGAACTCCTCGTTGCGGCGGCGCTCCTCGGCACGCTGCTCGGCCAGTCGGCGATCCACCGCGTCGAGCGCGTCGTCCACCTCTCGGCGCTGCGCGTCGAATTCGCGCGCCACCGACTCCTCGCGCGTCCGCGCGACCCAGTCGGCGAGTTCCGCGCGCATCCGCGCGTTCCACTCCTGCTGCTCGGCCAGCTGGGCACGCAGCCATTCGGACGGCTCGTCGGGTTCCGGCGCACCGCGGGTGGGCGGCGGTTCCGAGGGCGGTTTGCCCGCCCCTGCGCCGGATTCGGTGGCCGGCGCCGACCGCTCGGCGGGCGGGACGACGGGCCGCCGTACCGGAGGACCCGCGGGCGAGTCGGTGAGCGGGCGACCGTCGTCCTCGTCGACGGGCCTCGGCGTGGCCGAATCGTCCGGCGCATCCGGAATCCGCTCGGGGTGCGTGGAATCGGTGCGAGTGTCGGCTCGGTCCGGCGTCGGCGTATCCGGCCGAGTCGTCTCGGCGTCGACCGGTGGCGACTCTGGGCGGGTCTCGTCCGCGGCCGGACGACGCGTCGGCTCGTCGGGGCTGGTCGATGTGTCGCCGGGCCGGGGTTCGGCGGTGTCGTCGGCCTGCTCGGCGTGCGGCAGGGGCAGCGGCCGTGTCGGATCGGTGACCGTCTGGCCCGCGGCGGGAAGCGGCAGCGTGCTGTTCGACGGGAGTTCCGGCGTCTCGGGGCGGACAGGCGGAGCTTGGGGACCGACCGGGGGCGGGGCGTAACCGATGCCCGCACGCCAATCGGTGAGCGGAGGACGGGCGGCGTTCCAGTCGTAACCGAGGCTGATGGCGAACTGGTTGGCGTCGCGCCACAGCGCGATCGGATTGTCGATCAGGAAATTCGCCTCGGCGAGAGCGTCTTGCAGCAGCAGGAGGTCCGCGGGCAACGACTCACCCGCGATGAGCCGGTTCCACGCCTCGGCCACGTCGGCGACCGCGTCGAGTGGCTGCCGCGTGAGAATCCCGTCGGTGGCCCGGTGGATCCAGTATTCGTTGCTCATCAGGTGCCGCTTGACCAGTGCGATCTCCTCGGGGGTGAAGACGGGCTGGCTGTCGGCCAGCTGGTCGGCCACCAGGCGGGTGATCTCGGCGTGGTCGGCGGGTTCCATCGGCCTGGCGACCACGTCGAGCAGGTCGGCCACCAGTCGCGCCGCGTCACCCGGCTGTTCGTCGACGAGTCCACCGGTGAGTTCGTCGACGATGGCCTCGAGCCGGGTGACGGCGTCCTCGCGGCCGGCGAGCGCGCGGAGCCGGTCGACGAGCGCGCGGAGCCGGTCGACGAGCGCGCGGAGCCGGTCGACGAGCGAGCGGGCGCGGTCGGCACGGTCGGCGGCGGCACGATCGGCTGTGTGGTCCGCGATGCGGGCGATGTCGCTGTCATCGGCGCGGAACCGCTCGTATTCGGCGTCCGCCCAATCCTGCACCCGCTGCCACGCCTGCTGCGCGCCACGCTGTCGGTCGCGGAACGGTGTGGTGAGGTTCCCGTCGTCGGGGAAGTGTTCGGCGATATTCCATTCCCGCACCATCGGCTGCACCTCCGGGCTCCGCGAACGGAACCACGGATGCCCTTTGAAGCCGGGCCGGATGCGTCCGGGGTGGGCGCTGTCGCTGAACCAGGTGAAACCCGACAGCTTCGCGCTCTCGAGGATGAGCCGCATCGTGTGATAGAAGGCGTCGGCGAAGGGCAGCGAGTACGTCGGCACATCCGAATACGGTGCGCCGCCGGGAATCTGCGGCAGGTAGGCTTCGTTGATGGCCTTCGGGTCGACGGGGCCCGACGGATCGGCGAACACATCGACCACCGCGGCCTGGATCGGATTGGCGCCCCAGCCGCTGACTCCTTCGGGAAGCGGTCGCGGTTCGAACTCCTTGGGCACCCTGGTCGAGCTTCTGCCGTCCTCCCACTCCGGCCGCGCGGTGTCGACGTGGTGCCACTGGCCGTCGCCGTCACGCCATCGGGTCAGGTGCACACCGCCCGCGCCGTTCCTCGGCGGCGCGGTGACGAATTCCCGGACCGGCGGACGCATGTCCACCGGCCGCCAGTCGCCTTCCCGATCCGAGACGATCTGCCGGTACTCGATCGTCGTCTCCGGCCGGACCATCGCCTGCGCGATCGCCGGACTGCGGCGCACCGCGTCGGCCAACGCCGCGTCGTGATCGGCGAACGGCGCGTCCCATCGGCCACGAGGACCGACGACGACGATGCGCGGATTCTCGCCGTCCACCAGGCCCACCCGATCGGTGATCCGCCGCGCGCCGGCCGCATCGAAGAGATCCCGGTTCGCCCCCGCCAGCTCCGCCATCCGATCCTGCAGACGACCGATCTCGTTCTCGGCGCGGTTGAACCGCAACGCGGCCTCGGCCAGCAGTTCCAGATTCCGCGCCCGCAGTTCGACCTCGTCCGCGGAGACGGTCCGGTTCGCCGCCTCGTCGAGGGTGGCCGCCAACTCCTCCGGCCCCAACCGGCTCGGGTCGACACCCGATCGGGCCGCGATGTCGTCGCGCATCAGCCGCCACGGCTTCTGCCCTAGCACCTGCGCCGCCCGCTCCCGGCCCAACCGGTCCAGTTCGCTCGCGACCTCGGCACTCGGCGGCCTGCCCGCGCCCGCGCCTCCGGCCTCCAGCGCGGCGATCTGCCGGTCCACCTCGGCCAGCGCATCGCCTGCCGCGATGAACTGTTCGGCGGCCTCCTGCAACCGGAAGATCGCCGCGCGACGCCGGTCGAGTTCGGCCGAACCCACCGTTTCCGGTGCCGGCCTGGACATCTCCTCACCGGTCGCGGCCAGGTCGTGCACGCCGACGACCCGCTCGAGCAGGCGTTGCAGGGTCGGTTCGAGTCGGTCGGGACCGAGTTCGCGATCCGGGTCGGCGAGGTCGAACCGCGAGGCGCGATCGTCGCGTTTGGCGCGCCAGAACTCGCGCTCGGATGCCAGTGCGGCCCGCTCCCGCACCAGTGCGGCGTACGCGTCCTCCGCGGTGGCGTCCGGCTGGTCGCGCCCGCTCTCCTCGTCGGTGCGCGTCGTCTCCGCGGGGTCGGGTTCGGTGTCGGGGCGCGGACGCGTGGAGCCGGATTCGGTGTCGGGGCGCGTAGGCGCGGAGTGGGGCTCGGCACCGGGACGCGACCGAGCGGAGTCATCGGCGCGGTCGGGGGCGGTCCCCGGATCGGTGTCGACGGGAGGCCGCAGATCGGTGACCGTGATCCGGCCCGCCACATCGACTTCCACCAGGCGGTACTCGACCGTGACACCGCCTTCTGCCAGGCTCCGCCGCATATCGGGGGGCAGCACGGGGTCCGGGCGGGCCAGCGGCGAGGCGACGATGACGCGACCGTCGTCCGGCAGCACGCCGACGCCCTCGCCGACCATCCGCGCGCCCTCGGCGGCCAGCACCTCACGCGCGGCCAGCACGCCCGCGGTCATCCTGGCGTCGTTCTCGGTGCGAACGGCCTCTATCCACCGGCCGATCTCGACGCGCGCCGCGCTCACCGTGCGGATCGTCTCGGAAAGGGCGGACTGCGCCGCACGAAGGTCCTCGAAGTGCCGGGCCATCTCCGCGGCCGGCACCTCGGGCCGGTCGCGCAGGTGCTCGACCCGCTCTTCGGCAGCGGCGAGGCGATCGTCGAGCGCTCGCGAGATCTCTTGCGGCGTACGCCCGTCCGGCTCGACCCCCAGCCGGCGAGCCAGTTCGGCGACCCGGTTCTCGGCCAGGCGGCGGGCGGTGGCCGCGTCGCCGATCCGTTCCCCGGCTCGCACCATCGCCTGGCGAATCGGCTCGCCGGTCGGCTCGTGCACGCGGCCCGGCCCCTCCGGCGACCAGTCCCGCCCGGCCGGTCTGCTCTGGTCCGGAACCGGCTGGGGTGCGCTCGATTCCGGATCGGCGGATGATCCGCGAGCCGGGTCCGGTTCGGCCGGGTCCGGCGCGGCCGACACCGGCGGCTGCCCGGGTGGCTTGCCCGCACCGCCCTCGGACCCCGGCTGCGGCGGCGGTGCGTCCGCACCGGCCGGACGCGCACCGCTGTCCGACGAGCGCGGCGCCTGCGACGCATCCTCCACCCGGATCACCGTCGCGCGGCCCGAGTCGTCGAAACGCAACTCCCGCACCCGGACATCGGCGTCCGCCAGCAACCCGGCGAGCTCCGGATGCCGAGTCGCCGCGTCCCCGAGCATCTGCCGGGCATCGCGGCCGTCGAGGTTGGCGATCACCACCATCGGCGGCTCGCCGTCGACGACACCGATCCGGTCGGTCAGCGGGCGGGCGTCGACGGCGGCCAGCGCGTCGCGTGCGCGGGCCGTGTCGATGTCCCCGGCGAGCTGATCGGCCCGCTGTCGAGCGGCTTCGGCGCGATCGAGATCACCTGCCGCGACAGCATGCTCGTGCTCGCGCAGCGCGGCGGCCCGCTCGGCCACGAGCCTGTCGATCGTCGCGCGCCGGTCCTGCGCGGCGGCCGCCCTGTCCGCGTCGGCCTCGGCGCCGCGCTCGGCCGGGAACTCCGGCGGCTCGATCCGATCGAAGGCGGTTTCCGTGCGGTCACGCGCGTTCGGGAGCGCCGCGGTGTCGCCGGCGGGGTTCGATGTGAACGGCAACCGGTTCAGCACTCTGCGGACCCCGCCGCGCTCCGGGGGCGCCAACTCCGCCGAACCGTCCTGCAGAATCCGGCCGATTCGCTTCACCAAACGCTTCGGATCGGAATCGGCCATCCCCGCGAACAACCTGCCGAGCGCGTCTTCGACCACGTTCTGCCCGGACGGCTCGGGGATGCGCCAGCCTCCGTCGCCGTCGGTCATCATGAGGACGGGGAACCTGGCGGCACCGAGGTTCAGTTCCTCCGACCGGTAGAACCGGTAGTACCGCGGCATCGCCCCGCCGTCGTCTTCACGCATGATCGCAAGCGCGATCTGGCGGGTGTACAGCCGCCGCGCCACCGAGGCCGGATGATGCTCGGGAAGACCGGGGCTCTGCTCGGTCATCTGGAATGCCTTGTCCAGGAAGTCCCCGCTGAGCTGCCCGGCACGGACGCTGCGTCGACGACTGTCGCGTGCTTCGGCCCGGGTGACGAACGCGTCGTCCGGCAGCGCGCGCAACCATTCCCGGAATCCGACGTCGATCAGACCCTCGGCGCGGTATCTGAGGTAATGCACCAGCATCTGGTCGCGGGCCTCGGTCGAGCCCGGGGCATGGTAGGGCTCTTCGGCGATGAACCGTCGCACCGGCGACAGTCGGGGCACCTCGCCGCGCCCCTGCGACACCGACAGGTACTCGATGTCGAACCCCCTGCGCCACAAGGCGCCTTCGTACTGCGGGTCACTCAGCTCCAGGGCGCGCACCGCGTCCACGTGCGCGCCCGGCTCCGCGACCACCAGCAGCCGCGTGACCGGCGCGCCCTCCGGGCTGAGGCGAGCGACGTTGTCGGTCAGACGCGTTGCGTCGGGGTGGCGGGCGAGTCGGGCGTCGAGCCCGCGGCGGGCGAGGTCGGCGGCGTCGTCCGACGCACGGGGAGCCGTCGTCGCCTCCCCCTCCGGGGCGGGCCGTGTCGGCGCCTCGGCGTCGACCAGATCGGCCCACGGCCGGTAGCCGCGGGCCTGCTCGCCCGCCCCGCGCACGACGGCGAAGGCCAGCTCGGCGTTCGCCAGGCCGACCTTGTCGAGATATCGGCGGATCGCCGCCCGGCCTGCCTCGTAGGCCTGTCTGCCGGGCGGTACGCCCCCGGTGTCACGACCACGAGCCTGCGCGCGTTCGGCATCTCGGTAGGCGCGGTCGTATGCCTCGGTGTAGGCGCGTTCGGCGGGTCCGACCGGTACGAACCGGCGAGCGTCGCGCAAGGCCCGCAGGTGCTCGATCTCGAATGCGTAGTCGGCGCTGCGCCGGTCGCGCAGCGCGGGCGAGTCGGCGGTCCGAGACGGCGACTGCCGTTCCCCTTCGGTCGGTGTGATCCCGCGGGCGCGGTCCCATTCCGCGCCGTAGTGCCCGGCGTAGTCGCGGTCGCCGAGACGCAACGCGCCCTGCGCCAGGTGCTCGCGGATCGCCCGCGCGCCTGCCTGATGGGCGGCGGCCTCGATCATGGACTCGATCACCGAACTGTTGCCTCGGAAGACCTTCCGGGCCTGGTCGGCGGCCGTGTCACGAGCCTGCACGTACTGCGAGTGCAATCCGTCCGAGCGGTAGTAGGCGGTGGGAGCGATACGAGCCCGCAGATAGCTGAACTCGTAGGCCATCGCGAGCGCGCGCGCCTGCCGGTCCAGCATCGTGTCGATGTACTCGTCACGGGAGAGGATCAACCGCTCGGGCGGACCGTCCTGCGCGGCGCGCATCTGGATCGCCATCGTGACCGCGTGGACCACGTCGGTCGCCATGTGGGCCGGACTGCCGTGCAGGTCGACGGTGAGCACACCGGTGAGCGGGTCGTAACGGGCGCCGAGTTCGGCAGTGACCGGCGTGGCGGATTCACCGAGTACGAAACGGATGGCGATGGCGTCGTCGAGCATCGCGGCGGCCCACTCGCCCACGATGTTGTGCTGGTAGTCGATGACCTGGCCGAGCAGTTCGCGGACATCGTCGAGCGCTTGTCGCGAACGCTGGGTCACGTCTTCCGGCGTGAGCAGGGGCAGTTCGCCCTTGGGACCGTCGGGCGGCCGGGGAGCGACCAGATGGCCGGGAATCGAGCGCGTGGCATCGGCTGCCCAGGCGTTGTGCAGATCGACTTGCGCGCGCCGCACACCCACCGCGCCGTCGTCGCCGACCCGCACGCTGAAGCGCTCGGCCGGCACGTGCCGCGTCGACACCATGTCCCGCAGGACGCGGTCGGCATTCACGGCGTCTCGCGTGACCGCCGCGAAATCGCCACGCGCGTCGGCGGCGAGCAACCGCGGTGGATCGCCGGGCAGCACGGCGACCCGATCCCCGACCCACCGCACGCCGTCCGGTCCGAACTCGCGCGTGAGCAGATCCCGCATCACCTGCGCGGCGAGTTGATCGGCGAGCCGGTCGCGCCGGGCTTCCAGGTCCGCGTACCGCCGGGTCGTCTCCGACAGCGCGGTCACGCTCGACACGAGCTCCGGCCGGGTGCGCCGCCAGATGTGTTCGCCGGAGAAGGAGCGGAGGTCGGCGACGATCTCCTCCAGCGCCGCCTGTCGCCCGCGGTCGAGCATGGCACGGTCGGCCGCCACCGTGGCGGGATCGAACGGACGCAGATGCCGGACGCCCCTGAGCCACTCGTCCTGCACCGCCCGCAGCTCCCGATCGAGCGCGGCCGCTTCGCGGACAAGTCGCTCCACCTCGCGGCGGGCCTCTGGCGTGGTCGGATGGTAGGAGTCGGGGTCGCTTGCCGGGACAGGCCGGGAGTCTTGGTCGCCCGCGAGGACATCATCCGCGAGCAGCGCGTCCACTCCCGCGTCGACGCCCACACGCCGCACTGTGGCACTGTCGGCGGAGGGGTCGGCCGTACGCGCCTGCGTGACGGCGGCGTCGTAGGCGTCGAGATATCGGGCGTGCAGTTCACGCGCGAGGGCGGTCTCGGTCCGATCCGCCACCGCCATGTCGGTGTCGGGATACCCGGCACGCATCAGTTCGTCGAGGAACTCCGCCCGCCTGCCGACCGCCTCGGCTTCCACCCGTGCCCGCGCATCCGGCGCGACCTCGGCCCCGGGCAGCGCAGGCAGACGCCCCGCCAGCACGGCTTCCGCGAGCGCGGCGACACGTACCAGTTCGGCAGCCTGCGCCTGCTCGCCGCGGTCGTGCGTATCGATGACCACGTCCATCGTGGCGGGGTTGAAGGCATCGGCTTCCCCCGACCGGTCGCCCAGGTCATCGAACCGCACCGCCGCGCCCGCGTCCCGCAGGACCGCCAGCGCGTGGCGGCCGGTGTCGGTATCGCCCAGAATCTGGTGCACCCGCGCTTCGGCCGGGTCGGTCGCGGGCGCGAACCAGTCCGCGCGCGGCGGCGCCGGGGCGTCGGCCGAGCGCGCTCCGTCCGCCTGTTCCGGCGGCGTGCCAGGATCCATCGGCAGCGAACCGGCACCGTTCGCGGGCTCGTCCGAGGACAGCATGTCCGGCGGTTCCGGCAGCCCGTCGGCCGACCGATCCGCGTCGTTCGGCTCGGCGGGCCGGATCACCAGGTAGCCGCGATCGGCGGCCTCTTCTTCGGTGAAGATGCCCGCGACGTCCTCGACCATCGGGATCGGGCTCTCGCCGTCACCGTGCGCGTCGTGGAGCGCGAACAACGCCTCCGGAGAAGTCGACCCGACATCCAGGTCGCTGTCCGGACGGAACGGTGAACCGGACTTCTCCGAGATGCCGGTCTGCCTGCTGCCGAAAAGAACGATCGGAGCGCCGCTTTCGGCGACCGATCGCATGGCCGCCTGCAACATGTCCGGCGTGACCCCCGGCCCCGGTTCTCCGAGCAATTCCACGCCCCACTGTTGCGGGGTCCGATGCACCGCAGCCGCGTCGACGGCGGTGACCGGCCGGTCCGGTGCGGGTGGCGGATCGGGCCTGGCGTGGTCGGCGAGCGCGTCGAGCATCCCGAGCACATCATCGTGCCAGCGCTGCCGGCCCAGCCGTTCGAAGTCCGGGCGCAAGGCTTCGACCCGCTCGCGCAGGTTCGCCACCTCACCCCGGGTGAGGTGGTGGTCGACGACCTCGAGGGTGCCGTCCGGTCCGCCGCGCTGGAAATGGGAGGCGAAGGGGCTCGAGCTGTCCGCGGTGACGGTGCCCTCGAAGGCACGGTGGTTGCCGATGCCGTGGATGTTGTCGTCGCCATCGACCATCCACCCGCGCGCGTCCCGGTCCGGGATGCCCGCGAGCGCGTCCGCCAGGCCGAGCGCGCGCCCGGCGTCGGAATCGTGGGCGCCGAGTTCGTGCGGATCACTGAAGGCGGGCCAGCGCTGCTGCGCCGTCGAGCCGGGCACCTGCCGCAGGAGGACGACATTGCGTCCGGCACGCACGGCCTCGGGGACCGGAGCACCCAGCGCGCGCGACAGCGCGGAGAACAACTGCTCGGCATCGGCGTGCCTGGCGTTGATCATCGTCTTGCGGATCAGCTGGGTGCCGTCGCCGTAGGTCACCAGCTCGACGCGGCGAGCGCTGTTGACCGAGCGGCCCTCGTGCAGCACCTGCACGGACTGCTCGCCGGAGGCCAGAGCGGCGCGCACGACGGACTCGAACGAGCGGATCCCGTGCGCGCTGTCCCACTCCGCGCGGAACACCTCGGCGTAGGTGGCACCGTCCTGGCCCGACGGCAGGTCCGCCACCAGCGGACGCAGCGCGCGCAGACCGGCGTCGTTGGCCAGGCGGTCGAGTTCGTGCGACATGGCGTCGGGATTCTCCCGCGCGGCGGCGGCCCTGGCCTCGGTGAAGGCTCGGGTGTACTCCTGCTCGCCCGGGACCAGCGGCAGTTCGTGTCCGGCCGCGCGCAACTGACTGCGCGCGACCACCTCGAGCGCGTAGGCCCTGGTCTCCTCGTCGAGCATCCGGTCGACATGGACCTCGCGCGGAGTCCGCATGCGGTCGATCGCGCCACCTGGCGTTTCGCGTGCCTGCGCGAGCTCGACATGGATCGCGTTGCGCACCAGCGCGGCCATCTGCTCGGCATCGGTGGCGCCGACGTCCAGCCGCACCGCGCGTGGCGTCGGAAGGTAGCCGTCGACGCCGTCCGAGCCGTAGACGACGCGCACGCCGTTCTCGTCGAGCACCCGGTTCGCCCACCGGCCGACCTCGGTGCCATCCAGTTCGGCGCGGACCCGGGCGATGCGGGTCTCGGCCGCCGCGGCGGCGGGATCGTGCGGGACGACCTCCGGCCGGTCGGCGGAGTCGGCGCGCGTGTTCGGGTCGGCACGGTCGAGCAGTACCCGCCCGTCGTTGTCGACGCGCGCGTCGAGATGGACGCGTTCGACGTCGCCACGGTCGAGGAGCGCGGAGAGCTCGGGATCCGTCCGCGCGCGGTCGAGGACGGACTGATGCTCGCCAGGAGGCGCGACGACGAGCAGACGATCCGGTTCCCCGGGCACCAGCGCGACCTGCTCGGCGAGCTGGCGGGCGCCGGGCTCGGCGCCGGCTCGCTCGGTCACGAACGCACGGGCGCCGCGGGCCGCGAGCTCGGCTCCGCGCTGGTCGATCGCATGCTGCATCGCGTCGCGCTGGTTCGCCAAGGCCGTCAGCGTCAACAGGTCGTGCTCGGTCCGTCGCAGGGTCGCCACCCGGTCGGGCGAGAGCCCCGCCGCACGCCACTGCGCGGCGACCTCAGCGAGCCGCTCGGCGATCCGCGCATCGAACACCGCGCGCGGCGCGGCCGGGTCGACGCCCAGCGGGGCGGCGAGTCTGCCGAAGCGCTCGGATATCTCGCGCAACGCCAGCATGTCCGATCGCAGCGCCAACGCGCCCGCGCGCAACTCCCTGGCGGCCTCGGCGCGCGTGGGCCGGAACACCTCGTCCACCGCGGGTGTGTCGCCACGCGCGGACGGAAGGCGTGCTGCCTCCCATGCCTCGCCGTAGAAGCGGGTGTAGTTGGCCCCGTTGTCGAACTCGAACAGTGTCAACGGCTCACGGAGGGCGTCGACGCCCACCTCGTGCGCGATCCTCGCCATCTCCTCGGGCGGCAGGTCCGGCTCCGCACGCAGCAGGCTGGTCTCGGCGCGTTCGTAGGCGTCGGTGTACACCCTCTCCAACTGGTTGGTGCCGACCTCGAGACCCAGCTCGCGCAGGTCCCTGGCGAGCTGGAAGCGCCTGCCGTTGGCCGCGGCCTCCTCCTCGATCATCGCGCGCACGTAGTCCTCGCGGGTCATCGAGCGCACGATCTCGGCGGAGTGCGGTGTCTGTCCGTCGATGTATCGCTGAGCGTGCACCGACTCGTGCGCCAGCGCCAACGCCTGCCTGACGTGGCTGTTGCCCTCGGTGAAGGCGACCGCGGCGAGGACGCTGCGGCGGAACGAACCGACTCGACCATCCGCCGAGGGGTTGTGGTCGTAGAGGTCACGCACCGGACCGTTGTCCAACGTGGCGAGGATCTCCCGCCCGGTAGGCGTCTGCGCGAGGATTTCGCGCACCTGATCGCGATGCTCGTCGATCGAGCGGCCGACGCGGAGGGCGGGCTCGCCCGCCTCGGCCACGTCCCCGAGGGGATGGGCGGAATCATCGGCGAGCGCACGGCCGTCGGCGTCGAGCAGGATCGCCGAGACGCGGTTCAGCTCCGCGGGCACATGTGGAGGGAAGCCGCGGGGCGCACCGTTGGCAGGGTCGATGACCTCGAGGTAGCGCGCACCCGTCACCGGGTCGACTCGAACAGTGACGAGGTAGGCGTGCGCGCCGACGCCGTAATCGTCCACGATGCCGTGATATTCGTCGACCACCAGTGCCCAGGTCGCCGAGTTGTCCTCGGCGAGCAGAACATCGGCGACGGACTGGTGCCGTGGCGCATCCGGGTCGGCCGGAGGCGCAACGTCGTGCATTCGCCCGCCCGCATGGCTCTCCACTTCGGCACGCGTCATACCCGCCGGGCCGACGTCGCGAGGTACGCGCACGGTCTCGCTGCCGGTCTCGGCGACGATCCGGTCGAGCGCGTCCGGCACACACTGCCCGCGACGTGCCGGATCGGTCTCCGGGTGCAGGACTCCCGTGGCATGCCTCCGATCGGGTCCGCCCGCCGCCGCACGGTCGGCGCCGGGGTCCTCGCCCCGCGGCTCGACGCCCCTCGGCGGCGCGGACGCCTCCGCGAGCGGCGGTACGGCGAGCATGCTCTCCGGTGGCACGGGCAGATTCGTGCCGTCGACCTGCTCCGGCGAAAGCTGCCGGCTCCGTGCGGGTTCCGCCGACGGCGCCGGAGCGTCGGCGTGGTGGGCCTGCACTCCGCCCTGGCGGCCGAGGGGGCTGCTGGTGCCGTCGGCGATGCCCGCGCGCCCGATCGGCGACGCGCCTGAGCGATCGGCGGGTGCGCCCGGTGACTGGCGGCTCTCGCCGGGGACGGCGGGGCGATCGGAGACCTGCGGGCCGGAAGCGTGCTGGGTATTGCCCGCCGTCGCACCGGCGGCGGCGCCGGTCCCGCTGCTCGGACCGGTGGACGAGGCTCCCGGCGCGGTGGCCGCACCGGGCGGCGGCCCCACCGAGACAGTGCTGCCCGGCGCGACCGGTCCGGCGCTCGCCGGCGGAGCGGCACCGGGAAGGCCGGACATCGGGGCGGCGGTCGGCTGTGCGGGGCCGTCCGGGCGGTGGGGCGTTGTCCCGTCGTGGACGCCGCCAGGGGTGGCGGGGGAACGGTCCGCGGTCGACGAGGCCGGACCGTCGGGGGTCGCTCCGGGCTGCTGCTGAGAGGTGTCGGCGCGTGGTGCGTCGTTCGTGCCGCGCGTCGGCTCGGCGGAATGGCTGCCGGTGTCGTCCGCGCGACTCGGAGCGTCGGTGTCCTGCTGCGCCGCGGCGCTGTTCGGCTCCCCAGCAGCGCTGTTCGGCTCCCCAGCAGCGCTGTTCGGCTCCGCCGCAGTGTTGTTCGGCTCCGCCGCGGTGGACTCCGCGCGCGGCGCACTGTCCGACGGTGCGTCGGCGGTGCGGTCCGCGATGGTGCCCCCGGGGTCGGCAGCTTCCCCTCGCGTGTCGCCGCTCGTCTCCGGCCGGGTGTTCACGCCGTCCGTGTCGGCCTCGTTGTCGCCGTCCGTGCTGGTTCTGGGGTCGCCGGGCTGGGGCACGGCCTCGCCTGCCGACCCGGCTGTCGAATTCCTGTCACCGTCCTGCGCCGTCGCGTCCGAGCCGGGGGCAGCGGTGTCCGGGGGCGTCGTCCCGGACGCGGGCGAAGTCCCGGGCGCGGGATCGCCGGTCGAGCCGGCTTCGGGTCCGGCGGTGTCCGGGGCGGTGCCCTCGGGGGCGAGACCCGCCCCGTCCGCACCGTTCCCCGTCGGATCCGCGCTGCCGTCGGTTCCGGTCATATCGGCGCCGTTGGTCCCGGTCGGATCCGCACCATTCGTGCCGGTCGGATCCGCACCATTCGTGCCGGTCGGATCCGCACCATTCGTGTTCGCCGGGTCGGCACCGTTCGTGCCGGTCGGATCCCCCCCGTTCGTGTTCGAGCCGAGCGGGTCCGGAGTCCCCCCGACGCGCGGTTCCGGATTGGGGTCGGGTGACGGCGCGGGATACCACTCGGGATGCCTGCGTTGATAGAAGCCGTCGGCCGTCGCCCGGCTCGCGCCCGACATCGCGCCGTTCGACATGCCCGCGGTGAGCATTCGCGGATCGAATTCGGTCTGTTTGGCGTTCTCCCACGCCTTGTCCCACCCGTCCTGGTAGGCGTCGATGCCCAACTGGGTCAACACGCTCCCGCCGAAGCCTGCCACCGACCCCACCAGGCCCGCCGCTGTTCCGACCACGGCACCGTTGATCGCACGATGCCCGAGGTTCGGCAGCGCATTGCCGAGCCAGTCCCCGACGGGGCTCGCCGCACCCGCGCCCACCGCGGAACTCGCGGCGGTCACGGCGATCTGCTCCCAGTTCATGGTGTCGCGATGACCCGCCTTGACCTGGTAGCCCTGGATCGCCACTTCCTGAAAGGTGCCGATGATCGTATCGAGGGCTATGTGCTGGACCAGGAACCTCGCCGCCCGCTGGCCGACCAGTCGCGCGGTCAACTGGATGATCCGGTTCATCACCCGCTGGGCGAGGAGCCGGATTCCGACGCGGGTGAGGCCGATGGCCACGGCCTCCGCGGCGGGCGCGGTGGGCGGGAAGATCCACGCCGCCGCGATCTCCGCGGCGAGCAGCGCCAGCGAGCTGATCATCATCAGCTGGGCGTACTCGATCTCGGTGCCCACGTCCTGCGCGGAATCACCCATCTGGTCGAAGAATTCCGCCAGTTTCTCCAGCGAATTGTCACCGCTGCGCAGCGCGTCGAAGGACTTGGTCATCTTCTCGATGCCCTCGCCCTGTGGGTAGGCCGCCAGAGTGGCGCTCTTGGCGTCGTCGATCTCGTTCAGGATCTCGCGCAGGCCGCCCGCCGCGATACGCCAGTCTCCGGCGATGTCCCACATGCCCTCGGGCTCGCCCGCGGGCCAGTCGGAGCCGGCCACCCACTCCAGCCACCGCAGGTAGCCTGGCAGCTCAGCCATCAGTGCCTACCACGGTCACCAACCGGAATCGGTGACTCCGCGGTCGCGCTCCACCAGATCGACGGCCTCGACATCGGTGAATCGCATATCCGTCGACTCCTCGCCGAATCCGATCGCCGACCGTTCCCCGGCCGTCGGCGGCGCCGTCGAGACGACCGGTGGGACAGGCACATCGGCGCCGAGATCGGGCATGCCCTCGATCAGATCGGAGAGTTTGGGCAAACGCGCGCGACGGTCCCGCAGCGTGGACATGAGTTCCTGGCCGCGCCGGGCGACGTCGGCCGCCGCCTGTTGCGCGGCTTCGGTGACCGCCTTGGCGATGTCGGGATAGGTCAACTCCTCGACGGCCGAGCCGAATTTGGTCTCGATCACCACACCGTCGGCGTTGACCGTGACCGTGACCTGCTTGCGGACCGTGGCGGTGGCCGTCAGCTGGGCGCGGTCCCGCTGGACGCGCGCGATCATCCTCATCTGCTGTTGGACCTCGTCCAGCACCGACAGCATCTCGGCCTTCGCGAACTCGTTGGTCATCTCCGCGAACCGCTCTACACCGTGTACTGGTCGCCGTTGCCGCGTTCCATCTTGCGCAACTCCCGAGCGGCATCGGTCTGCGTCTTGCTGAAGTTGCCGAAGCTGATCGCCATGTTCCCGGCGCTCTTCTCCAGGTTCTCCTTCGACTTGACGTACCCCTGGTCACCTTCGGCGAACTGCTTGCCCAGCTTGTCGTTTCCCCACGGCTCACCGCGTGCGGCGAGCGAGGCCGCGAGGGTGCTCAGCACACCGTTGATCCGATCGCGGACTTCACCGGTCGCCTGCGCCGCTTTGTCGAGCAGCGGCGGATAGTTCTCGACTGTCATGCCCTCGACTCCTCGGCGCTCGCACTGATGCCTCGAGGGTGCCGGTGACGGGCAACCGAGTGGTATCGACAACGTGAACGCAGGGTGCCGTGCTATTTACAGTCGGGCACGCATGGCGATCAGATCTGCATCTCCCAATGACTCTCGGTGCGCGCCAGCATGTCCTCGATGGCGTCGTCGACCTTCTTGGTCAGCCATTTGCGCCCGATTCCGACGGCAATCGGTGTGACAGCGGGCAACTCGATGACGTATCGACCGTCGCCAGGGAGATCCCGCCACACGAGAATGTGCTCGACGAGACCGCGCGGTCCGTACATGGAGTGGCCCTGGTGCACGGTGATCGCGCCGGTCCGGGTGGCCGGGGTGTCGAAAAACTCTCTGCTGCGACTCATTCCGGGTTCGTCGGCGGTCTCGGTGACCAGCGAACGTGGACGCCCGTACTCCTCGCCGACATCCACCTGGTCGGTGACGATGGGAATCGTTCCGGCGCGACCGGCCTCGACCCCTGGCGGAAGCAGTTTCACGATCGCCTCCGCCAAGCCGCGAGGACCGCAGTCCACGACGGTGTAACCGCCACTGTGGCCGATGGTTTCACCGGGCTTCTGGATGACCAGATACCCGTGCGCGCCGGTGCGCCCGGCACGTGCGCGCACCCACAGCTTCGGATCGTCGCGCCCGCGGTCGTACCAGCTGAGTACCCGGACGGAGACCTCGGGACGGACCAATACCCGAGTCATCTCGGCGAACTTCGGGTCGCCCGTGGCCCGCAACCGCTCCCAGGTCGAGATCTTCTGACGTTCGTAGTCGTCGGCGGTCTCGGCGCGGCCCTGGTAGGTCAGCGGCGGCGGGATATGGCTGTCGGCGTGGCGTTCACAGAGCACCCGGAATTCCAGGTCGGTCAGTTCCCAGCTGTGCATCAGGACTGGACCGCCGGGCGGGCCTCATCGAGCGGCTCGTCACCTTCCACCCATTGCTCTGTGCCGAAGTCGATGTGCCGGACCAACGGTTCCGAACCGGTGGATCGCGCGATCACGCCCGGCACGACGCCGCCGCTCTCGGACTCCGACGACACCCCCGCACCCCAGGAGGCATCCGACAGCGTGACACCGGCGTCGTCATCGGCACCCGGTGCCGAAAAGTACTCGTCGGGAGCCGAGAAGAGCTTCAGCGGAACATCCGGCAGGGCAGCGCGCGGGATCAGGCTCGCATGCTCGCCCTCCGGGGTGTAGCCGGCGGACGCCCCGGCCCCTGCCCGCACCTCGTTCGACTCTGCCGCAAGCGAATTCGCTTGTGCAGCGATCGCTTCCTCGGGTATTCCGATCACCTCGGCAAGCGGGCGCAACTCCGGGTGCTCGGCGATCAGCCGCGCGATCTCCGGCGATTCGACCAAGGCGGCGCGCAGGTCCGGCATCTTCTCCAAGAGCCCCCGAAGCGGTGCGAGGTCGAGGCCACCGGAGACAGGCTGCAGTTTCTGCAGCGACTCGAGCAGCGCGGGCACCGCCTGCGTCAGCGCGGGCACCGCCGAGGACAGCGCGCTCATCAGCGAACCAAGCATCTGCGCGGCATTCTGGCCGGCGCCGCTGTCCTGCGAACCGGGAGCAGGTGAGCCACTCACCGGCGAGGTCGGGCTACCCGCGCCATTCGGCGAATTCCCGGCCCCCGGGGCGCCGGCTCCAGGGGTCTGGTTGTTCTTCGGGTCGTTCTGGTTGTTCTTCGGGTCGCTCGGGTCGCCCTTCGGCTCTTTCTTGTTCTGCGGATCGTCCTTGGTGGGCACGGGTGTGCTCCCAGGAGCCAGGTTCTGCTTGGGATCACCCTGGTTCGGGCCCGAGCCCGGACCCGAGCCCGGGCCGCTCCCCGGGCCCCCGTTCGAGTTCGGATCGCCCTTCGAGGTCGGGTCCTTTTTCGAACCGTCGTCATCTCGACGCGGGTCCGGCGGCTTGGGTGGCTCACCGGGGACCGGCGGGGCTGCCACATGCGGAAACTGTTTTTCGGATGCGCGCGCACCTGTTCCGTAGTACTTGTCGAAGTCATCTCGACGGTGGTCCAAGTCCGCCCCACACGGCTCTTCGGCCTCGGTCGGCATGTTCAATCTGGTCAGGTCCAGCCAGTCAGCGGTGTATTCATAATTCAATTCCAGGGAGCGGGCGGCGTCGCTGAGCGCCAGCACCGTCGCGGCATACTTGCCGATCGCCGCGAGAGCCTGGTCGCCGCCTTCGCTTTCCCAACTGTCGGCGGTGATCTGCCGAAGGCCGTCCATGAGCTGAGTGGCTTCGCTGTTGGCGCGCTCGGCGATCTCTCCCCATACGGGGGCCCTGACCATGAATTCTTCGGCCTCGATATTCTGGCCGACCTTGTACAGGTCATTCCAACTCAACGTTTCGCCCGCTTCCGGCCGGGCGGCGATGGGCACTGCCGTACCGAGCTGGACGCCCTCGGGTTTGACGAGCCCTCCCGGGACTTTCAAGTCATGGTGACGCGAAGCATTGTTGGAGACGGGCGTCTTGTGATAAGTGCCGCTGCCGAGATCCCACTTGCCGTCCTTCTTGCCGGGCAGCTTCCAGGGAATGGACTCCGCAGCGGGGTCGGTCTTCACGTTTTTGAGAGCATCGAGAGTCTGCGCGGACTCCTGCTCCTTCTTCTTGTACAGATGGTCGGCGTTCCGGAAGAGCTCGATCAGATCCTGCAAAGTCTTGATGTGATTGCCGAGCTGTTCATAGAAATTGCCCGACGCCTCGTTGAAGGCGTAGGCGAGGCGGCCGCCCGAAGGAAGATCTCCGAATTCCTTCTGCGTCAGTTTGTCCATACCGACGCTGTCGAAGAGCGCCTTGTATCCCTTGAACGCGGCAATGGCCTCCGAGCAGGCGCGAGCGGCCGCGAGGGCGGCACCGGGAGCGACCTTGACCTTGCGCGATTTCGCCAACCCGGACCAGGCTGTGTTGTCTCCCACGCCGACACTCCTCGCTGTCTGCCACCGACCGCCCCGGCGCACCTTAAGCTCGATCGGTGACGAGTCTATGACATCAGGGTGAATCACCGCCCGAAGCCGCGTCGCCCGACCAGGCGAAAATCATTGCGCCCCTGCCTGGTACGAAGCCGGGGTCGCCAGGGCTCGACACCGGCGCGACCACTGCCGAACCTGTCGCCCGCTGGGCATCCGCGGATGCGAGGATCACCGCATGCGGGTACTCCTCCAGCGTGTCAGCTCCGCCCAGGTCACCGTCGACGGTGAGCTCGTCGGCCGGATCGAACCCGACCCACAGGGTCTCGTCGCGCTCGTCGGCGTCACGCACGCCGACACGGCCGACACCGCGCGAGCCCTGGCGGAGAAGTCGTGGCGGCTGCGCGTCCTGGACGGAGAGCGCTCGGCGGCGGAGACGAACGCACCGATCCTGGTCGTCAGCCAGTTCACCCTGTACGCCGACACCGCCAAGGGCCGCCGCCCGTCCTGGTCGGCCGCCGCGCCTGCGGCGGCGGCGGAACCTCTCGTCGATGCGTTCGCCCAGACCCTGCGCGAGCTGGGTGCCACCGTCGCCACCGGCCGATTCGGTGCGCACATGCGCATCGAGCTCGTCAACGACGGCCCGGTCACCGTCCTGCTGGAAGGGTGAGGCACGACCGTGGTCGAGCGACCACCGACACCCTCGGATGTCGAGTGAGGTCAGGCGCGCAGACGCCGCGATCCCGCTCTGACAGCGGATGTTCTCCTTGAGTTCACTTTTCGGCTGTGGCACAGTCAAGTGTTCACGTTTCGTCATCCGGCAGAGGCGATCCGGGAGGGGAGTCCACCATGAGCAGAGTTCGAGTGACCGCGGAGAGCGTGGCGAAGCTCGCGGGGGATGTGGAGGGCTTCGGCGGCCGACTGCGGCAGATCGCCGACGCGGCCGAAGCGGCACTCGCGCCACGGAGTTCGGCGTGGGGCGACGACAAGTTCGGTAGCAAGTTCGCCACCGAGGGCAAGTTCGACAAGAGCGCGACGACCATGCGCGACAACACCCGCAAGATCGCCGACACCTTCGACAACCTGGCCGAGGGGCTCGCCGATGCCGCGCGCGGGCTCCGGCGCGCCGAACGCGCCAGCACCTCGCAGTTCTAGATCGGGGCGGTGCGAATGCCGAACGAATTCGCCCGGCAGGCGACCTCCGACATCCTGGACGGGTTCGCCGCGCAGATGCGCGCCGTCGCGGCCGCGGCACAGCAGCGCGCCGAACTGACGGCGACGGCGTTCGCGCAGGGCAAGCGAGTCAAGGTCACCGTCAACGCCGATGGCGTCGTGCTGGAGACACGCTTCTCCGCCCACATCGGCGACCTCACCTACGACGAGATCGCGCGCGCGGTGACCGCCGCTGCCCAGGACGCGGCCGAGGAGGCGGCGAAGAAGGTGCAGGCGCTGGTGGCGCCGATCAACGATCAGCGCGCCCGCATGCCGAAGCTCTCGGAACTGATCGACGACCTGCCGGATCTCGAGTCGCAGCATCCGGACATCCCGCCCGCCTCCACGGTCCCGCTGAGCGCCAGGAAGCACGCCGTCGGCGACGCGGACTCCGCCGTCACCGAGCCGGACGCCACCGGAATCGAGTCGGCCGAGGAGTACCGGGCCCGGTGGGACGGCCGGGGCAGCGTCACCGACCAGGGCTGGTGAGGGCCTTCACCAGGCCGACAATGTCCGTGCGTAGTGGTCACGGATCGCCTCGAGCCGCGCGCGGGTGAACCTGCCGGGCTCCCGCTCGTACACCGAACGCCCGTCCATCGACGCGAACGCCGTCGCCGGGACAGCCTGCGCGGAGTCGGGCAGGAACTTCAGCACCTCCTCGACCGCGGCGAGCGCGGTCGCCAGCGTGTGCCGCCCCGTGCGTCGGCCGCGGTCGTCGAGGTTCGTGCCACGCTCGGGTACCTGGCGGGCACACTGGTCGGAATACCACAGCCATACACCGGGATCGAGAAGTTCGGACGGCTCGTCGGCGCCGAACCGCACAGTGTCCGCGGGGGGCGGCAGCACCTGGTCGGGAATGCGGAACTCGTACTGCCGAGGGGCGCCGCAGCCCGCGCAATCTCCGCTGTAGCGGCTGGCGAGTTCGCCGTCCACGGTGACCACGGCGCTGCGGAACGCGCAGTCGGCGGTCCCGCACACGTGACACGGCTGCAGCCGCAGGAAGAGCCTGGCCTCGGCGTTCGTCCTGGCCAGCGGAAGAGTCTGTGGCACCGCCACTCCCCTCACTTCGATCCGTCGGGTAGGTGAGCGTAGTTGGCTCGCTGCACCGGGGACAACCGCGCGACGGCGAGTTCACCGGCGCCCTCGCAGATCGGGCAGACGCGTCGATCGAAGCACTCCGGGCAACGGCGACGACCGTGCGGCTCGGCCGCGACCCATCCGCGGCCCTCGCACACCGGGCACCATCCCGCCCCGGCGCACTCGTAGCAGAGGACGTGACCGGGATCGACGGTGTCAGCGGTATGCGCCGGCGGACGGTGCCGGACCGGTGCGGGGTCGGAGAGCGCGATCGCGGCTGTTTCCCCGGTGTAGAGCACGACGGTCGACGTCGTCGAGAACCGCACGCGCACTTGCGATCCCGCGTTCGATCCGGTCACGATCACCCCGCCCGTGGACTCGTCCCGGTCCGTTTCCGGCACCTGCCATCCCGCGGCGGCCAGCGCGGCCGCGACGCGAGGCGCCAGGGTCTCCGGCGATAGCGCCGGGTCCCGTGATCCTCTGACCGTCAGGCTGTGCCGGTACCGCGGGGGCTCGTGCCAATCCGCCACTTCCGGCTCTGCGAGCGGTGGCATGTCGGCGAGCGCCTCCGGCGTACAGAGCGCGACGAGTTCGGCGATCCGCTCGCGCAGCTCGCCACCCCTGCGGTCCAACTCGGCCCGCGCAGCCGCTGTCTGTGCCATCGGTCCTCCGGATCTCGACGCTACCACCGACCGGCACGGGCGTCGTCGCCGCGGCAACCGGGTCACTGCGAGTATCGCTCGTGTTCCTGACCACCGTTGTTCGTATTGTCTTCACCGGGCTGTTGTGAAAAAGTCGTCAGTGCATCACCGATCGAAAGACGGGACGCGGCAGCGCTTTACGCGGCGGGCGAGCCGGCGTTCCGCGCGGATCGCGGGTCGGCGCGTCGAGCGAGGAGCTGAAGTGGGAGGGTTCACGCCATCGGCCGCTCGGTGCGATCACCGCTTCGCCCACCTCGGTGAAGGCTGAGGTCCGCTGTGGCGCTACCGTTTCCGGGCTGGGCCGAGCCGATCGAATGGCTCGTCGGCGCCGACTGGCCGCACGGCAACGAAGACCTCATGCGGGAGATGGGCCGCGACCTCGACGACGTCGCACAGGACATCCGCGCGCTCATACCGGATCTCGACGGCATCATCAGCGGCCTGAAGGAGATCTATCCGGAAGGCAGCGGCGGCGAGAAGATCGTCGCGTGGATGCAGCCTCTGCGCGACAGCGCCGACGGCGACCACGGCTCGCTGGAGAAGTTCGCGGCCAATTACGAACTGCTTTCCCGGTCGGCGGACTCCATGGGCGACCAACTCGAGGCCGCCAAGCTCAATTTCTACATCTCGTTCGCCTGGGTGCTCGCCGAGCTCGCCCTCGCCGCGATGAGCGGACCGGCCGGATGGCTGTCCACCACCGTGATCTACGGCACCGCGCGCGCCGCGTTCCGGGTGATCGCCAACACCCTGTTCGGACGGATCGCGGCGATCATCGCGCGGATCGCGGGCGGACGGATCAGCGAAGCACTGGTCAAACGCGTGCTGATGGAAGGTCTGCAGGAGGCGCTCGTCGAGACGTTGCAGGGCACCTCCCAGGAACTGCTGGTCCAGACCATCCAGAAACAGTCGGGCAATATCGACGGCTACGACTGGGACGCCGTCCGGAAGAACGCGGCCGTCTCCGCCGTGGCGGGCGGCGCGGGCGGACTCACCGGCGGACTGGCGGGCCTGCGCTTCGACACGAGGATGGGCGGCATGCAGGGCGCGCTGAACGGCGCCCTCGTGGGCGGGCTGGGCGGCTTGGGCGGCGCGGTGGCGGCCGGTCTGGTCACCGGTGAGTTCGATCCGCGCAGCCTCACCGGCGGCATCTTCTCCGGCGCGGGGCCGGGGGCCATTCGCGGGCTCCGCGGCAGCGGCACGGTCGCGGTGAACCTCGACCGGATGCCGACCGCCCCGACCGTCGACGGAGCGGTCCCCACGGTCGAGCCGATCACCGCGGACGACCCGGCCGCGGCCGGCACCGGCCCGGGACAGGCCGGTGACACAGACGCGTCCGCGAAGACTCCGCAGTCGACCCATCCGGCCGGTTCGACCGGCGATGCGGGCAACAGCCCCACCGATTCGCCCCAGGCGGGCGATCCCAGCGCTGCCCGCTCCACCGAGTCCGAGCCCGTGAACAACGCACCGCCCGCGGCGGACACCCGCAGGGACGGCGACGTCCAAGAGAGTGACGCCCGAGAGAGTTCCGAGGAATCAGGCGCACCGCGGGACACCACCGGGACCACTCAGGCGACCGACTCGCCGAACTCGGCGGGCACCACGCAATCCACCGGCGATACCGGACCGGCGGACCGAGCAGGTCAGGACAGGCCGAACACGGTCGATCCGGTGACCGACGCGCGTTCCGGCTCTCCCGATGCCAAGGCCGCCGACACGGTCGCTCCCGATTCGCGGGTCGCCGATTCGACGCCCCAGGCAACCGACTCCACCCCCCTGTCGGCCGACAGCCCGCCGGACACCACGCCTGCCTCGGCAAGCCCGAACGGTCAGACGCCGGGGGCTCTCGGATCGACCGCACCGGCCGGGCTCGCCGCGGCGGCTCCCGCGGCCCCGACATCGACGGCCTCGCCCGGCACGTCCGGCCCCGCCGCGGCGGGCACGCAGTCGTCCCCGTCCACCCCTACGGCCGGCACCGCGGCAGGGCCGACACCGCATGCCTCGTCCCCGGCTGCGCCGTCCACCCCGGGGTCCACCACGACACCGGGCTCGGCCGCCACGGGCTCGTCGACCCCGAATTCGTCGCCGTCCGCCCAGCCCACGCAGCAGGGTCAGCCCGAGTCCGGCCGGACATCCCGCCCGGACGGTGGCACACCGCTCGACGCGAAACCCGACGGATCCCGGCCACCCGTGAGCCCCGCACCGTCGCGCGCCGGCGTGGTCGACACCGCGACGACGTCTCCGTTCGCCGCCGCGCCGCAGGCCGTCTCGACCGGCATCGCGGTCGATCCGGCAGGCCCCTCGACCGCTACCGACTCGATGCCGGAGGCCGCCCTGGTCGCGCCGGTCGTGATGATCGCGGCGACCACAGGGGCACCGCGGACCTCGCCACGGATGCCCTGGGACGGCCGGGACATCGGGCAGCGAGGAGCGGCGAGCCCGGTCGGCGAGTTCCACGGCGACGCGCGACCGGCCGGTCAGCCGGATCTGGACATCGCCCAACTGCTGACCGCGATCAGCGAGAACCTGCTGCTGATCACCCCGGAGACCGTGTCCTGGAACCGGGACGGTGGCCACTTCGTCCTCGCCGACGGCCGCCGCATCCACCTGACCATCGCCCCGACGACGAACGGAGCGGTCGCGCAGTTCGGCCCCGCCTCGCACGGCGACGACTACGAGGTGCGTGTCTCCCCGCGCGCCCGCACCTCCGATGTGCCACGGGCGCTGGCGCACGAGCTCTCGGAGATCGCGCTCTCACTCGATCCGGACATCGACATCGACCCGGTCACCGAGACCCCGACCACGATGACGACCCATCTCGGGGGCCGATTCGCCGAACTCCGCGTGCTGCTCTCCCAGATCGACCGCGCCACTTTCGATCCCGCGCGCGCGGCCGAATTGCCGCTGCTGCGCCGCGACCTCGCGGATCTGTCCGCCCATCTCGGTCTCGACGACACGGCCGGGGGCCGGGTGCGTGAGCTCTTGCACGGCCACGATCCCCACCTCGCCCAGCGGTTCGACCTCGAGCAGGACAATCCGTTCGCCGCACGGCCTTCCATCGGTCCGGACGCCGACCTGTCCGCGGACACCGCTTCCTACGACGCGCAACTCGCAGAGCACCTCGACGGCGAGCACGCCGACAGCCTGCGGCGGATGGAGAACGCGGGCCTGCAGGGCCGAATCCGCGAAGAACTGGCCCGCCGCATCTTCGATCCGCTGTTCACCGGAGCGGACGCGAAAGCCGCGCGCGCGACGGTCCCCACCAAGAGCCTGCTCTCCGCCTTGGATCCGATCAACGCCGCGCTGAACGACACGACGACGACGGAAGCCCAGCGCGCTCGCGCCGTCGCCGCCGCGATCGACGGTTTTCGCGATGCCATGCCGCAGGCGTTCCGGGACGCGCTCGGCGACAACGGTTTCCAGCGTATGTACGACGCGGCGTCCGACCTGGCGAGCCATCCGCGACGCATCACCGCCGAACTGGAACAGAATGCCGGAACGGTCACCGTCGACGGTCGGCGCCTGTCGTTCGACGACTTCCTGCGCGAGGTCGACAACGCCAATCGCGGCGCGACCGCCCTGGGGGTGGACGTCGAGTACACCGTCGTCGTGCACGACCCGGTCGACGGCAGATCCGCGGTCGAGATCCTGCCCCGGCCCAGGCCCCAGCATCGGCTCCCGCTGCCGCAGAACGTGTTCGGCGAGGACGACCATCGCATCGAGCACCGGACCCGGCCCGCGGCGTCGGCGACCGCGGCGGGTGCGCACACCATCGACGTGGGTGTCGGCCGCAGCGCCTTCGGCGTGGAGATGACGCCCGCGGCGGATCGCGCCGCGGGCGGATTGATCATCAAGACCGAACTCGCTTCCGAGTTCCCGGTCGCCGCTCAGCGCCGTCGCGACCGCGGCATCCTCGACCCGGGACCGCTCACCGCACCGGGAACGGTGATGGTCTTCGGCGACCTGCTCTTCAACGGCGGCGCCCTCGTCCACGGCGGCGCGGGCACGGTGGGACGCATCTTCGTCAACAACGTCAGCGCGCACTTCACCGCGAGCCAGTACGACGCGCTCGCCGCCCAGTTGGTGCGGAGCCTGGCCCCCGGCGCGCGCATCGAACTGCAATGGGACACCAAGCCGGAGAGCGAGACAGGCTATGTCAACGACCGCGGCCACATCGACGGCGATCAGCTCTTCGCCGCGCTGCAGCGGCAGTTCCCCGACTCGGACGTGCCGTTCCGGGTGGAGGAGCGTTCGGAATTCCCGCCGCCGGGAAACTCCGATTACGACTACACCATCGACGCGGGCGGCAGCAATGTCCTGAACCGAGCGAAGATGGCCGAATTCTCCGCCCCGCGCCCGGATCACCGCATGGTGATCGTCTACGAGCCCGCCGGCACAGGGGTGCCGTCCGAGCATCGTGGCGCCGCCTCGGCGGTCGGCGACTTCCACGGCCACGCCCGCCCCGACGACCAACCCGACCTCACCGACCCCCAACTACACACCGAGATCGACAACAACCTCGACCTCATCGACCCCCTCCACGAAATCCGGACAGCGGAGCCCGGCCACTACGTCCTTCCCGACGGCACCCCGATCCGGGTGCGCGTCGCCCCCACCGCCGACAACGCCGTCGCGACTTTCGAACGCACCGACAACGGCTACGACGTGCTCGTCTCGCCCCGGGCCCGGACCGAGGACATCCCTCGCGCGATCGCCCATGAGGTCGCCGAGCTGATGCTGGCGCAACAACCGTCCATCGACATCGATCCGCTCAGCGAACGCCCGACAACGATGACCGCGCACCTGGGCGGCCGCTTCGCCGAATTGCGGGTGCTGCTCACCCAGATCGAACGAGCCGCGGCCGACCCCGCGTTCGAGAACCGGCTGCCCGGACTACGCCACGACCTGGCCGACCTGTCCGACAGGCTCGGCCTCTCCGGCCCCGAACGTTCCGCGGCCGCCGACATGCTGCTCACACGGTTCGATTCCGCTTTGGCGGAGCGGCTGCACACGGAGATCCCCTCGGACCCGGTGACCCCCGACCTGATCGAGCAGGTGCACGGGATTCCGAAACGGAATCAGGAGATCCTGTGGAACTACGCCAGACGCCACAACTTGGTGCTCTTCGTCCGGCCGACCAATCCCGACGCGGTCCGGCACCTGCTGCGCGGGGCGGTGCCCAAGCCGATGGCGATCAAGGACAAGACCGTCAACGACCTCGACATCGCCCTCGGCGCGAAGGATTGGTCGAAGGGCCTGGTCGGCCGGTTTCCGCCCGGATTCCTCAGGATGCCCGACACCACCGGAATGGAACAGTCCGAGATCGACGCACTGCGGAACCGCCTCGCCACCCGCGAGCAGGATTACGAACGCTATGCGCAGGCGATGGACCTCTACGCGGAGAAGGGCCGTTTCCGGACCACCGGGGACGGGGTGGTCGAGGCCTTCGTCGACGGCAGGTTCCGCCCGATCACCGGCGATCACGACCTGTTCGACATCCGCCGTCCCAGCGGTGATCCGCTGACCCCCGAGGAACTCGCCCGGCACGAGAAGGCGCTGATCGATCTGGGTGCCGGCGTACAGCACGGCCCACACGCGTACTGGGACCCGCCCGACACCTACCAGCGTGTCCGCAACTTCGAGTCGATCATCGCCTCGCATCAACCCGATCTCGACCCGCAGACGAAGAACGAGCCGCTGATCGTCTTCGCCCCGGACGCCGACCGGCCCGGCATGTCCTTCGCCGACCGCACCCCCGCCGCGATCGACCGCGTGATGACACCCTGGCATGTGCGCAGCGCCCTCGACAGCGTGCGCGGCGACACCGCCGCGCTGCGGGACCGCGTCGACGAACTCGCGCATCGACCCGACTTCGACCACCGCGACTACCAGACATGGATCGGCCCCGGGGCGCGCGTCCCGATCGCCATCGACATCGACGGCGACCTCGTGCCCTTCATGGCGATCGCGCGAGGCCCCGACGCCGACCCCGCGCTCGTGCGGACAGGAACACCCGCCCACGAACTCGCCACCATCCGCCGCAACGCGCAGCCGGACAGCACCCCGGCGCAGATCGTCCAGGCGGTCACCGACGCGCGCACCGCACCGCGGAACCTGCCGCAAGCCCGCGACACCGCTCATGCGCTGGAGATGGCTCGCGACCTCCTGTCTCGGGAGGACGGTGGCTTCGACCACGACCCAGCCGCTCGGGCCGCCTTGATCGAGGAACTCACCCGCGACACCGACACGTTCGACCCCGCGGCCCTTCGTGCGTGGTCCGGTGACGGCGCCCGTGTGGCGATCGTCGTCGACGCCGGTCATCGCCCCGTGGTGCGGATGGCGATCGTCGGGCCGGACGGTGATATCGGTTTCCACGACATCGGCACGCCGGCCCATCTGCTGTCGATCCTCCAGGAAAGCGAGAACACGGACGTACCGCTGAACCGGGAGCACCTCGGCGCGATCGCCGCGAACAGGTACCCGCGCGCCTACCTTCCCGCCGCCCGCGATCCCGAGCACGCGATCGAACTGGCCCGGTACATCCTCGGGCTCAACGAACCGCACGACCACATGGCCGTGCCCATCGACCCGGGCCCCAAGGTGATCGCCGACCTGAGCAACCACCCGGACGGGGTGACCAGGGACGCGGACGGCCTCATCACCCATATCGGCAACCGGCCGATCCAGGAAGTCGTCGACGCCATCGCCCACGACCGCGCGGACAAGTTCAGCGCGGCCCGGGCAACGCCCGCCGGCGAATCCGGCGCGCAGGCCACCGCACGGGTGAAGCGGTGGCAGGACAAGGGAATCCACGTCAATCACAAGTCCCACGGCAAGGTATCCGCCGTGGTCGCGGACCTGCGCACCGGCGTGGTCTTCGAGGGGTTCAACGGCCGCAACACCGACACGCTCACCATGGACGACACGCACCCCACGATCGAGCACAATGTCGACGCCATGCGGCGGCTGGGTCAGCTCATGCCCGACGGCGGCTACCCCCGCCTGGACCGCCGGGGCAATCCCGAGGGCGGCAGCGTCACCCGGCCCTACCCGCATTTCGACAGCCCCTATGGGCACGCCGAGGTCAAGGCCGCCAACGAAGCGCTCTGGGCTCGTGCGGCTCTCGGATACGACGACTCCCCCGCCGCGATGGCCGAACTCTACTCCCAGACCTATTCGCTGGTCCCGGAGAAGGACGCGGACGGCAACCCACTGCCGCTGACCCCGAAACCCTACTGCGCCAACTGTCACGGCGCGATGGGCTCAGCCACCAACCACAGCGGCCGATACCCGCGCTATCCACACGAGGACGACGAGATCACCGGGGCGTACACTCCATCCCCGGCGCATACCGGCCAGGATCCGCAGCCGGTCGGCTCGGACGCCGATGCGCCCGCGCGCACGACCCGTCACCCGGTGGGCGATCCCGCGCTCCAACGCCATCCGGTGGAAGACCCGGAACCCGAAGAGGAAGAAGAGGAGGAGCGCCGGTGACACGTATCGACCTGGATTCGGATCCCGTCGTCTACCGCAACGACGGGATCCTGGAATACGAGGGCGAGCCGTTCACCGGTGAGGTGGTCGAACAGCTCGGCGATCAGCTGATCGCCCAGCAGTTCTACGTCGACGGCATCCCACACGGCCCCGACCGCGAATGGTGGGTCGACGGTGGCCCGAAATCCGAAGGCGAAATCCGCCACGGCATGCCGACGGGCATCTACCGGGCGTGGCACCGCAACGGCCAACTCGCCGAAGAGCGGGAGTTCGCCGATGACGGCCGGGTGGCGGTGCTGCGCAGGTGGGACGAGGACGGCAACCCCATCGAAGTCGCCGGCCGCCGCGCTCGACCCGGTTCTTGAGAACTACTCCGGCCGCAACGTCAGAATCCGCGGCCCGTCCTCGGTGACCGCGACCGTGTGCTCCCAGTGCGCGGCGCGACTGCCGTCGGTGGTGACCACGGTCCAGTCGTCGTCGAGGATCTTGGTGTCGACAGTGCCCAGGGTCAGCATCGGTTCGATCGCCAGCACCGAGCCGACGACCAGCTTCGGGCCACGGCCCGGGGCGCCTTCGTTGGCCAGGAAGGGGTCCATGTGCATCTCGCGGCCGATGCCGTGACCGCCGTAGCCGTCGACGATTCCGTAGGCGCGGCCGTGTTCCTTCTCGGCGGCGCGGGTGCCCAGTTCGATGGCGTGCGAGATGTCGGTCAGGCGATTGCCCGGCACCATCGCGGCGATGCCCGCTTCCATCGACAGCCGGGTGGCCTCGCTGAGCAGCCGGTCGGCTTCGATGACGGCACCGACGCCGAAGGTCCACGCGGAGTCGCCGTGCCAGCCTTCGAGGACGGCGCCGCAATCGATGGAGACCAGGTCGCCTTCGACGAGCACTTCCTCGGCGCTGGGGATGCCGTGCACGACGCGGTCGTTGACCGACGCGCAGATCGAGGCCGGGAAGCCGTGGTAGCCCTTGAACGAGGGCACCGCGCCTGCTTCCCGGATCACCGTCTCGGCGACTTCGTCGAGTTCCAGCGTGGAGACCCCGGGCTTGGCGGCATCGCGCACGGCGACGAGGGCGCGGCCGACCACCGCGCCCGCCGCGGCCATCGCGTCGAGCTCACCGGTGGTGCGGAAAGGCACCACCTTCTTGTTCTTCCGGCCGAAGACCACGGGGCTCAGCGCTCCTGTGCTGTCATCAGCGGCCCAGCGCGGCCAGCGCGCGGGCGTTGACCTCTTCGACCTCGCCGACACCGTCGACGGAGACGACCAGACCCGCGTAGTGATCGAGCAGCGGCTCGGTCTCCTCGCGGTAGACCCGCAGCCGGTTGCGGATCACGTCTTCGCTGTCGTCGGCACGGCCGCGCGCGAGCATGCGCTCGACCACGGTGTCCTCGGCGACGACGAAGCACAGGACCGCGTCCAGCTTCTTGTCGATGTCGGCGAGGATCTTCTCCAGCGCGTCGGCCTGATCGACCGTGCGGGGGTAGCCGTCGAGGACGAAGCCGTTGGCGGCGTCGGGCTCGCCCACGCGCGCCTGCACCATGCGGTTGGTCACGTCGCTGGGCACCAGATCGCCGGCGTCCATGTACTTCTTCGCCTCGAGACCCAGCGGGGTCTGCTGGCTGATGTTCGCGCGGAACAGGTCCCCGGTGGAGATGTGCGGAACGCCCAGCTTTTCCGACAGGAGGACGGCCTGCGTGCCCTTGCCGGCACCGGGCGGACCGAGCAATACAACTCTCACTTGAGGAACCCTTCGTAATTTCTGTTCATCAACTGGCTTTCGATCTGCTTCACCGTGTCCAGACCGACGCTCACCATGATCAGCACCGCGGTACCGCCGAACGGCAGGTTCTGCACTCCGCCGGAATTACCGATGTCGAGGAACAGGTTGGGCAGGACGGCGACGAGACCGAGGTAGATGGAGCCTGGCAGCGTGATGCGGCTCAGTACGAAATTGAGATAGTCGGCGGTGGGCTTGCCCGGACGGTAACCGGGGATGAAACCACCGAACTTCTTCATCTCGTCGGCGCGCTCTTCGGGGTTGAAGGTGATCGCCACATAGAAGTAGGTGAAGAAGACGATGAGGCCGAAGTAGATCGCGATGTAGACCGGGTTGCCGGGATTCACCAGATACTTCTGGATGATCTCCTGCCACCAACTGGGATCGGTCGCGTTCTGCGCGCCGGTGAGCTGCGCGATCAGGTTCGGCAGGTAGAGCAGCGAGGACGCGAAGATCACCGGGATGACACCGGCCTGGTTGACCTTCAGCGGCAGGTAGGTCGAGGAGCCGCCGTACATCTTGCGGCCGACCACGCGCTTGGCGTACTGCACCGGAATACGGCGCTGGCCCTGCTCGACGAAGATGACCGCGACGATGATCAGGAACGCCGCCACGCAGACCAGCGCGAAGGTGATGTTGCCCCGGCTATCCAGGATCGCCTTGCCCTCGGTCGGGATCCGCGCCGCGATGCCGGCGAAGATCAACAGCGACATGCCGTTACCGATGCCGCGTTCGGTGATCTGCTCGCCGAACCACATCACCAGCGCCGCACCGGCGGTCATCACCAGGACGATGATGATCATGCCGAAGATGCTGGTGTCGGCCAGGATGTCCTGCTGGCAGCCCTGCAGGAGCTGGCCTCGGGCGGCGAGGGCCACCAGGCCGGTGGCCTGCAGGATCGCGAGCGCGATCGAGAGATAACGCGTGTACTGCGTCATCTTCGTCTGGCCCGCTTGGCCTTCCTTGCGCAATTCCTCGAACCGCGGGATGACCACGGTGAGCAATTGCACGATGATGCTCGCGGTGATGTAGGGCATGATGCCGATCGCGAAGACCGACAACTGCAGCAGCGCACCACCGGAGAAAAGATTGATCAGCTGGTAGATACCGGCGTTCTCACCGCCGGAGACCAGGTCGACGCACTCCTGAACAGCCTGGTAGTCGACGCCGGGAGACGGCAGCGCGGCGCCCACCCGGTACAGCGCGACCAACCCCAGCGTGAAGAGAATCTTCCGCCGTAAGTCCGGAGTCCGGAAGGCCGATACGAAGGCGGAAAGCACAGATCCTCCTGGCGCGAACGACATGGTCAGGACATGGGGATTTTGCGGCACGGTACATGCCGAAACCCATGGCGAGGCTTGGCAGAACTATTGAACTCTAACAGTGGCACCGGACGAGGTCTCACTCGTCCGGTGCCACCAGTTGGAGCCTACCGTCAGCCCAGCTCGGTGACAGTGCCACCGGCGGCGGTGATCTTCTCCTTGGCGGAGCCGGTCACCTTGTCGGCGGTCACCTGGACCGCGACGCCGATCTCGCCGTCGCCGAGGACCTTCACGAGCTGGTTCTTGCGAACCGCGCCCGCGGCCACCAGCTCGGCCTTGCCGATCTCGCCGCCCTCGGGGAAGAGTTCGGCGATGCGGCCCACGTTCACGACCTGGTATTCGGTGCGGAACTTGTTGGTGAAGCCCTTGAGCTTCGGCAGCCGCATGTGCAGCGGCATCTGGCCGCCCTCGAACGCCGCGGGGACGTTCTTGCGAGCCTTGGTGCCCTTGGTACCGCGGCCCGCGGTCTTGCCCTTGGAGCCCTCACCGCGACCCACACGGGTCTTCTCGGTCTTGGATCCGGGGGCGGGACGCAGGTGATGCAACTTGATGGTCATGTCAGACCTCCTCAACTGTCACGAGGTGGCGCACGACGTTGATCAGCCCACGGTTCTGGGCGTTGTCCTCACGAACCACCGACTTGCGGATGCCCCGCAGGCCGAGGGTACGCAGGCTGTCCCGCTGATTCTGCTTGGCGCCGATCGAACTCTTGATCTGGGTCACCTTGAGATCTGCCATTTACCTGGCACCTCCAGCCGCCTGAGCGCGCGCACGCAGCATGCCCGCAGGAGCGACGTCCTCGAGCGGCAGGCCACGGCGGGCCGCCACTTCTTCGGGGCGCTGCAGCATCTTGAGGGCCGCAACGGTCGCGTGCACGACGTTGATGGCGTTGTCGCTGCCGAGCGACTTCGCCAGGATGTCATGGATACCGGCGCATTCCAGCACAGCGCGCGCCGCGCCGCCGGCGATCACACCGGTACCGGGCGAGGCCGGACGCAGCATGACCACACCGGCCGCCGCCTCACCCTGAACCGGGTGGGTGATGGTCGAGCCGATCATCGGGACGCGGAAGAAGCCCTTGCGCGCTTCCTCGACGCCCTTCTGGATGGCCGCGGGAACTTCCTTGGCCTTGCCATAGCCGACGCCGACCAGACCGTTGCCATCGCCGACGATCACGAGGGCGGTGAAGCTGAAGCGACGACCACCCTTCACGACCTTGGAGACGCGGTTGATCGCGACGACGCGCTCGAGCTGGTTCTTCTCGGCCGCGCTGTCCCGACGGTCGCCGCCACCGCGGCGGTCGCCGCCGCCACGACGGTTGTCGCGGCCGCCCTCGGGGCCACTGGTGTTCTGTCCGGCGGGTCCGCTGCCGCCGTCACGCCGCTGACGTCCCGGCATCAGACGTTCCTTCCGTTGATGAAATCGAATCGCGAGCTGTGCTGAATACTCGCTCCGCAAGCTCCGCTCATTAGAACTTCAACCCGCCTTCACGAGCGGCATCGGCCAGCGCCGCGATGCGGCCGTGGTAGTCGTGACCACCACGGTCGAACACGACCGCCTCGATACCGGCAGCCTTGGCGCGGGCCGCGATGAGTTCGCCGACCTTCTTGCCCTTGGCGGTCTTGTCGCCGTCGACCGCGCGCACATCGGCCTCGATCGAGGACGCCGACGCGATGGTCTTGCCCACCGAGTCGTCGACCAGCTGCGCGTGCAGGTGCCGCGAGGAGCGGTGCACGATCAGGCGGGGACGCTCGGTGGTGCCCTCCACCTTCTTGCGGAGGCGGAAGTGGCGACGCGCCTTGGACAGGCGGCGCTTGGTGGCGACGTCCTTGCCCAGCGGAATGCGCTTGGACTTCTGGTTTTCGGTTTGCGCCATGATCACTTACCCGTCTTTCCGACCTTGCGGCGAACAACCTCGCCCGCGTAGCGGATGCCCTTGCCCTTGTACGGGTCGGGCTTGCGCAGGCCGTGGATGACCGCAGAGATCTGACCGACCTTCTGCTTGTCGATTCCGGACACGGAGAACTTGGTGGGCGATTCCACCGCGAAGGTGATACCTTCCGGCGCCTCGATCGGCACCGGGTGGCTGTAACCGAGGGCGAACTCGAGGTTCGAGCCCTTGGCCGCCACGCGGTAGCCGACGCCGAAGATCTCCATCTTCTTCTCGTAACCCTTGGTGACACCCTCGATCATGTTGGCGATCAGGGTGCGGGTCAGGCCGTGCAGCGAGCGGTTGCGACGCTCGTCGTTGGGACGGGTGACCTCGAGCTGGCCGTCCTCGCCCTTGGCGACGGTGATCGGCTCGGCGACGACGTGCGACAGAGCGCCCTTGGGCCCCTTGACCGACACGTTCTGGCCATCGATGGTGATTTCGACGCCCGCCGGGATTGCGATGGGCTTCTTACCAATACGCGACATTAGTCCTGACTCCCTTACCAGACGTAAGCGAGGACTTCGCCGCCCACGCCGCTCTTGGCCGCCTGCTTGTCGGTGAGCAGACCCTGCGACGTGGAGATGATCGCCACGCCGAGGCCGCCCAGGACCTTGGGCAAGTTGGTGGATTTCGCGTACACACGCAGACCCGGCTTGGACACCCGGCGCACACCGGCGAGGCTGCGCTCGCGGCTGGGGCCGTACTTGAGGTCGACGATGAGCGTCTTGCCCACCTGTGCGTCCTCGGTCCGGTAGTCGGCGATGTAGCCCTCGCGCTTGAGGATCTCGGCGATGTTCGCCTTGAGCTTCGAGTGCGGAGCCTTCACCTGATCGTGGTACGCCGAGTTGGCGTTGCGCAGACGGGTCAGGAAGTCTGCGATCGGATCGGTCATGGTCATGGTTCGACCTCGACACCTTTCTCGCTGCGGTTCCCATGCAGCACCCACGCGCTTGCGCACGCGAATGGTGGGCCTACAACAATTCGGCTGGTCCGGCCGGCAAACCTGCCGACCGCTGGGTACGTGCCACCGGGCGCCGCCCGCACGAATGCGGACAGATGGGTGCCCAGGCAACCGCTCTAGTGTAGGCAACCCCGCGACCTGGACAAAATCGGACTCCGCCGAGGTCGCGGCGGGTCCTCTCGGACAACCCTTGCGTCCGGTGGCTAAAGCTATTAGCCTTTGAGCTATGAGCATTAACCGCGCACCATCCGAAACCATGATTCTCGGGCTCGAGGGCGGCCGGCTGGCCTACGACGTGGCGGGCACCGGCACCAGCCCACTGTTCGTGCTGGTGCCTGGTATGGGCGAGAACAGGTCGACCTTCCGCGCCGTCGCCGACCGCCTCGTCGCCGCCGGTCACCGCGTCGCCACCATGGACATGCGCGGCCACGGCGATTCGAGCCTGGGCTGGGACTCCTACACCCGTGCCGATGTCGCAGCCGACATCCTCGCCCTGATCAGACACCTGGGCGGCCCGGCCGTCGTCGTCGGCCACTCGTTCGCCGGCGGCGCCGCCACCATCGCCGCGGCGGAGGCGCCCGACCTGGTCGAGGCCGTCGTCGAGATCGGCCCGTTCACCCGGCGCCAGCGGCCCGACATGCGCGCTCTGCTCACCAACAGCCGCTACCGCACGGGCATGCTCCTGCTGGCAGGCGCGGCGGGGCTGCGCAGTGTCGGGCTGTGGAAGCGCTACCTCGAACACGCCACCCCGGGCGCCAGGCCTGCGGACTTCGACGAGCGGCTCGCCGCGGCGGACGCCGATCTGCGTCGTCCGGGCAGGATGGCCGCGGTGAGCACGTTCGGCAGTGCGGCGCCCACCGATGCGGGCGAGAGACTGGCCGGCATCCGCTGCCCCGCGCTGGTCTTGATGGGCACCCTCGATCCGGACTGGCCGGACCCGAAGGCCGAAGGCGAAGGCATCGTGGCGGAGATGCCCGCCGGGCTCGGCCACCTCGAATTGGTCGAAGGCGCGGGCCACTACCCGCATGTCCAGTTCCCCGAGCGGGTCGCCGCGAGCATCCTCGCCTTCGTCACGGACACCGCCCGTGGCTAGGGCCACGCTGTCCCCGGCAGCGGTGGTCGAGATCGCGCTGGCGATCCTGGACGAGAGCGGCCCCGAGGCGCTGACGCTTTCCTCGGTGGCGGGCAGGGCCGGGGTGGCGACGCCGTCGCTGTACAAACATGTGCGCAATCTGGCCGAACTGCGCGCGCTGGTCTCGGCGCGTGTCCTCGGCGACATCGCCGACCGGGTGGGCGCCGCGGTGCTCGGCCGTTCCGCCGACGACGCCATCCGGGCCCTGATGACCGCGTGGCGCGAGTACGTGCGGCACCACCCGCACCGCTACGCGGCGGTCGTCCAGCGTCCGGATCCCTTGACCGAAGAAGCGGGCGCCCGCCTGGTCGGCATCGTCACCGCCGCCCTGCGCGCCTACGGCCTGACCGATTCCGCTGCCGTCCACGCGACCCGCTGTCTGCGCTCGGCGGTGCACGGGTTCGTCATACTCGAGGCCCAGGGCGGGTTCGGGCTGCCCGAGAAGCTGGACGAGAGCTACGACCTGCTGATCGGCATGACGATCGCCGGTCTGCGCGCCGATCGGCACGACGATCGCCGCTGACCAGCCGCGCAGAGGGCTGCCGCGTACCTGATCCCCCGGATTCCCCGGCTCTCCCGAATACCATGGTGATATGGCACGTCCGGCCCCACAGCGCCCAGACCTTCCGGAACGGATGACCTGGGAGGAACTCGCTCAGCTGCCCGAAGAGATCGCGCGCAATATCGAACTGTGGGAAGGCCGTGTGGTGTGGCTGCGGCGAGGCCCGGCCGAGCATCAGGAATTCACGAACCTGATGTGGAGCGGGCTGCGCCGGTGCGCGCGCGAGGCGATGGCGAAGAACCCGGAGGAATGCCGACGGGTCCACACCGAGACGAACGTGTTCTTCGGCGCGCACGGCAAGTCGGACTTCTGACCCCGGACTTCCTCGTCCAGCGCTGCCTGCCCGAGCCGTACCAGGATCTTCGCGCCACCGACGTTCAGCTCGTCGGTGAAGTCCTGTCCCCAGGTAACAGTCAGACCGACATCGATGCCAAGCGCAGGCGTTACGCCGCGGCAGGCATTCCCTGGTACTGGGAAGTGAAGCTCGAGCGGGAGAAGAGCGCGATCGCCGTGGTCCACGCGTATGCTCTCGAGACGCGGCCCGGCGAGTTGCCCGCCGGAGTACGCCCGCTGCATCCGGCGAACTATCTGCTCGTCGCCGAGTGGTCACCGAATGACAGTGAAGGCATCGTCATCGACTATCCCTTCCCCATACGCATTCCGTGGGCCGAACTCGAGTTCTGATCCGGTGGTGACCTCACCACGCCGCCGACGTAGCCCGCACCGAGCACACAGGAATGCCATCGATTCGAGGGGCTTGCACACACCGGCATGGCCCTCGCTCAACGATGCGGCAGCGACGCACCGGCCTTCCGCCTGCGGATCGAGTACCGGACGCCAGCGCCGATCAGCACCACCACGAGTCCGCCCGCGCCGAGGATCGCGGCGAGGATCGGCAGGGCGGACGACTCCGCTTCCTGCTGGGTCGCCGCCACCGGGGCGGGGTCGTCCGAGCTCCCGGGGGATGCGCTCGGTTTTCCGGATTCGCCGAAGACTCCGCCGTCGGTCGCGTTCTCGTAGGTCGGTCCCGGCTCGGGCTCGCCTGCCACCGTGAGGTCGATCGTCACCGGGACCGAGGCGCCTTTTCGCAGCCCGGTGTTCGATCCGACCTTGACGGCGAGGTAGTACCAGCCGGCCACCGACTGCCTGCGCTGGTCGAGGTCACCGTTGCGGTTGTCGTAGCGGACCGGCACGGTGGCCAACGGATTGCCGTCGAAGGGCAGTACGGTCGCGTCGCCGAGATAGGCCGCGGTGTCCATTGCAATCTCCTCGGCCAGGGGCGAGAACAGTTCGGTGCGAATGTTCGAGGCCATGGTGCGCTCGGCTTCGCCGAATCGCACGCGGTAGGCCAGGCCCTGCCCCCAGTCGAGGCGCACCCGGTAGTACACGATCTCGCCGCGCTGCAGCAGGTCGGTGTAGCGGCCGCTGCCGGGCAGTTCGGGGGCGAGTGTGAAGGAACCGCCGCCGACGACCGGCACACCGGGGTCGGTCGGTTCGACCATCACTGTGGGCGTGCCGACACGGGCGGGTCCGCGATCACTCACCGCCTGCTCGATGCCGACGAGCACCTCGAACGGCAGCCGCTGCGGCAGCTTCTCCGAGGTCTTCTTCCAGGTGAAGGCGAAGTAGTAGCGGCCCCCGCCACGGCACTTGTCCTCTGCCCGCCCGTCGCCCGCGGGCTCACGGGTGGCGCCTTCCCACGCCGCGACGCTGGTGAGGGCCTCGCCGTCGCTCGCCCCGGTCGCCAACGCGGTGTCGACTTCGAGACAGTCCTGCCCGTCCCTGCCGTAGATGCGCCGCTGGATGGAGTTCAGGTCGTCGAGGATCGACACGCCCGCGACACGGGGAAAGGGCAGGATGCCGGTGACGTAGGCGGTGGCGCGGGCGGGGACATCGACCGCGTACCAACGGGTCTCGCCCTTGCCGATCGTGTCCAGATGATGGCCGGGGGCGAGCACCGGTGCCGTCGTATGGTCGGCGCCGCCGGTCACCGGGATGCCGGTCGCCTGGTAGCTGCGCAACGCGGCGGCGGTGACCCTGGGCAGAATCCGTTCCAGGGCAGGACCGTCCGCGGCGTCGGTGTAGGAACCGCCCGTCGCGTCCGCCAGACAGCTCAGCTGCGCGCGTGCCTTCTCATCGACCGCGAAACCGATGGCGTGCACGGCCAGATCGACGCCGCCGGACTCCAATTCGCGAGCGACCTCACAGGGATCGGGCGGTGCGCAGGTGTCCTCGCCGTCGGAGACCAGCACGATCGAACGCGGGCCGGAATCCGGAAGCGCTTGCGCGGCTTGCCGCAAGGCCACACCTACCGGAGTCCAGCCCGACGCCTGGATACCGTCGACCGCACCGGCCAGAGCCGCCCGGTCCAACGGTTCGGGCTTGTGCAGGATCTTCACATCCGAACAGCCCGCGACCTTGTCCGCCTCGTCATTGCTCGTCCCGGTCCCATATGCCGTCAACCCCACTCGCGACTGCTCGGGTGCGGATTCGACGAACGAACGCACGGCATTCTTCGCCGCGTCCATCATCGTGCCGCTCGGATCTGGACGAAGCATCGAACCCGACGCGTCGAGCACGATCATCGTCGGCGCGTACTGCGTCTGCTCCGGAACCGCGGCGGCCGGAACCGCGGCGAGCATGACGCCGAGCACCCCCGCGACAAGCGCCGATACCGGACTGCTGTGCCTGCGCAACATTCACGATCCCCCGTCGCACTCGGTTTCTTCCCGCACCCTACGGGCATCGCCTGCGAAATCTCCAGGGGCCGACGCCACTCGGCACGCTCCGATAGCCAGCCGGTGCTGGAAGCACCGTTCGAAGCCGCCGGAGGACGTTGTCGAGACCACCCCCGATCTCCGGTTCGCTCCGATCCCGCCGAGGACGTAACTCCACCGCGGAGCATCCGTCCACGAACCGCCGGCGGGCGAACGCTCCGGCGACATCTCCTTCACCTTCGAGCACCGCTCTGATCAGCGGATTGGTCCGCGACGGACGGCAGTTGTCCCCTCCGGCAGCGCATCGACCACCGATATGGCACACTCGGCGAGCACGCGGGCGGATCGCCGCGTCGGAAGGTGAAGCGAGAGTTGAAGATCGCGATGGAGCTGAGCGCGATCGAGCGCCAGGTGGCGGTGGATCGCAGCGCGGCCAGAGATCGCACGGCCGAGAGCGAACTGCGGTTGGCGGCCTCGCTGTGTGAACTGGCCAAGGCGCTGGTCGAGACCAGGACCAACGGCGCGCCGCGGGATCGCACATCCGAGGCGATCGCCCCGGCCCAGGAGTCCGTCGGCATCCGGTTGCACTGGCTGATGAACGGCTACGTCACCGCCCAGGACGCCGGGGCCGTACAAGAAGCGCTGCGTGTGTTCGAGACCGTCACCCGTCAGACCGGTCATCGCGAGCTGGCGGTCAACACCATCCGCAACGCCTGCCACACCTACCGTGAGGTGGCTCAGCACTACCCGAACGTGGCGGGCACCTGCGCCGACGGTCTCGGCAAGTGCGGGGTGTGGCTGGGCAGGCTCGATCAGGACGCCGCCGTCGCCGCCACCGTGGACGCCGCCCGCATCCGGGCCGAACTGGCCGCCGCCAATCCGGAGCTGGCGGGCAAATACCTGGCCAGCCTCAGCACACTGCTGCGCACCCTGATGGTCGGCCGCTCCCGCAAGCAGGCGATCTCGATGTACCGGGAGCGGTATTCGGCGTTCACCCCGATGAGCCTGCAGATCCGGTTGCGCGCCTGCGGTGTCCGCGATCTGGACCTGACACCGAAGTCGCTGGCCGCGCTGACCGAACTGGAGTGCCGCACCCTCGAGGCGGCGGGCCGGTTGACCCAACAGCAGATCCTGCGCAAGACCTCCGGCGATCTGTCGACCGTCGAAGAGATCAACTGGCGGCTCGCGCTGGTCGGCCTGCGGCCGCTGGCCCCCGGCTCCGATCCCGAGCCGCCGTCCATGCCCGTCGAGATCGGCCCCACATTCGGCGCGCTCGGCGTGCGCTGCACCGACCGCGACGCCATCGACCAGATCAAGGCCGCGATCGTGGCCGCCTACGCGATGGACGACGCGCGCCCGGTGGACTCGAGCACCTACCGCGCGCAATCCGACTCGTTCTGGGGGATCGGCGACGCCGAGATCAACCGCGCCACCGCGCTCGGCGACGACATCGTCCTCATCGAGATGTCCTACGGCGGCTGGGTCACGGTGATGAGCCTGAACTGGGAACTCGCCCCGGTCGGCATGCATCCGCTGGCGCTGCGGCTGTCCACGCAGTGGCCGGTGATCAGCGTGTGCGCCACCGACAACACCACCTACGAACTGTGCCGCTACGACCAGGGCAAGCCCATCCAGTACGCCGCGCTCGGCCGGGTGCCGGGAGGCGGCACGACCGAGCCGCTCGGCCCGCTGGATTTCGAATGGCTGGCCACCTACGGCGCGCATTTCGCCACCGAGAACAAGCTGCGGGTGGCCTTCGGCAACACCCAGAGCTTCGCCAACCTCACCTATCTGCCCAGCAACGGCCTACGCCAGATCCGCAAGACCATGCCGCTGATCGACCACGATCACGTGCTGTTCTTCCGCACCGCCCCCGCGAACTGAACTCGCACCTCAGAAATACCGCGCCCACAGATAGCCGAACGCCAGCGCTGTCGAGGCCACGGTGACCACGACGCCGTACCTGGTGAACTGCCAGAACGTGATCGGGTGCCCCGCCCGGCGCGCGATCCCGAGCGCGACCACATTGGCTCCCGCCGCGACGGCCGTGCCGTTGCCGGAGAATCCCGCGCCGAAGGCGAACGACCACCACAACGCCCGGCCGGTCTGGTGATCGGGGGTCTGCTCGACCAGTTCCTCCACCACCGGCGCGATGGTCGTCGTGTACGGGATGTTGTCGATGAACGACCCGACCGCCGCGGAGCCGAACACCAGCGCCGCCGAAGCCGCGAGCGGACTGTCGCCCACCACCGCGACCGCCGCCGACGCCAGCCGATCGACGACGCCGGTGTGGATCAGTCCCGCCACCATCACGAACAGCCCCATGAAGAACACCAGCGTGCCCCATTCCACTTCGCGCAGGATCTCGTCGATGTCGAGATCGGCGACCAGCACCATCACCCCGGCGCCGACCAGCGCGACGATCGACGGCGCGATACCGACCACGGTGTGCAGCGCGAACCCGATCACCACGCCGGTCAGCACCGTCAGCGACCGCCACAGCAGCGCCGGATCGGTGATCGCCGCTCGCTCGTCCAGTGTCAGCGTCGCCGCCGCACGACACGCGGGCGTGCTGAGCTGCCCACGGAACAGCACCCTGGTGAACATCACGAACAGCGCGAAGATGACCGCCACCGCGGGCGCCATGTGGATGAGGAAGTCGTTGAAGCTCAGGCCCGCGCGGCTGCCGATGATGATGTTGGGCGGATCGCCGACCAGCGTCGCGGCCCCGCCGATATTGGCGGCCAGCACCTCGGCGATCAGGAAGGGCTGCGCGGGCAGCCCGAGCTGATCGCAGACCACGATGGTGATCGGCGCGACCAGCAGGATGATGGTGACATTGTCGAGAATCGGCGAGGCGATGGCGGTGATGGTCATCAGCATCACCATCAACCGGAACGGATCGCCGCGTGAACGTCTGGCCGCCCAGATGGCCAGGTAGTCGAACAGGCCGGTCTGCTTGACGACACCGACGATCACCATCATCCCCAACAACAGGAAGATGACATTCCAGTCGATGCCGATGTGCGGGTCGAAGAAGACGGCTTCGCTGGGAATCTGTCCCAGCACGGCCATCAGGCCGGCGGCGGACAGCACCACTTTGATCTTGTCGAACCGTTCGGTGGCGATACACCCGAACGCGACCACGAAGATGATCACCGCGAGCACCTGGTTCACGACGACCGCCGCCTCGGGCCGCCGCTACGCGCGCTCACGGCCGGTTCATGTTCGTGATCTCCGCTCATGCCGCCGCACCCAGCCGCCGACCGATCTCAGTCGCCGGGCCCGTCGGCGCGATCGATGCCCATCCTCCTATGCTCCTGTGCTGTGCCGCGGATACCGATGATCTCCAGTCTCTCGCCGCATCGGGCGAGACGCCATAGCTGTCAAAACCTGTGTCCACGCTCATAAGTACGGTTACAGTGCTGTCGCGGCCGACCCGGGGAGATCGGGGGCCGTGTCGTGACCGCTACAACAGTGAGAAACGTGTGATGAAGCCGCGCAACACAGCTCCCGGAACCCTGCGAAGAACCGACGGCGGGCTTTCCTCCCGGCTCGCGCCCACCTGGATCGTGCTCCTGCTGAGCGCGGCGTGCCTGCTGAGCGCGGGCTGCGGCAGCGACTCGAGCGCCGCCTCCGAGGGCAAGGCGACGCAGATTCCGGTGCCCGCCCGCAGCGCCCTGCCGATCCGCGACGGGCAATTCGAATTCATCGTCGCCAGTATCGAATCCGGCATCTCCACGATCGGCGGCCCCTCCTCCGGACGTGACGCGGACGGGCAGTTCGCCGTCGTCCACGTCCAGGTCACCAACACCGGCGACACCCGAAGCGTCTTCGACTACTCCTACCAGGAGCTTCTCGACGACAAGGGCGCCACCTACGCCCCCGACCTCGTCGGCAACATGTCGCTCAACGGCGAGTTCCGCCACGAGTACAACCCCGACGCGGCCACCACCATCCAGTTGGCCTTCGACATCCCCGAGGACGCGACCCCCGCGACGCTCGTCATGCGCGCCTCCGAGGGCTCCCCCGGCGTCCGCATCGACCTTTCCTGACCGGGGCTCCGCCGCCGCCCGTCCTGATCTCGGGGGACGGGCGCGGCATCCACCGTCCGGGGCTACCGGAAGTCGGCGAGTCGCCAGGTGAGCAGGCACACCCTGGCAGTCGAAATCAGAGCTCGCCGAGCTCGATCTCCGCGGGGAATGGGGCCGATACCTTGATGACTCCGGGGAACATATCGCCGGCAAGCGGAGCAGGTGCCACGCTCCGCCTCGAGTGCGTCGATCACCCGGCCGAATGCCGGGCGAATTCCGTCGCACCGGCCGTTGTCCGTGCCAAGGTTTCAGACAGTCCGATCCGCAGGTGCCGCGCACCACGAACCGAACCGGGAGACCACACGATGCCAACCCCTGACACACGCCCCGACTGGCGCGAGCGCGCACTGCTGGTCATCTTCCTGACCGCCTTCATCGGCCAGAACGCCATCGCCATCCCCTACGTGCGGAAGAACGGTCCGCGGTCGGTCGCCGACTTCTTCGTCGGCGATATTCTCCGGACGACACCCGGCCGCTTCGCGATGACCGACCTCGGCTTCGTCGTCATCGGCTTCCACACCTGGGCCTTCGGCGAGGCCAAACGCCTGGGCATCCTCCGGTGGTGGGCAGCCTCGATGGTGCTCACCTTCGGCGTCGGCATCGCGACGGCGATCCCGTTCTTCTTCCTCGCCAGAGAGCGCGCGCTGACACGGGCGGTGTGAATCCCGTCCCGAAGCGCTCAGACAGCCGATCCGTCCGATTGCCACGCCCGGGTCGGGAATTCGACATATTCGCGCCCGGGCACCTTGGAACTCAACGCTCCGTACTCGTAGTCGATCGTGTATCGAATGACTGGTTCACCGAAAGGCTCGATCGGCACCGACAGAAGAATGCCCGAGGTGATAATCGAACGCAGCGGCGCTTGGATATCAGCCATGGAGAAGGGATCGTCACGTGGAATCATGAGCGTAACGCCGAGGCCGAGGCCGACGAGAATACCGTCTTCGGTTCGAGTGAGCGTGAACGGAGATCCTGAAATCCGCGGAATGGCGGCGAGGATTTTCGTTTCCTTGTCCAAGAGAAAAACCCCTTCCCTTCCGAACTCGGCCGAGAGCCAGGAATGCAGATCCTCCATTACCCGACCGAAATCGTCCATCCTGGCTCTCTCCTACTCGTTAACGGCGACCGTCAGCACTCCACGCGCGACTCGGGTCCGTATCCATTCTGATAGTTCTTATAGGTCTTTCCGTCTACAGTCAGGAAGCCTTCGGCGATGCCGATGTACACGCCTGGGACACATGGGGTTCCGTTCTGGGACATCACAGTGTACTTCTTGCCTGCTGTCGGGTGGTGCACGGTGCGTTGCACGACACTGCTGTCGACCTTCGTCCAGGTCGAGCCTTCGAGCTTCGCGAAATAGATGAAGACGTCGGCGCGGTCCACGTCTCCCTCGCATACCAGAGATCCCTTGACATCCATCAGCCCAGGCGAGCCCTTCGATTGGTGCACATTGTGGACTTTGACGTCGCAACTTCCGGCGTCGGCATTTGCCGTACCCGGACTCGCCACAATGGTCCAGCCGAGTGCTGCAAGCAAAATGGCGAACGAGAACCGAATTGCGCATGATCGTGCCGCAGCAACGGCAGGCCGGAAAAGACTGATTCGCATAATTCCCCCCGAATTAATCCCCTGCTTGTCCGCAGGCGACGAGAAGAGTCTACTTCACGACGCCAGTCGGGACGTGACCAATGTATCCAGCACGGTTCTGCAGCGGCAGGGTGGGGCCACCGCCTTCGAACAGGCGTTCCCCTTTGCCGACGACGATCGGATGCACCAGCAGGTGCAGTTCGTCCAGCAGTCCGGCGGCCAGCAGTTGCCGGACCACCGACACCGACCCACTCATGGCGATGTCGCCGCCGGGCTCGTTCTTCAGCGCGGTCACCGCCTCGATCAGCTCGCCGCCGATGACCCCGGAGTTGCGCCAGTGGAACTCGAGGTTCTGCCGAGTGACCACGATCTGCGAATCGCTGTCAAAGGTTCAGACGGAGCGAGCGATAGGGATTCATCGGTACCGGGAACACAACATCGGCAGTGGCCGTGCCTGCCCTTCGCCTGTGTTGGACGGCGAGCGGAATCCGCTGCGCGGGTTCAGAACTCGAGTTCCGACCAAGGGATGCGGATCGGGAACGGCACATCGAGGTCGATCCCGGCCGAGGCTCCCGCCGACCACTTGCCGACCAGCAGATAGTTGGCCGGATACAGCGGACGCACGCCCGCGGGCAGCCGCCCGTGCGTGGTCTCCAACGCGTAGGCGTGGACATAGCGGATGGCGCTCCGCTCTCGATCCAACGCCACCTCCCAGTACCAGGGGATGCCGGCCTTCGCATAGCGCGCCTTCTTGTCCTCGATATCGGTCTGGGTATTCGACGGCGAGAGGACCTCTCCCGCGATCAGGACATCCTTGGCCCGAATGTCCTGATAGGGAACGAGGGGGCACCGGTAGACCAGGAAGTCCGGTGTCACGAAGTCGGATTTTCCTGTTTCACCGAAGAACACATTCGTCTCGAAATCCGCACGCCAACATTCGTCCGGCCGGTGCATCTTCGCTTCCCGAGTGCATCGCTTCAGTGCGGCCGTCAGCGCGAAGGTGAACGCCTGATGCTCCGCGGGTCCCCTCCGCAGCCACACCACTCGTCCTTCCCACAGCTCGATCTGGCTCGCGATCTCATCCGGCAACTGTTCGAGTTCATCCCAGGTCAAATACTCGGGGAGGTCCGGGCGCTCGGACTGCGGACTCGGCATGCCGCAATGGTAACGGCAACCGTTCGTCGCCGACGGCTCGGATCGCCCAGCGACACACGAGGGCACGGACTTGTCGAAAGTCCGTGCCCTCGTGGGATCTTCAGTTGGCGACGCTCAGACGAGCGTCAGCTCACCAGGAGCTCTTGTGCACGCCGGGCAGCTCGCCCTTGTGCGCCATGTCGCGCAGGCACACGCGGCACAGGCCGAACTTGCGGTAGACCGCGTGCGGCCGGCCGCAGCGCTGGCAGCGGGTGTAGGCGCGGACCGCGAACTTCGGCTTCGCATTGGCCTTGTTGACCAGAGCTTTCTTCGCCATGGCTCAGTTCTCCTTGAACGGGAAGCCGAGGTGCTTCAGCAGGGCACGGCCTTCTTCGTTGTTGGTCGCGGTGGTGACCACGGTGATGTCCATACCGCGCGGACGGTCGATGGAGTCCACGTCGATCTCGTGGAACATCGACTGCTCGCTCAGACCGAACGTGTAGTTGCCGTTGCCGTCGAACTGCTTCGGCGACAGGCCGCGGAAGTCGCGGATACGGGGCAGCGCGATGGAGACCAGGCGATCCAGGAACTCCCACATGCGGTCGCCGCGCAGGGTGACCTTCGCGCCGATCGGCATGCCCTCACGCAGCTTGAACTGCGCGATGGACTTGGTGGCCTTGCGGACCAGCGGCTTCTGGCCGGTGATGAGGGCCAGGTCCTCGACGGCGCCGTTGATCAGCTTGGCGTCACGGGCGGCGTCGCCGACACCCATGTTCACGACGACCTTCACCACGCCCGGGATCTGCATCACGTTGGCGTAGTCGAACTCGTTGTTCAGCGCGTCCCTGACCTCTTCGCGGTAGCGAACCTTGAGGCGCGGCTGGGTCTTCTCAGTCGTAGTCATGCTCAGATGTCCTTCCCGTTGCGACGGGAGATGCGGACCCGCTTGCCGTTCTCGTCGGTCCGGTAGCCGATGCGGGCCGGCTTGCCGTCGGAGTCGACGACCATCACGTTGGACACGTGGATGGGGGCTTCCTGGGTCACGATGCCGCCGGAGGAGGCGCCGCGCTGGTTGGCCGAGTCCGCGACGTGCTTCTTGATCCGGTTGACGCCCTCGACGAGGACGCGGTTGTCCTGCGGGTAGGCCTGGATGACCTTGCCCTTGGCGCCCTTGTCCTTACCCGAGATGACGAGCACGGTGTCGCCCTTGTGCACCTTCATGTCAGAGCACCTCCGGAGCCAGCGAGACGATCTTCATGAACTTCTTGTCGCGCAGCTCGCGGCCGACGGGGCCGAAGATACGAGTGCCGCGCGGATCGTTGTCCGCCTTGATGAGAACGGCGGCGTTCTCGTCGAACTTGATGTAGGAACCGTCCGGACGGCGGCGCTCCTTGACGGTGCGCACGACGACGGCCTTGACCACGTCACCCCGCTTGACGTTGCCGCCGGGGATGGCGTCCTTCACGGTGGCGACGATGATGTCGCCGATACCGGCATAGCGACGCGACGAACCACCGAGAACGCGGATGCAGAGGATTTCCTTCGCACCCGTGTTGTCGGCGACGCGCAGTCGCGACTCCTGCTGAATCACTTCAGCCTCCTTGACCTGGACGTAAAAGCACGCCGGATTTCCGACCCGACGGGCATGGTCGTGCTGCCCCCGGAAACGCGCGCCTACCAGCGGATTCTCACAACCACTGGGGGTTCACGGCCGAGTTCGCGGGATACAGCGCCCGCGGGCAACCGGTCAAGTGTATGGGAAAGCGCAGGTCGGACCCAAATCGGGGTCAGCCGATCGGGGCGAGCTGCCAGCCTGCCTCGGCGCCGCCCTCGAGTTCCAGGCGCTGGGTGTGGTGCTGGTCGACGGTGCTGCGGTGGGCGACGCTGACGAGGATGGTCTCCGGCGCCTCGGTGCGGATCAGGTGATAGAGGGAGTACTCGAGCCCCTCGTCGACCGCGGAGGTGGCCTCGTCGAGGAAGACCACCTTCGGTCGGATCAGCAGGATACGGGCGAAGGCCAGGCGCTGCTGCTCACCGGGCGAGAGGATCTTGGCCCAGTCGGCTTCCTCGTCGAGCCGATCCACCAGATGACCCAGGTGCACGGAATTCAGCGCGGCGCGCAGGGTGTCGTCACCGATCTCGTCGGGACGCGCCGGATAGGCCACGGCGGTGCGCAGGTCGCCCAGCGGCAGGTACGGGATCTGCGAGAGGAACAGGGTGTCGTCGCCTCCGGGCCTGCGGATCTGCCCGTCGGCGTAGGGCCACATCTGGGCCAGGGCGCGCAGCAGAGTGGTCTTGCCACTGCCGGAAGGGCCCTTCACGACCAGGGCGTCGCCCGGGACCAGACGCAGCGTCAGGTCGTCGATGAGGACCGCGCCGTCGGGCTTGCGCACGTCGATCTTGTCCAATTCGACGGCATCGTCCAGGTCGGTCACCGTCAGCTTGGGCAGGTGGCGCGACTCCTCGCCGGCCACCATCAAACCGTCGAGACGGATCAGCGAGGCGCGCAGCATGGCGAAGGTGTCGTAGGACTCGCGGAAGAACGACAGCGAATCGTGGATCTCGCCGAACGCGGTGGCGGTCTGGTTGACCCCGCCCAGAGTGACCTGGCCGGTGAAGAAGCGCGGCGCCTGGATGATCCACGGGAAGACGACGGCGGTCTGGTTGACACCGAGGTTCCAGCCGTTGAACTTGATGGTGCGGAACACCACTTGCCAGTAGACCTTGATGACCGCGGCGAATCGGCCGAGCAGACCGCGCCGCTCCACGTTCTCGCCCTGATAGAACGCGACGTTCTCGGCGCTGTCACGCAACCGGACCAGGGCGTAGCGGAAGTTGGCCGTCGCCATCTCGTAGAGGAAATTCAGGCGGATCAGCGGGCGGCCGATCCAGAACGCGATCACTGTCGACAGCAGCACGTAGATGAGGACGAGGAACATCATCGCGCGCGGGATCTCGACGTCGAACAAGGTCAGCGGCCCGGACAGATCCCACAGGATCTTGGTGAACGAGACGACGGTGACCACCGAACTGACCCCGCCCAGCGCCAGCGTCCGCGAATACATCACGAAGTTGGTGATGTCGGCCTGCACACGCTGGTCCGGGTTGTCGATCGTGTTGTCGATGAAGCGGGCCCGGTAGTAGGCGCGTTCGCGCAGCCAGTCCGTGGTGACATGGTCGGTGAGCCATTCACGCCAGCGGATGTCGAAGGCCTCGCCGAGGTAGTAGATCAGCAGCGCGCGGATCACGTGGATGGTGGCGAGCACGGCGAACAGGATCATCGAGTTCCAGAACGCCGTCTCGGCGGCGTCGAGGGCGGCCTGATCGCCGGAGACCAGGGCGCCCGCGCCTTCCTGAAGCGCCGAGAACATGTCGTTGCCCTGATAGGAGAACAGCACGTTCATCCGGACCGCGAACACCGTCATGAACAGCAGCAACGCGACGAAGGCGATGGTCCAGCGTCCCTCACGACCGGCGAAGAAACCACCGGTCAACCGCCAGAATTGCCTGCCCCAACTGGTCAGCCACAGCAGCAGCGCGACGATCACGGTGAAAGCGACGGCGGTGATCGTGAAAGCGATGGCCAGCCACTTCACGGTCGCGACGAGCTCGTTGCCCCAGTCCCTTGACGTTTCCAACCGAGCTCCCCATCCGCGCCGAGCACAAAGTCGGCGAAGTCTAACCCGCGGCAGCGACGGGCGCAGATCCGCGGGTTCGAGGCGTGAAACAGCAGGTGACCATAGGTGTACAGGGGCAGCTAGGTTAGCCTTTGCTCAACCATGGCTGCGGCATCGCCGGGCCGTCGCGCGATTCTCGACAGAGGAGGGTGCAGGCGATGAGGGCTGTCGGTAGAACTCGGATGTGGGCACGCGCCGCGGTCCCCGCTGTGGCGGCCGCGCTCGCGCTCGGTGTCGGCGCGTGCGGATCCTCGGAGGAGGACGGTTCGGGCGAGGAGATCACGGTCACTCACGCCCTCGGCGCGACCGTCGTCGACGGCGTCCCGGCCAAGATCGTCGCGCTGGGTGCGCAGTGGCTCGACACCGCCCTCGCGCTCGGCGTCACCCCGGTCGGCTACCTCGACAATATCGCCGTCACCTCGCGGCACGCCTCGCCCTGGCACCCCGAGGGCGCGCTGGCGTCCGCGACCGAGATCAGTACCACCGGCAATGTCGCCGAGCAGGTCGCCGCGCTCGAGCCGGATCTCATCCTGGCCGATCCGTTCATCGCTGATCAGGAGACCTACGGCGATCTGAGCGAGATCGCGCCCACCGTGCCCGGACTGTCCGCCTCGATCATCACGCCCTGGCAGGACCAGGTCACCACACTCGGCGGTGTGCTCGGCAAGCAAGGCGAAGCGAGCAGGGTCGTCTCGGGCGTCGACGAGAAGATCGCCGCCATCACCGCGGCCAACCCGGGCCTGGCGGGCAAGACCTTCGTCAGCACCTGGCTGGCGGGCCCCTCGCAGCTGATGGTCCTCATCGACCCGAACGACGGCTCGTCGAAGGTGTTCGCCGATCTCGGCATGACCATCCCACCGAACCTGCAGGACCTCCCCGCCCACCAGGGCCGCGTCACGCTCCCGCCGGAGCGGGTCGAGGAGTTGACCGCGGATCTGTTGCTGGCCGGTTACTCCCCCGGCATGGACGAGCAGTACCGCCGACTACCCGGCTTCAGCGATCTGCCCGCGGTGCAGAAAGGTTCGGCGGTATTCCTGACCACCCAGGAGATCAGCGCGGTGAATCAGCCCACGGCACTGTCGGTTCCCTACATCCTGGACAAGCTGGACCCGGCGTTCGCCGCGGCGGCACAGTAAGACGTGAGATCGTTCGGTTCCACACGCGGAGGTCAGCGGTTGCCCACCGTCACCTATTCAGAACAGACCCGATTCGCACTCTGTGACGGGCGTCACCTTCACCACCACCCCGGCCGGGGCCAGTCTCCACGCCCCGCCCCGCAATGTGGAATTCACCGATCTGGCCGACGGCCAGCTCCTCGCTTTGCGCACCTTGCACCAGGGCCCCAAGACGGTGTCGGAGATCGCGGCGCAGGCGGGTGGCGCGGATGTCGCCCCGCTGCTCGAGCAGCTCGCCGACGGCGGCTGGCTGGCGGTCACCATCCGCGACGGCGGCCGCGACCTCTACACCGTTCGCCCACACGACCGACCCGCGCCGCGCCCGACGCAACCACTGCCCTCCTGGTCGGCGACACTGTCGAAATTCGCGGTGCTGCACCGGGACTCGGAGGGTTTCGTGCTCGAGCACCCCCGATCGTGGTGTGCCCTGCGTATCCACGATCCGCGGCTGATGGCGCTGCTGGACGGTCTCGGCTCGGCCGACGCCAACATCCCGATCGCGGTGAAGACCCAGTTCGCCGATGATCTGCACTGGTGTGGATTCCTGGTCGCCGACGACCGGGCCGAGGAACGGGAGGCGGGCGCTCGCCGCTGGAGTGCGGCCGACCTGTGGTTCCACCGGCGCAGCACCTCGGGCGCAGGCGCCGGAACAGGCGACAGCGCCGCGGAAGACGCGCGAGTGCCCGTGCGCAGGCCCGACTATGCCGGCGAGGCGGTGCGCTTACCCGCGCCCGACCTCACGCAACGGCGCGCGTCGGACCCGAGCCTGGCCGCGGTGATGGAGGACAGGGTGTCCACCCGCGCCTTCGACGACGCCCGGCCGATGACCGTGGAGCAGCTCGGCGAACTCCTGTACCGCACGGCTCGTAGTCGCGGGGACGGCGCCCGCTCGGCGGCGCGGCCGTATCCGTCGAGGGACGACGCCTACGAGATCGAGCTGTATCCGGTGGTGTGCGGCGTCGCCGGACTGGCGCCGGGGATGTACCACTACGACTCGTTCGAGCACGAACTGCGGCCGGTCGCGCCCGCCGATTCGCTCTCGGTGCGGCGGCTGCTCGAGGCGTCGACCGCCGCACGGGCCGTGGGCAACGGCAACGGCGACGGCGACGGCGCGCCGCCGGTGAACGACGCCGCACTCGGCGAACGCGTTCGCCCCGTCGACGTCGGCGTACCGCGGACCACCGAATCGCCCGCCGGGAAGCCGCAGGTGCTGATCGTGCTCGCCGCACGTGCCGGGCGCGTGGTGGACTCCCACGGACAGGTCGGCTACGCGACGATCCTCCAGCACGTCGGCGCGCTCACCCAGACGCTGTATCTGGCGGGTGCGGCGATGGGGCTGGGCGTCTGCGCCCAGCCGTTCACCGAAACGGCGGCGTTCGCCGCGGCGACCGGTAACGACGAACTCGACGAATGCGGCTTGGGCGCGATCGTCGTCGGGACCCCCGCGCGGCGGTAGGGTGGCCCTCGGCCGGCCTGACGGGGGGCGGTCTGTTGATCAGGGGCGGTTCCGGGCGGCTCGAACCACGCACGGCCCGGCGCGGCGCCGTGACCACGAAACGAGCCGGTGATGTCGACCTTCGACGTGATTCTCGTCGTTCTCACGCTCGGCCACGCCGTCGCGACCGTAGCGGCGCCACGCGCGGCGATGTTCGCGCTGCCGGTCGTGGGACCGTTGTTGTTGTTCGGCTGGCCACTGCAACTGCTGGTGGAGCGCTTCTATTGGCAGTTCCTCCCGCTCTACCTCCTGTTCCCGCTCAGCGCGGTGGTGTCCTTCGTCGTGGGGGCGCGGCGGCGGACCGGTGCGCGCGCGGTCGGCGCGCGCGTCGCCGTGGCCGTGCTCGCGGTGATCGCGCTGCCCGCACCGGCCGCCGTGCCGGTGCCGCGCCTACCCGAACCGACCGGCCGCTACGCGGTGGGATCGGAGATCTTCCGCTGGGTCGACGAGCAGCGCGCCGAGCCGTCGGCCCCTGCCGACCGGCGCAATGTCGTCGTGCAGGCGTGGTACCCGTCCAACGGATCGTCCGGGCGGCGATACCTCTATCTCGACGGCGACGGTGAACTGCCCGGCAGCGTCGCCGGTGTGCCGGGGTGGCTGATGCGCGGATACGGTCTCATCGACAGTCACGCCTCCGCCGACGTGGCCGTCGCCGACGACCGGGCACGATGGCCGGTCGTGCTGTTCTCCCCCGGCTACGGCGCACCGCGCGCCTTCTACACCGCACTCGTCACCGACCTGGCCTCCCGGGGATTCGTGGTCCTCGCCGTCGACCACCCCTACGACTCCGCGATCACCACGCTTTCCGACGGCCGGATCGTGACCACCGCCCCCGACACCTCCGCCGACGACGCCGAGGCCGCCCGGGCGATGGGCGACAGGCAGCGCACCCGCGCCGCCGACCTGAGTTTCGTCATCGACCAGCTCGCCCGTCCCGATCTGCTCGGCCCGCTGGCCGGCCGCCTCGACACCGATCACATCGCCGCTGTCGGGCATTCCCTCGGCGGCGCGAGTGCGCTCGCCGCCCTCGCCGACGATCCGCGCATCGACGCCGCGGTCGATATCGACGGAACCCCCTATGCCGACCTTCCCGACCGCGCCCTCACCCGCCCCGTGCTACTGCTCGAGAGCGACCACGACCGCACCGACCACTCCCAGCGCTACCTCGACGGCAACAGCGCCCTGCTCGGCAACCTCACCGCACCCGGCCACCGCTACGCGCTCGGCGGCGCCGACCACTACGGCTTCACCGACGCCCCCTACTTCCTCGCCAGGCCCGCGCGCTTCGCGCTCGCCGGATTCCCCGGCGGCCCCCGCGAGCCCGCCGATACCGGACGCACCGCCAACGCGCTCATCGAAGCCTTCCTTCGCGGACCGCTCGGCGACCCGCCCGCCGACCTCGCCGCCACGGCCGCAGCCGCCGACGACGTCACCGGCGGGCCCGTCGGCCCCGGCTGAGCCGCACGGGATCACCCGCCGCGTGTGCGGCAGGCCACCGGACACCGGCCCTGGCCGGTGGGCTCGGGCGGCGTGGCCGATAGAGTTCGAGCCGATGAGACGCAGGCAGCAGCCACCGTTGCCCAAACGGCACGGCCTGGACCCCGCCCGGCTGCGGATGCCGGAAGCGGGCGAATGGGCGACGATCCGTGATCACCTGGTCGAGCGGTTGCCGCGCGTGTCACCCGACCGTATCGACGCATTGCTGCGCTCGGGCGAGATCGTCGACCTGTCCGGCCCGATCGCGCCGGACGCCCCGTACGTCCCCGGCGGAGCGGTCTGGTTCCACCGCGACCTGCCCGACGAGGTCGACGTTCCCTTCGAGATCACCGTCGTGCACCGTGACGACACCCTCCTCGTCGCCGACAAACCGCACTTCCTGGCGACCATCCCGCGCGGACAGCACATCCGCCAGACCGCGCTGGTGCGTCTGCGCGAACAACTCGGTCTGCCCGACCTGGTTCCCGCGCATCGGCTCGACCGGGTGACCGCCGGGCTGATCCTGTTCGTCGTCGACCCGGCGCGGCGCGGCGCGTATCAGACGATGTTCCACAAGCGCACCGTGCGCAAGCAGTACGAGGCCATCGCGCCCTACGACCCGCAACTGTCTCTGCCGCGCACCGTGCGCAGCCGCATCGTCAAGGAAAAGCACGTGCTCGCCGCCCGGGAAGTCGAGGGCGAGCCCAATGCCGAGACCCTGGTCGAACTGCTCGAACACCGTGACGGTCTCGGCCGCTACCGGCTGACCCCGCACACCGGCCGCACCCATCAGTTGCGCCTGCACATGAACAGCCTCGGGGTGCCCATCCTCGGCGACGACTTCTACCCCGTGATCACCGACAAGCCCGTGCACGAGTTCACCCGCCCACTGCAGCTACTGGCCTCGACGCTGGAGTTCACCGACCCGGTCACCGGCGAACCGCGCCGATTCCGGAGCACCCGCACGTTGCGGGCCTGGACCGATCACCGGGGCTGGGCCGGCTGACCGGCATCAGGACCCCATGAAGCCCAGTGGTCCGGCGCCACATGTGGCGCTGCCGCTGACCGTCGGTTCGGCCACATTCACCTTGATCTCGTAAGCCAGGCCCTGCAACGCGGCCAGAGTATGGGTGCCCGACTTCGACGGCTTCCACTGGATCGTGGCGACGCCGTCGACCGGCTTGACCGGGCTGCCCGAGATGACCAGAGCGTTGTCGTAGAACCAGACCTCGAACCAGTGGTTCACCTTCGCGGTCAACTGGTAGACGCAGCCCGCCTGCGGTCGGCTGCTCGACACCGCCAGGTGATCGACCGTTGCGGCGGCGTGCGGGGCCCCGGCGACCACCGCACAGGTCACCGCGGCAAGCGCGCCCAGTCCGACTCTGAGACGACCGACGTTCCTGCTCTCGCTCATGACAACTCCTCTACAGTCCATGCGAACGCTCGGACTGTATCGCCCGTCCAGTTCCCCGGTGCCGAATTCTGAAATATTGATTATTCACTTTCGTGCCGGTGGTGAGCATCGACACTTCGTGACCACCGGAACGGCCGCTCGGGCTGAGCGGCACGGGTTACGCCGATCCCCGGAACCCGTTCCGTCCCCGCGGTTCCCGCGCTCGCCCGCCGCAGCCCTCGGCACGGCGGTCCACGCAAAGACGTGGCGAACGCCGCAGTGCGCGCGATCCCCGGCTGGGTAAGCTGGGGCGAATGCACGAACCCGACGCCGTGGCCGTGATCGAAGCCCCTGCCGTGACCGCGACCGAGCCCGGTCGCCATCGGCTGCACGCCTATATCGATGTCGCCGTGGTGATCGCCGTGCTGGCGGGCACCAATCTCATCGCCCATTTCACCACGGCCTGGGCCAATATCGTCAGCGTCCCCGTCGCCGCGCTCGTTCTGCTCGCCCTGGTCCGCAGGCGCGGTCTCGGTTGGGCCGAACTCGGCCTCTCGCCCCGCCATTGGCGGCGCGGCTCGATCTACGCACTGGCCGCCGTCGGCCTGGTCCTCGCGGTGATCGCCGTCGGCGCACTCCTGCCGATCACCCGCCCGTTCTTCCTCGCCGACCGCTACGCCACCCTCTCCGGCGCCCTCATCGCGTCCATGATCGTCATCCCGCTGCAGACCGTCATTCCCGAAGAACTCGCCTTCCGCGGCGTCCTGCACGGCACCCTCGACCGCGCCTGGGGCGCCCGCGGCGTCTTCGCGGCCGGGTCGCTGCTGTTCGGCCTCTGGCACATCGCCTCCTCGTTCGGCCTCACCAGCGGCAACCAGGGCCTCAGCAGCCTGCTCCCCGGCGGCATCGTCGGCCAGGCGATCGGCATCCTGCTCGCCGTCATCGCCACCGCCGCCGCGGGCGTGGTCTTCACCTGGCTCCGGCAACGCAGCGGCAGCCTGCTCGCCCCCATCGCCCTGCACTGGTCGGTCAACGGGCTCGGCGCCCTCACCGCCGCCCTGGTCTGGCACACCACCCTGGCCTGACCGTCCGAACCGAGGTTCAGCACCCGGCGATCCCCGGTGTGCGAACACCCCACGCGCCATCCGTTCAGTGCGAGTCGTCCGGAAGAAGTCGAAAAGCGGGGTAGCGGTTCAGCGGGCGGATCGCCCGGAAGTCCCGGCGGTCCAGCGTCAAGATCGCATCTGTGTCGAAGTCATCCGCCAGCGTGACACACGCCGCGTCGACGAGATCCAGATTCAGTCCGTCATATTTCGCGCGAACATCGATCGCCGTTCGGAGCTGAGGGGCAGTCGTTTCGCCCATCACGATCCTGGTCGATGCGATGCGATCGGACAGCAACCCCAGGATGGCGTCGGCAGCTCTGCGACCTGCTCGCACACTCGCGACATGGTGAACCTCGGTCAGCGCGAGCGGGCTGATCACCAGCGCCCCGGCTCGGTCCGCGGCCCTGCGCACGGCGAAATGCTCGGGGTCAGAGCGATTGAACAGTGCCAGTATTCCCGAGGTGTCCGCGATGACAATCATGCGGGCCGGTTCATCGCGTCGCGAACATCCTCTTTGCCGATCGGCCCGCCGAGATCGAAGGTCTCCTCGTCGCTGAGCAGCGGGACATCCCACCGACGATGCCGCATCAGGTAATCGCGGACGGCGTCGCGCGTGATCTCCTGCTTCGACCGGCCCTCGAGATCGGCTTGCGCCGTGAGCGCTGCCTCTTCCTCTTCCGAGAGTCGCATTGTCCAAGCCATGATGCTGATGGTATCAGCACTGATACCGACTCCTGAAGCCCAACTGCTCCCATGCGTAAACATTCGCCTGCCGCGGATCGATCACTGTGCAACCACCGCGTCGACGGTGCACCGACCGAGGAGGCGAAGCCATGAATGTCACGATGAAGAGCGCGCTGGGCGTATCGATCGGCGCGGCAACGGGGTTCACCGCGTATGAACTCTGGGCACGCAGCCGCGACGGCAGCTGGCCCGACGGCGCCGCGGCCTGGCTCACGGTCGCCGTCACCGCGCTCGTCGTGGGGATCGTGACCGCGATCGTCTACCACCTCGTGCTCGGCCTCCGTGAACGCCGAGCCCGCGGGACGACTCGCTGATCGCGCCGCGTCATCCCGGCGTCACCCACCCGACCGTATCTCCGGAAGAGTCGAGACCAGGACACCACGAAGGCCCGCCTCCCCGGGGACGGGCCCGCACTCACCCGATGGCCTCAGCGGGTCTGGTGCTGATAGTTGAAGTTCGGGTTGGCGACCTGCGAGTTGATGGCGTTGCAGTACGCGTACGCCTGTCCGGGCCGATTGGCCCACGGCCCCCACGGCGACCAGCTGCCGTTCTTGCACAGGGCCCTGATCCGGAATTGCGAGTACGACCCACTGCGGCACTCGACGCCGAGCGCGTTCGTATCCCACCAGCTGATCTTGCAGCCGGGCACGGCTTCGGCCTGCTGCGGCGCTGTCACCATGAAGCCGACAGCGATGGCGGCCGCCGCCATCGTGCCCGAGAGGACGCGTTTCATGTCATCACCCTTCGTCACGTGAGCATCGACTGATAGCCGAAACCTTCACCGCCACAGCCTATCCCGTTTGCAAACACCTATGTTCGCTTCTCGTGACACGACCGAGCGCTCGGTGCGCCGGACCCGATGCGGCGACCCCTCGGTCGAGCATTCGCTTCGCCCGACTCGAACCCCGGTCGACTACCCAGCCTGCGCCTACGCTCTCAACCGGCATCATCCGGGAACAGCCGGAAGGCGGGGTACCTGTGCAGAGGCCGGAGCGCACGGAAATCCCGGCGGTCGAGGGTCGAGATGGCGTCGGTGTCGAATTCATCCGCCGGCGGGACCCCGGACACGACGAAGGCCCGCTTCCCCCGCAAGGGGAAACGGGCCTTCATGTTCTTCGACGTATAGGCCGAAGGATTCCTCAGTCGAGGAGTAAGCCTTACTTGGCCTTCTCCAGGACCTCGACCAGACGCCAGCGCTTGGTGGCCGACATCGGACGGGTCTCCATCAGCGCGACGCGGTCGCCGACACCGGCGATCTCGTTCTCGTCGTGCGCCTTCACCTTGGAGGTGGTGCGGATGATCTTGCCGTAGAGCGGGTGCCGGTGACGGTCTTCCAGCTCGACGACGATCGTCTTGTTCATCTTGTCCGAGACAACGTAGCCGCTACGAACCTTGCGGCTGTTACGGTCCTGTCCCTTCGCGTTCTCGCTCATGCCGCATCTCCCTTGTCAGCGGGTCCGGTGGCCAGACCGAGCTCACGCTCACGCATGACCGTGTAGATGCGCGCGATCTCGTGACGAACGACGCGCAGACGACGGTTGTTGTCGAGCTGACCCGTCGCCATCTGGAAGCGCAGGTTGAACAGCTCTTCCTTCGACTCACGCAGGCGGGAGACGAGTTCGTCCTCGGTGAGCTCGCGGAGCTCTGCGGCCGGTGTTCCGGTAGCCATCAGAACTGCTCCTCCCTGGTCACGATCCTGCACTTCATCGGGAGCTTGTGCATCGCGCGGCGCAGGGCCTCACGAGCGATCTCCTCATTGGGGTACGACATTTCGAACATCACGCGACCGGGCTTGACGTTCGCGACCCACCACTCCGGCGAACCCTTACCGGAACCCATGCGGGTTTCGGCCGGCTTCTTGGTCAGCGGGCGATCCGGGTAGATGTTGATCCAGATCTTGCCGCCACGCTTGATGTGGCGGGTCATCGCGATACGAGCGGACTCGATCTGCCGGTTGGTGACGTAGGCGGGCTCGAGAGCCTGGATGCCGAACTCACCGAAGGACACGGCGGTGCCGCCCTTGGCCATACCGGAGCGACTCGGGTGATGCTGCTTGCGGTGCTTGACCCTACGAGGCATCAGCATGCGTCAGCCCTCCTGATTCTCTGCCGGAGCCTCCGCCACCGCAGTGGCGGCCCGTCCGGCCTCAGTGCTGGTCGCGGTGGTGCCGGTGGAACCGGAACGACGCGGACGGCTCGGCCGCTCGCGGCGCGGACGATCACGATCGCCGGCCGGAGCGCTCACGGCGGTCAGCTCACGCTTGCCACCGACGATGTCGCCCTTGTAGATCCAGACCTTCACGCCGATGCGACCGAAGGTGGTCTTGGCCTCGTAGAGGCCGTAGTCGATGTCGGCGCGCAGCGTGTGCAGCGGCACCCGACCCTCGCGGTAGAACTCCGAGCGCGACATCTCGGCGCCACCGAGGCGGCCCGAGCACTGCACGCGGATGCCCTTGACGTTCGGCGAACGCATGGCCGACTGGATGGCCTTGCGCATCGCGCGACGGAACGCCACACGGTTGGACAGCTGCTCGGCCACACCCTGGGCGACGAGCTGGGCATCCGATTCGGGGTTCTTGACCTCGAGGATGTTCAGCTGCACCTGCTTCTTGGTGAGCTTCTCCAGCTCGGCGCGGATGCGGTCGGCCTCGGCGCCGCGACGGCCGATCACGATGCCCGGACGCGCGGTGTGGATGTCCACCCGCACGCGGTCACGGGTGCGCTCGATCTCGACCTTCGAGATGCCCGCGCGCTCCATGCCGGTGGCGAGGAGCTTGCGGATCGCGACGTCTTCCTTCACGTAGTCCGCGTACTGCTTGTCCGCGTACCAACGGGACTTCCAATCGGTGGTGATACCGAGGCGGAAGCCGTGGGGATTGATCTTCTGTCCCATTTACTTTGCCCCTCCCTTCCGGCGGCTGCGAGCAGCACCGGCGGTGGGCACGCTCTCGACCTCGATGGTGATGTGGCTGGTGCGCTTGCGGATCCGGAACGCGCGGCCCTGGGCCCGCGGCTGGAAACGCTTCAGGGTCGCGCCCTCGTCGACGTACGCGGTCGAGATGACCAGCGTGGCCGGGTCGAGGCCGAGGTTGTTCTCGGCGTTGGCCGCGGCACTGGCGACGACCTTGGCGACCGGCTCGCTCGCGGCCTGCGGAGCGAACTTCAGGATCGCCAGGGCGTCCTCGACCCGCTTGCCACGGACCAGGTCCACGACACGACGAGCCTTCATCGGAGTAACGCGAACGTGCTTGGCGGTCGCGCGGGCGGTCGGGTTCTGAGTCTCAGTCGTCATCGCCGCTTGCTCTTCCGATCTTCCTTGACGTGGCTCTTGAACGTCCTGGTCGGCGCGAACTCACCGAGCTTGTGCCCGACCATGTTCTCGGACACGAACACCGGCACGTGCTTGCGGCCGTCGTGGACCGCGAAGGTGTGACCGATGAAATCCGGGGTGATGGTCGAACGACGCGACCAGGTCTTGATGACCTGCTTCGTGCCCTTGTCGTTCTGCACGTCCACCTTCGCCTGGAGGTGGTCGTCGACGAACGGGCCCTTCTTGAGGCTACGTGGCATTTCTTACCTCCTCCTTCAGCGCTTCTTGCCGGTCTTGCGACGGCGGACGATGAGCTTGTCGCTCGGGCGGTTGGGCTTGCGGGTGCGGCCTTCCGGCTGACCCCACGGCGAGACCGGGTGGCGACCACCGGAGGTCTTGCCCTCACCACCACCGTGCGGGTGGTCGACGGGGTTCATCACGACACCACGAACCGTGGGGCGGCGGCCCTTCCAGCGCATACGGCCGGCCTTGCCCCAGTTGATGTTCGACTGCTCGGCGTTGCCGACCTCGCCGACGGTGGCGCGGCAGCGCACGTCGACGCGGCGGATTTCACCGGAGGGCATACGCAGCGTGGCGTAGGGGCCTTCCTTGCCGAGCAGCTGGATGCTCATGCCCGCGGCACGAGCCAGTTTGGCGCCGCCGCCGGGACGCAGCTCCACGTTGTGGATCGTGGTACCGGTCGGGATGTTGCGCAGCGGCAGGTTGTTACCCGGCTTGATGTCGGCGGTGGGGCCGGACTCGATCGGGGTGCCCTGCGAAATGCCCTTCGGCGCCAGGATGTAGCGCTTCTCGCCGTCCACGTAGTGCAGCAGCGCGATGTTGGCGGTCCGGTTGGGGTCGTACTCGATGTGCGCGACCTTGGCCGGGATGCCGTCCTTGTCCAGGCGACGGAAGTCGATGATGCGGTAGGCCCGCTTGTGCCCGCCACCGCGGTGACGGGTGGTGATGCGGCCGTGCGCGTTACGACCACCGGTCTTGCTCAGCGGACGCAGCAGCGACTTCTCGGGAGTGGACCGGGTGATCTCGGCGAAGTCCGAAACGGACGACCCACGCCTACCGGGGGTTGTCGGCTTGTACTTGCGAATTGCCATGAGTTCTTCTCTGCTTTCTGGAATCCCGTCCGCTTACGCGACCGGGCCTCCGAAGATCTCGATGGGCTTGCTGTCGGCCGAGATGGTCACGAGCGCGCGCTTGGTGTTCTTGCGCTTGCCGTAACCGAAGCGGGTCCGCTTGCGCTTGCCCTGACGGTTGGCGGTGTTGACGCTGGTGACCTTCACACCGAAGACCTTCTCGACGGCGATCTTGATCTGCGTCTTGTTGGAGTCCGGGTGCACGATGAAGGTGTAGGTGCCTTCCTCGATCAGTCCGTAGGACTTCTCCGAGATGACCGGCGCCAGCAGGATGTCGCGGGGGTCGGCGATGGTGGTCACTTGCTCTCCTCCTGAGCCGCCTCGGTCGGGCCGTGAACGAAAGCGTTCAGGGCTTCGACACTGAAGACCACGTCGTCGCTGTTGAGCACGTCGTAGGTGTTCAGCTGATCCGGGGCGATCGGCTGCACGTTCTGCAGGTTCGCCACGCTCTTCCACGCGGCGACGTCCTCGCGGCCGACGACGACCAGGAACTTCTTGCGGTCCGACAGCTCGGACAGGAAGCTCTTGGCGGTCTTGGTCGACGGGGTCTGGCCGGCCACCAGCTCGCTGATCACGTGGATGCGATCGTTGCGGGCCCGGTCGGACAGCGCGCCGTGCAGCGCGGCACGGATCATCTTCTTGGGGGTGCGCTGGCTGTAGTCACGCGGCTGCGGGCCGTGGACGGTGCCACCGCCGGCGAACTGCGGCGCGCGGGTCGAGCCCTGACGGGCGCGGCCGGTGCCCTTCTGCCGGTACGGCTTCTTGCCGCCGCCGGAGACCTGGCCACGCGTCTTGGTCGCGTGGGTGCCCTGACGGGCCGCGGCCAGCTGCGCGGTGACGACCTGGTGCATCAGCGCGATGTTGGCGGTCACGTCGAAGATCTCCGCGGGGAGCTCGACGGTGCCGTTGGTCTTGCCTCCGACTTCCTTGACAGGAAGCGTGAGGTTCGCCTTTTCGGTTTCCTTCTGAGTGCTCACGGCGCTCATGCGTGCGCACCACCCTTCACGGCGCTCTTGACGATCACGACGCCGCCCTTGCGACCCGGGATCGCACCCTTGATCAGCAGCAGGCCGTTCTCGGTGTCGACCTTGTGAACCGACAGGTTCTGCGTGGTCACGCGGTCGTTACCCATACGACCCGACATGCGCATGCCCTTGAACACGCGACCGGGGGTGGCACAGCCACCGATGGAACCCGGACGACGGTGCACGGCCTGCGCACCGTGCGAGGCACCCTGGCCGGCGAAGCCGTGGCGCTTCATGGTGCCCGCGAAGCCCTTGCCCTTGGAGGTGCCGGTGACGTCGACGTAGCTGCCCTCTTCGAACACGTCGGCGTTGAGCTCCTGGCCGACCTCGAAGGCCGAGGCGTCGGCGACACGGAGTTCGGCGATGTGGCGACGCGGGGTGACACCGGCCTTGGCGAACTGGCCGGAGACCGGCTTGTTCACCTTGCGGGGGTCGATGGCGCCGAAGGCGACCTGCACGGCGCTGTAGCCGTCGCGCTCCTCGGTGCGGATCTGGGTGACCACGTTCGGGCCCGCCTTGATCACGGTCACCGGGACGACGCGGTTCTTGTCGTCGAAGACCTGGGTCATGCCGAGCTTGGTGCCCAGGATTCCGGCGGCAGGCCGGTTCTTGTTGTCAGTCATATCTCGAGTCCCCGTCACTGAATATTGACGTCGACGCTGGCCGGCAGGTCGATGCGCATCAGCGCGTCGACCGTCTTCGGCGTCGGGTCGAGGATGTCGATGAGACGCTTGTGCGTGCGCATCTCGAAGTGTTCGCGCGAGTCCTTGTACTTGTGCGGCGAACGGATGACGCAGTACACGTTCTTCTCGGTCGGCAACGGCACCGGTCCGACCACGCGGGCCCCGGTGCGGGTGACCGTCTCCACGATCTTGCGCGCAGACGCGTCGATCGCCTCGTGGTCATAGGCCTTGAGCCTGATGCGGATCTTTTGTCCCGCCACGCTAAGTGTCCTTTTCTCCGCTTTCCTTCGTGGCCCGGAAGCCGTCAGGCATCCGATACCACCCTCATTTGCTACAGCCCGAACACACGAAAGACGCCTCAGAGGAGACCAACCGACCGGGGCATGCCCGATCTTCGCCGCTGTTCATCTGTCATGGTTCTCCGGTCCACGCGGTCGGGCGTGTCGCCTTTTCGCTCATTCTGCGGCCCGGATCGAAAACTTCATCACAGGCTTGCAGAACCATGTCCCGGACGTACTCACACCGGAATCCCGGTGAAGTACATGATTGGGTACTGCTCTCGCCCCACCCGATCACGTCCCGTTTCGCCAGGAAACGACCGCAACCCCGTGCAAGGCAACCCGAACAGTATGCATGAGCCCCGCCGCCGACTCAAATCGCCCCCGTGGCGGGTGCGATCGGACCGATAGCCCTGGTCCAGGCCCCGCCCACATCGGCCGAACGGCTGTCATGATCGGCGGATGAGCGAACGTGAGCTGACCGGACCCGTCGATCTGTGCGACGAGCGCGGGCGCCTGAATCCCGACGCCGTGGGCTGGTCGCGCACGCCGCTGCATCGCGCGAATCTGTCGCGAGCGTGGGGCAGGAAGAAGCGCTGGGATTACTGGTGCGTCACCGCGCCGGACCTCTATATCGCGATCACCTGCGCCGATCTGGATTACCTCGGCAACGCCTCGGTGTGGATCTGCCGTCCATCCACCGGCCTGTCGGTCTCGGTGGACCGCATCGTGCCCGGTGCGCGCGGTTTCGCCCTGCCGGACCAGCCGTGCACGGGTCTGACCGTCGTCGAGGCGTCCGGGCTGCGGGTGGAGATCGACGAACGATCGGCCGAGTCCACCAGGCTGCGGGCGTCGTGCGCCTCGACCACGGAAGGTCCCCTCGCCATAGACATCGAGGTCGCCGAACCGGCCGGGCACGAATCGCTGAATGTGGTGATCCCGTGGTCGCGGCGCCGCTTCCAGTACACGAGCAAACAGAACACCCGCCCGGCGACCGGCACCGTGCGCCTGGGCCGCCATCGATGGGAACTCGGCGGTGCCGATCTGCCCGCCTACGGCACCCTCGACCTCGGCCGCGGGGTCTGGAAATACCGCAATCGCTGGAACTGGGCGGCCGCCTCGGGCGTATCGCACGACGGCCGGACCGTCGGCCTGCAATTCGGTGGTAAGTGGACCGAAGGCACCGGCTACACCGAGAACGGACTGTGCGTCGACGGCAGGCTCACCAAGATCGGCGAGGAATTGCGGTGGAGCTACGACTGGGTCGAGCCCATGCGCCCGTGGCGGATACGCGACAGCGCGGGCATGGTCGACGTCGAACTCGTCCCCGACCACGACCGGTATGCCCGCACCAGTGCGGGCGTCCTGTCGATGGAGGTCCACCAGTGCTTCGGCCGCTGGTCGGGCACGATCGTCACAGATGCGGGCGAGCGGGTGGAATTCACCGACGTGATCGGCTTCGCCGAAGAGGCCCGCAACCGGTGGTGACGGTTCGGCGCACCCCCCTTCCCGGATAACTTACCGAAAAGTAAGATAGCTGGCATGACTGCCGCTACCTCGACCTTCCGCAGCTGGAAGAAGTTGCCCGACAACCTGTTCGGACACACGCTGTTCTCCCTGGGCATGGTGGCGCGGGTGCCGTACTTCGGCACCGTGCTGCCGACCGTGCGGCGGCTCGAGCCCGGGCTGTGCGAGGTGAGCGCGCCGAAGTGGTTCGGCATCCGCAATCATCTCGGCACCTTCCACGCCATCGCCGCCTGCAATCTGGCGGAGGTGGCGATGGGGATGCTGTGCGAGGCGACGGTGCCGTCGTCACATCGCTGGATCCCCAAGGGGATGAATGTGCGGTACCTGGCCAAGGCGGAGAGCAGGCTTCGGGCGGTGGCCTTCCTGCCCGAGGTCCCGGACTTCGCGGCGATCACCGAGGGGCGGGAGCTGGTGGTGCCGGTGTCGATCTACGACCGGGACGGTGTGGAGGTGGTGCACGCCGACATCACCACCTGGGTGACGCCGAGGTAGTTCATCGAACAAGGATCCGGGCAGCGTCAGCGCACGGCGGTCTGTGCCACCGGCGCGCTCCCCTCGAGCATCCACGGCCCACGCTTCCCGCCGGGGAGAGTGTTTGCGCTCGGACGGCGTGTCCGATTTGATGCCCTCATGAGCAATGGCGACAGGGAAGCCGACATCTGTGTGGTCGGCCTCGGTCCGACCGGGCGCGCGCTGGCGCACCGGGCGATGCGCGCGGGGATGCGGGTGACCGCGATCGACCCCCGCCCGGAGCGACTGTTCCCGCCCACCTTCTCCTGCTGGATCGACGAACTGCCGGACTGGCTGCCGCGGGAGGTGATCGCCAGCCGGATCGAGGCGCCGGTGGTGTGGACGAAGACCGAGCACCGGATCCAGCGGCCCTACGCGGTGCTTTCCAAGCAGGGTCTGCACGACGCGCTGTCGCTGGAGGACGCGACGGTGATCGCCGCACGCGCGAGGCGGGTGGACGCGCACGAAGTCGAACTCGGCGACGGGACCGTGGTGCGCGCGGCGACGGTGTTCGACACCAGGGGTCTGCCGACAACAGGGCGGCGGCGGGCCGCCAGCGCGCACGGGATCTTCGTGGACGAGCAGACCGCGGCCCCGATGGTGGCCGAGGGTGAGGGGCTGTTGCTGGACTGGCGGCCGGAGAACGGGGCCGGTCAGGACGAGCCGCCGTCGTTCCTCTACGCGGTACCGCTCGGGGACGGCACAGTGATCTTCGAGGAGACCAGTCTCGGCCTGCGCGGCGGGATGCCGCAGCACGAGTTACGCAAGCGGACGCTGGCCCGGCTGGCCGCGCACGGCATCCGGCTGTCCGGGGACGAGCCGACCGAGGCGGCGCACTATCCGCTGGACCAGCCACCGCCGCGCAAGGGCACCGCCCGGGCGGTCGAATTCGGCTCGCGCGGCGGCATGATGCACCCGTGCACCGGCTACAGCGTGGCCGATTCGCTGGCGCTGGTGGATACCGCGGTGGACGCCGTGCGGGAGGGACGCGACCCTATCGAGGCACTGTGGCCGTGGCAGGCGCGGCTGGTGTACTGGATGCGGATGCGCGGGCTCTACGGGCTGGGCCGATTGACCACCGCGCAGTCGATCTCGATGTTCGAGGCGTTCTTCACCGAGTCCGAGCGCGGGCAGCACGCCCTGCTCTCGGCGCACGCCGACTACACCGCGCTGGGGGCGGTGCTGTTCAACACCGTGGCGCACACCTGGCCGTTCCGCTGGCGCTACGACCTGGTCGGCTGGACCAACCGCAATCGCTGGGTCGGCTACGAGTTCGAGCCGGCGCGGGAGAAGACGCCCGAGCTGGACTGACCTGAGGACCGGGCACAGCGTCGGCTCTCGGCATCGCACGGACCGGCGCCGCGCACGGCGAGTCGGGCGGCCCGACTGTCTGTGCTCGATGGCCTCGGTCCCGCAGGCTGCCCTCGCCGCTCGCGCTGGGTTTCGTCGCACCGGAATGCCCGAACTGGCGATCAGACCGGAGCACACGGATCTGGCCGCGAAGAAGCCGAGCCCGGCGGGCACCTCCTCTCGAGGCGCCCGCCGGGCTCGTCGTGTCCGTGCCGGGCACGCCCGGCGAGTGATCAGCTGGTCTCGGCGGCGCGCCGGTACCCGCGGACGGCGGGCCAGGCGAACACGACGATCAGGCCGAGGGTCCAGGCGACGGTCTTCAGTAGCGGCTCGGCGACCGGACCGCCGTAGGACAGGCCGCGCATGGCGTCGATGGCGGTGCTCATCGGCTGGTTGGCGACGACGTCCTGCAGCCAGGTCGGGTAGGCGAAGACGGGGACGAAGCCGGTGTTGAAGAACATCAGCAGTGTGTTGATGATGCCGATGACGCTGACCAGCAGCACCCCCTCGGTCAGCGTGGCCAGCGCGGTGACCAGCACCGCGAAGCCGACCCCGAACATCACCGGGATCGCGATGAGCGCGATCGCGGCCAGCGGACCCTGACCGAAACGGAACCCGAGCATCAGGCCGACGGCGAGGACGAACAGCGTGGTGATGAGCACGCGGACCGCCTCGGCCAGCAACCGACCGGTCAGGCCCGCGGCCCGGTTCATCGGCATGGTGTGGAAGCGGGCCAGCAGGCCGGTGGCCTTCTCGGTCTTGAACCCCAGCGCGCTGACCACCGCACCCGACATGGCCGCGACCAGGCAGATCATCGGCACCTGGCCGTAGACCGAGGGCATCCCGGTGGCCGAGGAGATGGCGTTGCCGAGCACGATCTTGAACATCAGCAGGGTGGCCGCCGGATACACCAGCGTCTGGATGGTGGTCGCGGGGTCGCGCAGCCAGCCGATCAGCAGCCGCTTGCACTGCAGCAGGCTGTGCCGGGCCCAGGTGGCCGGTGAGTTCTCCGATCGCGCGGGCACCGCGGGCAACTGCTGGAAGCCCTCGGTCCGCGGTTGATCGCTCGTCGCGCTCGCCTCCTCCGATGGGGTCGCCGTGACTGTCGCCGTGGTCTGCACCGAACTCATGCCCGCCTCACACTCGCCCACACCGCGAACGGGGTGAACACCAAAGCCAAACCGACGACCCACGCCAGCGGCACCCACAGCACGCCCCAGCTCACGCCGTCCGCGGCCATGTCGCGCAGGGCGAAGGAGAACTGGGAGATCGGCTGATTGCGCACGAACGGCTGGATCCATTCAGGAAAATTGCGTTCGGGCACGAACCCGCAGGAGAGCATGCCGAAGATGAGCGTCGGCAGGGTGAGCGCCTGGCTGAGCTGCTCGGGGCTCTTGGTCAGGCTGCCCAGGCCGTCGGCGCCGACCGCGAGCACGGTGCCGACCGCCACGGAGAAGACGCAGAACAACACGGCCTGCCCCACGCCCGCCTCGAAGCGGAAGCCGATCATGTGACCGAACAGCAGCGCGCCGACCAGTGAGGTCAGCGAACGCACGAGGCCGGCGCTGATGCGCGAGCAGAACGGCACCAGCGTGCCGATCGGCATGGTCTGCAGCCGGGTGCTCAGGCCGGTCATCGCCTCGAAGGCGGCCAGCTGGGCATTGGAGAGCATGGTGACCGACATGGTCTGCAGCACGATGATGGGCATGACGAACTGCGCGTAGTCGATGCCCTGGAACTTCATCACGTAGCGCAGCGGCAGATAGAAGCCGAGGGTGAAGACCAGCGGGGTAACGAACGCGACGACCAGCTCGCCCTTGGTGGCCATCGTCCACACCACGCGACCGGTGAGCGCGCGCCACTGGGCGAACGACGAGGGCTTCGCCTGCGGAAGCGCGGCGAACAGGTCGGTGCGGGGGTGCTCGGCGACGGCGGTCACGCGTGACCACCCGAATGGCCGGTGATCGACAGAAACACGTCGTCGAGGGAGGGCCTGCGCAGGGCGATGTCGGCCAGTTCGACGCCGGCCGAGTCGAGCCTGCGCAGCGCTTCGGCGAGGGTGGCCGCGCCCTCGGGGGCCGGGATGGACAGGCGGTCGCCGCCGTCGCCGGACTCGGCTGCGGCCAGCACCGCCGCGGGCACCAGATCGCCGAGGGCGTAGGCGGCGATGGTCAGCTTGCTCGGGTCCAGCGGGACCACCTCGCAGTAGCTGCCGCCGGTGCGCTCCTTGAGCTCGTCGGCGGTGCCCTCGGCGATGACCGTGCCCTTATCGATGACGATGATGTTGTCGCTGAGCACGTCGGCCTCTTCGAGGTACTGCGTGGTCAGCAGGACGGTGATGCCTTGATCCTTGAGGACGTTCACCAGATCCCACACGCCCTGGCGGCTGCGCGGGTCCAGACCGGTGGTCGGCTCGTCGAGGAAGACCACCTCGGGGCGCACCACCAGGCCGCAGGCGATGTCCACGCGCCTGCGCATGCCGCCGGAGAAGGTGCGCACCGCGCGCTTGCCCGCGCCGACGAGGTCGAACTCCTCGAGCAGGGTGTCGGCGCGCTTGCGGGCGGCGGACTTGCCCAGCCCCATCAGTCGGCCGAACAGCTCGAGGTTCTCGCGGCCGGAGAGGTTCTCGTCGAGGGCGGCGTACTGGCCGGTCATCATGATCGAGCGGCGCACGCCCGCCGGGTCGATGCGCACATCGTGGCCGGCGACGATCGCGGTGCCGGAGTCCGGGCGCAGCAGCGTCGAGAGCACCTTGACGGTGGTGGTCTTGCCCGCGCCGTTGGGACCGAGGATGCCGAGCACGCTCGCCTTGGTCGCGGTGAAGCTGATGCCGCGCAGTGCGTGCACCTCGCCGAAGGATTTGTGCACGTCCTCCACGACGACCGCGGGGTCGATTGCCGCGGGCTCGCCTGCGGGTGATTCGGCCTGGGGGGAACTCGGCATCAACTCTCCACTGTCTACGCCATCGGCGAGGAATGTCGCCGCACGGCTGCTCGAACACATCGCGGTGATGATCCCTACCGCCCGGCCAGATGTTACCGGCATCCGCTTCAAACGTCGGCCGAGCGGCGAACCCGGGCGAGGATGGACCCAGCTCACAACGTAAGACAAACTATGGCGTTGGTCACAATTTGTCAGTAAGGTTCGGGCCCCGGGGAATCACCGCTGGTCGCGCCGTCGGCGCCGTCGGCGAGGGCGCCGCGACCGTCCTTGTCGGGCGGGTCGCGGCGGCCATACTGTGGTTCCCAGGGGACCAGGTCACTCACTCGTCGGTGGGACAGCCGGTATTTCGTCCCGCGAAGCCGGCTCGATTCGAGTGAGGTGTCAGCGGGACGACTTTGCGAAGAGGTGATCGATGGCCGAGTCCGCGCAGCCACGCCTGGCAGCGTATCCGGGAGGCACTGGCCGAACGAGTGTGCTGACTTCCTACGACCCACGCACCGGTGAGGCGGTCGGTGAGTATCCCGTGCAGCGCACGGCGGATCTCACCCGCGCGGTGCGCGCCGCCCGCGGTGCCGAGAAATGGTGGGGCGGACTGGGATTCAGCAAACGCAAGCGGTGGTTGCTGGATTGGAAGCGCCTCATCGCGCGCCGGGCGGACGAGCTGGTCGAACTGATCTGCACCGAGACAGGAAAACCGGAGGCCGACGCCACCGTCGAAGTAGTGCTGGCGATCGAGAACCTGGACTGGGCCGCGCGCAATGCCGCGCGCGCACTGGGCAGGCGCACGCTGGGCCGGAATTGGTTGACCCGCAATCACAAAGCCACCGTCGGCTATCTGCCGCTCGGGGTGGTCGGCGTGCTGGGCGCGTGGAACAACCCGGTCTACACGCCGATGGGCTCGATCACCTACGCCATGGCGGCGGGCAACGCGGTGGTGTTCAAGCCGCACGAGCTGACCACCGGCGTGGGGATGTGGCTGGCCGAGAGCTGGCGCGAGCTGGCTCCCGAGCAGCCGGTGCTGCAGGCGGTGACCGGGGACGAGAACACCGCGATGGGCCTGTGCCGGGCCGCGGTGGACAAGATCGCCTACTCCGGGTCGGAGGCCGTCGCGCGGCGGGTGATCTCCTGCTGCGCGGAGACCATGACGCCGGTGGTGGTGGAGCGCCACGACAAGGGCGCGATGATCGTGCACGTCGACGCGAAGCTCGACGACGCCGCCGAGGCCGCGGTGTACGGGGCGATGGCCAACGCGGGCCAGAATCCCAGCGGCATCCAGCGCGCGTACGTGGCCGATTCGGTCTACGACACGTTCCTGCACCTGGTGGCCGATCAGGCGCGGCGGTTGCGGCCGGGGGCGGACCGGCGCGCGTCCTACGGGCCGATGATCGTGGAATCGCAGGCCGAGGTGGTGCGCAGGCAGGTGCGTGACGCGCTGGCCAAGGGCGGGCGCGCGGTGGTCGGCGGGCTGGAGTCGATCCGCGAGCCCTACATCCAGCCGATCGTGCTGGCCGAGGTGCCCGAGGACAGCCTGGCGATCACCGGCGAGGCGATCGGTCCGGTGCTGGTGGTCAACCGGGTGGCGAGCATGGAGGAGGCCGCCGAACGAGTCGATGCCGGCGGCAACGCGGTCGCGGTCGCGATGTTCACCCGCGATGTGCACAACATCGAGACCTTCGCCGAGCGGCTGCGCGTGGGAGTGGTGACGATCAACTCCGCCACCGCCTACACCGGTATCCCCGCGCTGCCCTACGGCGGCGTCGGCGAGTACGGACAGGGCCACAGCCACGGCGACCAGGGTCTGCGCGAATTCAGCCGCACGCTGTCGATCGCCCGCAAGCGGTACCGGGGCACGGTCGACCTGACGACCTTCGACCGGGATCCCCGCGATCTCCGCCGGGCCAGGAGGATTTTCCAGATACGCCACGGCCACCGCCTGTGACGGTCAGGGCGGAGGCGGCCGTCGCTAGCTGGGCTCTCGGGTGTTCGCGCCGAGCAGGACCGCTTCCATGAGGGTCGTGACGCGGGCGAGCTGGGCGGGACGGGCGTCGAAGCGCAGCAGCCTGCCGACGTCGATGACCTGACCGATCGCGGCGTGCACGCGGAAGCGCGCCTCGATCGGGTCGCCGTCGAGCAGGTTGGCCCATTCGAGGATGTTCTGGCGCTGGATGGCACGCAGTTTGTGCTGTTCGGCCTGCGGCAGGTTGGAGAACTCGGCGTAGTAGACCGGCATGATCTCCGGCATGCCGAAGGTCAGCTTCGCCTGTCGTTCGGCGATCCGGCGAGCGGCGTCGGGCCTGCTGGTGGATTCGGCCAGCGCTTCGGTGATGGCCAGCGAGACGCGGTCGCCGGTGCGGTGGAAAGCGGCGGCGAGCAGGTCGGCCTTGCTGGAGAAGTACCGGTAGACGCTGGAGGCGTTGATGCCGACGGCCGCGCCGATCTCCTCGATGCTGGCCTCGTGGTACCCCTGGCGGCCGAAGATGCGGATCGCCTCGGTGAGCAGTTGTTCGCGTTTGGAGGTGACCGGCAGGCCGCGGGGCGCGGGTTGCTGCTCGACCGCTGGTGGCGCGGGCGGCAGGTCCGCGCGGAGCACGGCCCAGCTCATGTCGCGCAGCAGGGGCATGAGCCGGGCACTGGACAGCGCGGTGCGGTGGTGGGCGATGCTGGCGATGGCGCTCATCATCGAGGCCGCCAGGATGCGCAGGTCGGCCTGATCCAAGCCGGGGCGCAGCCGGGCGATGGGGGCGGCGACGGTGTCGTTGAGGTCGTCGTAGACCCGACGGATGCGGCGACGGTCCTCGGCCTCCAGATAGCGGCGTTCCCACCGGTAGAGCCCGGCTTCGCGGCGGATCTCGATGGTGTACTCGCTGAGCGCTTTGATCAGCGCGTCCAAGCGGGGCTCGGGGTCGAGATTCGGGTCGTCGGCCGCCTGTACGACCTGCAGCAGATGCTGGGCGCCGATTTCCGCGGCGGCGACGAGCAGGGCGTACTTGTTGGCGAAGTGCCGGTACAGCGCGGGCCCGGAGATACCGACCTCGGCGGCGATCTCGTCGACGCCGACCGGGTAGTAGCCGCGTTCGCTGAACGCCCTGGCCGCCGCCCGCACGATCTGCGCTTTACGGTCCTTGGGCCTGCGGCGCACGCCGGATTCGCCGTTCGCCCGATTCGCGCCGTTGCCCGTCGCCACCGCCGTCTCCGTCCCCGCGGATTTCGCGGCCGCCGTTCTCCCGCCCGGGCCCGGCCGCGATGTCGCGAGTTCGACCTCGCCGTGTTCCGCGACCATGCACCTCTCCCGTTCCGGACCGGCGCCATGTGGTTGACAGCGCCGGACATATCACCTTAAGTTAACCACAATTCGCAAAGTTAACCACTATTCGAGGCCCGGCGCCCGCCGAATCCCGCACGAGGAGCGCACCACGATGAGCAACACCGATTCCGCGACCGAGGCTCCGGCCCCGGCCCGCTTCTCGGCGGTCAAGGACGGCACGATCCTGCGCGTCACGATCACCAACCCGAAGCGCAAGAATGCCATCAGCTACGACACCTTGGTGGCGCTCGGCGATACTTTCCTCGAGGTCGCGCAGGATACCTCGGTGCGCGCGATCGTCCTCAGCGGCGAGGCGGGCGACTTCAGCACCGGTGCCGACCTGTCCTCCTCGGCCGCCGAAGCGCAGCGCGGCATCACTCCCGAGCAGATCATGGACGCGGCCAACCGCCTCGTGCGTGCGATCGTGGACGCGCCGGTCCCGGTGATCGCCAAGGTCACCGGCGCGGCCGCGGGCGTCGGTGTGGGCATCGCGCTGGCCGCCGACCTGGTCTACGCCGCCGAGGACTCCTACCTGCTGCTGGCCTTCATCAACATCGGCCTGATGCCCGACGGCGGCGCGGCCGCGCTGGTCGCCGCCGCGGCCGGTCGCCCGCTGGCCGCGAAGATGGCGCTGCTGGGCGAGCGGCTGCCCGCCGCCGAGGCGCACAAGGCCGGCCTGTTCACCGCCGTGCTGCCCGCGGACGAGCTGGACGCCGCGGTCGAGGCGGTGGCCGCGAAGGTCGCCGCGGGCCCGCGTCGCGCGCTCGAGCTCACCAAGCGCGCGCTGAACCAGAGCACCCTGGCCACCCTGGACGAGACGCTGGCCGCCGAGAAGACGGGCCAGTCCGAGCTGCTGCAGTCGCCGGACTTCGTCGAGGGCGCGACCGCCATGCTGACCAAGCGCAAGCCGGTCTTCGGCGACTAGCTCGCCGCGACGCCGCCGCGCGGGCGGGCTCGGACTCTACCGCGCGGTTGGATTCTTCCGCCTCACGGCGGATCGGTGGTTCGCGGGCCGTCCTGGGTAGCTCCGGGCCCGCGAACAGCCACCGTTCACGTCACAATTGTGACACCGAACACATGTGATCAGCGCCGACTGGCTATGTTGATCGGCTATGACATACCTGGTCACCGGCGCCACCGGGTTCATCGGCCGCTTCCTCGTTCCCGCGTTGCTGCGCCGCGACGGTGATATCCATGTCCTGATCCGGCCGGGCGACGCGGCTGCCGAGCGCTTCGCCCGCTGCGCCGCCGAATGGGACGGCGGCGAACGCGTCCGCCCGGTCGTGGGAGATCTCGCCGAGCCGGGCCCGACGATCGATCCGGCCTGGGTGGACGAGCATCGCGGGACGATCGCGCACGTCTTCCACCTCGCCACCACGATCGACCACATAGGCAACGCGGACACCGATCCCGAGCATCTCGCCGCCCTCGATCCGGCCGCGACCCGGCGCGTGGTGGAGCTGGCCCGAGCACTCGAGGCCGATCGGCTGCACCACCTTTCGACCGTTGACGTCTCCGGCGATCATCGCGGCCCGTTCACCGAGAGCATGCTCGACACCTGTCAGCACCTGACTCCCCGGCAGCGCGGGCGCTACGAGTCCGAGCGGGTGATCCGCGCGAGCGGGCTGGACTGGCGCATCTACCGACCGGCCATCGTGATCGGCCATTCCCGCACCGGCGAGGTCGACGAGTCCGACGTGGGCACCGGGCGGTTCTTCGAACTGCTGCGCCGCGCCGGGCAACTGCCGCGCCTGCTGCCGGTGCTCGTGCCGCAACTGGGCGAAACCAACATGGTCCCGGTCGATTTCGTCGCCGAAGCTCTCGACCACATCGCCCACTCCCCCGCACCCGCCCACAGCACCTTCCACCTGACCGATCCAGCCCGCGTACGCGCGGTGGACGCCCTGAACCTGTTCGCCGACGAAGCGGGCGCACCCCACCTGGTCGAGGTCATGGGCAAGAACACCCTGCGCAAAGTGCTGCGCATGCCCGGCATGCAGCGAATGCTGCCTAGCGTCGGACTGCCCGAGGACGCGCTGGAGCACAGCGAGTTCGGCTGCTGGTTCGACTGCGCGAATACCACCGCCGCCCTCGCGGGCACCGGCATCACGGTGCCACCGCTGGCCGACTACGCGCCGCGCATCTGGAAGACCTGGAACGAACTCGCCACCGTGCGGTGACCATGTCCCGATAGGTGACCATGTCCCGATAATCACACAGCCCGAGGTATCACTGCGGATCCACGGGTGCGAGAGCGACGAGGAAGTCCGCTCACCCGCCGACCACCAGGGCCAAGGTTGTCCTTCGTCGGCCACGACGAGTTCGACAGAATTTCCTTGAAGCATGCCCTCCACTTTTTCGTCGAAGTCCGGCCCAACCGATCGCGCAGTAGAGTCCGACCACCTCACCCCATCGCGTCGGTCTCAGGGCCGAGCGTCGAAAGGTACGCCTCCCAGGATGGCAGCACAAGCGGCTGCTCGGAATCGCTCACGTCGCTGGTCTCGAACTCCGCCACGATCCGTCGTCCATTGATCGCGAGGACGGCCTCGGTCTTGACCCGCTAGAATTCTTCGGCCGTATCGTAACGCCTGCCATCGATAACAAATTCCGCCCGCCACCGATCGTTTCGCTTCACCCAGACAATGCTTCGCCCTCCCCCTGAAACCACCATCAATCGCCACGAAGGAATCGTTCGAATGCGTCTTCCTCAGGCTCGGGCATACCGAACATCCCAGCGATTTCCAACATTCTCTCATCGGTCACGACAGCCGGCACGTAATCGCGACTGCGGACGTATTCGAGAAAATCATCCGGAGGCGAGACCCCATGCATCCGCACATAGTCCGCCCACGCCAAGGGCCATACCCACACGCCATCTGTCATAACTCCGACGGAAACGACCACAGAAGGGCCGTCAACGAAGGGATCGGGTATCATTCCCGGCGACAATACAACTGGAGACGCATTTCGAAAATAATACTCCAATCTACCGGCTTCAGCCGGCGATATACCGAACGGCTGAGCATCTATATGTCTGTCATCCGATCCGATACGTCGAGGCGCCGAAACCGCAGTCACTTCATTACCATTCACTAGATTTACGTGGCGAATACTATACGAATTTCCCTTGGTTCGTCGGATACTTGCCCTTACCTGCCGCATCCCGAGGAGCAGATCTGATTCGTTGAGACGGACATCCCTCCGCCACGGCCTCATCTCAACTCGTAGCCGAAACCAAATCCACCCTCGGTATCGGATCCATATCCTCGCGCCGATACTGTTGGCCGATTTGCATGCGGCTTATGTTCGATCACCCCAGCACCGTCGTAGTGTGCTGCTCGGCCTCCGCCTACGCAGCGGCCGCCCGCGCCTGGTAGCCCCTGGTCCGCACAGCGGAGGCCCTTGGTCCGTTCGGGGCGATATCGGAGAAGACAGCAGCCCCGCTCACACGCGTCGGTGAGCGGGGCTGCCGGGAACTACAGCGATCGACCTCAGATGCCGAGGCCCTTGGCCAGCACCGGCCAGGACTTGGGGAACTCCTCGTTCCAGTAGCCCCAGGAGTGGGTGCCGTTGGGGCGGAAGTTGTAGGTGGCGGGGATGCCGAGCGAGTCGAGCCTGTTCTTGAGGTTGTTGGTGCAGTAGTTGGTGCCCGCCTCGATGATGCCGCCGATGATGATCTGGTTGGCCAGGCCGTAGGAGCCGGGCAGCGCGTAGGGGCCGTCGAGGGTGTCGTACGGGCCGGGCAGGCCGTTGCCGGTGGAGATGTAGAGGTCGAGGCCGCGCAACTTCTCGGCGTTCACGTAGGGGTCGTTCTCGACCCACTCCTCCGAGCCCTCCGGGCCCCACATGTTCTCGACGTCGCCGCCGCCCCAGGTCTCGACGGTCAGCTTGATGAACTGCGCGCCGACCGGGTCACTGGTCTGCGCGCAGCCGCTGTAGGCGGCGGCGGCCTTGTACAGGCCGGGCTTGGCGATCGGCAGGGCCAGCACGGTGGTGCCGGAGGTGGACAGGCCCGCGATGGCGTTCACGCCGTTGGTGCCCAGCGCGCCGTCGACCAGCGGGGGCAACTCCTCGGTGAAGAAGGTCTTCCACTTGTTGCGGCCCAGCTCGGGATCGTCCTTGATCCAGTCGGTGTAGTAGCTCCACTTACCGCCGATGGGCTGGATGACATTGACGTTCTTGTCGGACAGGAAGTCCAGGGCGTTGGACTTGGCGACCCAGGACGCCGAGTCCTCGCCGCCGCCCGCGCCGTTGAGCAGGTACAGCGTCGGCCGGGGCACCGAGGCGTCGGCCGGGCGCTGGACGTCGATGATGATGTCCTCGTCCATCGCGGCCGAGTGGACGTAGAGGCGCAGGTTGCGGTCGTCCTTGACCTCGGCGCGGGAGATGCGCGAGCCGTTGGGGGCGACGGGATCGGCCAGCAGCGCGCCGGACTCCATGATCGGGTCAGCCGTCGCGGAGGAGACGCCGAGGCCGGAGACCAGTCCGGCGAACAGCGCGGTGGTCGCGATCAGCGCAGCGGCTCGCGAGCCACGACGCCGGGTCTGCCGACGAATCAATTTCGCACCTTCACTTCGTATCGGTATCGGGATCACGGGTCAGGTCGATCACGGGTCTCCCTCGATCGGGCGGCGTGCGGGTCCACCACGCCCCGACACGGCCCGCGTGTCCGATCGATGTAGTCGTCACGTCAGGGGGAACCGTTACCTTGCGTTGCCATCATGCCTGATGGGACCGCTGACCGGTGTTCGCACCCCCGGGGCGAGTCGCGCGGCCAGCGTCGGCCCGATCTGGGCGAGCGCGTGCGGCGAGGTCATCTCGTCGTGGGTGGCGTGCACCGGATGATCTACCACCTCGCCCGCGACGAACGGCCGCCACTTGACCGCCGAGGTCCCCGGATCGATGCCGCGCACCAGGTTGGCGCCCAGGATGCGGGCACTGAAGTAGTCGACCCGGCCCTTGAAGACTCCGGGACGGTAGTCGGAGATCAGTTCCGCCGAGCGGACGGCGCTGCGGTAGACCCGGCCCAGCCGCTCGGGGGTGAGCGCGGTCAGGTCGGCCGGGATCGCCGCGTGCAGGGCGGCCAGCGAGTCCTCGCTCAGGTACGGCGCGGGCTCGTCGCCGAGCAGGTTGTCGGCCTGGATGCCGATCTCGGCGAGCGCGCCGCGCAGCGCGTCGTGGAAGTCCGCGGCGGAGATGTCGTGGTGGCTGTCGAGCAGCGCCAGCACCGCGACCTCCTCGCCCGCCTCCTGCAGGGCGACCGCGACCGCGTGCGCCAGCAGACCACCCAGCGACCAGCCCACCAGGTGGTAGGGGCCGAAGGGCTGCACCGAGCGGATCTCGGCCAGGCAGCGCGCGGCCATCTCCTCGAGCGACCTGGGCAGGTAGTCGGGTTCCGACAGCGCGGGCGACTGCAGGCCCAGGACCGGGCGGGTCGGTTCGAGGTAGGCGAGCAGGCCCGCGTACCCCCAGGACAGACCGGCCATCGGGTAGAAGCAGAACAGCGGAGGCAGGGCGCCCTCGCCGCGGATCGGCAGCAGCGGGCCGAGCGCGTCGGCGGTGCCCGGCTCGTAGTCCACCCCGCAGGCGCGCGCCTGTTCGATGCGCCTGGCCAGGGTGGCGACCGTGGAATCGGTGAAGAACCACTGCACGCGGGTTTCCACCTCGGCGTCCTGGCGCAGCCTGGCGACCACCTTGGTCGCGGCCAGCGAGTTGCCGCCGAGTTCGAAGAAGTCGTCGTCGGCGCCGACCCGATCCACCTCGAGCACCTCGGCGAACACCGAGGCCAGCAGCTTCTCGGTCTCGGTGGCGGGTGCGCGATAGGGGCGCACCGGCAGTTCGGGCACCGGCAGCGCGCTGCGATCGAGCTTGCCGCTGGCATTGAGCGGCAGTTCCGACAGCGGCACCACGGCGGCGGGGACCATGTACGGCGGCAGCGCGGCCCGCGCGTGCGAGATCAGCGCGCCGGGCACGACGACCGCGCCCTCGTCGGGCACCACATAGGCGACCAGGCGTTCCCCGGCGGGGGCCTGCACGATCGAGACGGCGGCGTGACGCACCGCCGGATGGGCGAGCAGCACGGCCTCGATCTCACCGAGCTCGATGCGCTGGCCGCGCAGCTTGACCTGGAAGTCGGTGCGGCCCAGGTATTCCAGCACCGCCCGGCCACCCGCACCGCGCCGCCAGCGCACCACGTCGCCGGTGCGGTACATCCGCTCGCCGCCGTTGCGGGCGACGAAGCGCTCGGCGGTCAGGCCGGGCGCGCCGTGGTAGCCGCGCGCCAATTGCACACCCGCCACATACAACTCGCCCGCGGTGCCGTCGGGCACCGGCCGCAGCTGACGGTCGAGCACGTGCACGCGGGTGTTGGCGACCGGCGAGCCGATGGGCACGCTCGCGCCGCCCTCCGCATCGGCCGGGTCGGCCCGGTACTCGGTGACCACGGTCGCCTCGGCGGGCCCGTACCAGTTGAGCAGGTCGACGCCCGGCAGCCGCTCGGCGAACATCGCGGCGGTCTCGGTGGACAGCACCTCGCCCGCGGCGAACACCCGCCGCAGCGAGGTGCGCCTGCCCGGCCGGATGTCGGCGAGGAAGGCATCGAGCATGGAGGGCACGAAATGCACGGTGGTGACGCGATGTTCGGCGACCACCGCGGCCAGGTAGGCCGGGTCGCGGTGACCGTCGGGTTCGGCGATCACCACCGACGCGCCCGCCTGCAACGGCCAGAACAGCTCCCAGGCGGAGATGTCGAAGGTGATCGGCGTCTTGTGCAGGACCACGTCGGTGCGGTCGTGCGGTTGGGCGCGCTGGGCCCAGCGGAGCTGATTGGCCATCTGGCGGTGGGTGATCGCCACCCCCTTGGGCCTGCCAGTGGAGCCGGAGGTGTAGACGACGTAGGCCAGATCGTCGGCGGCGACCCGGACGCCGGGATGCGCGGGCATGCCGGTGAGGTCGAGGGTGTCGACCTCCACCACGGGAATCGCCGTGGCGGTGCGGAATTCGTCGACGGACCTGGTGAGCACGCAGACCGGCGCGGCGCCTGTCAGCACCTGCTCGTTGCGCTCGTCGGGATGGTCGGGGTCCACCGGCACGTATGCCGCGCCCGCGCGCAGCACCGCGTAGATCGCGACCACCAGGTCGATGCTGCGGCGCATGGCGACCGCGACCAGCTGTCGCGGCTCGACGCCCAGCTCGGCCAGTTCGGTGGCCAGCACGCGGGAGCGCCGGTCGAGTTCGGCGTAGTCCAGCACGGCACCACCGGCGATGAGCGCGGTCGCGCGCGGGGTGCGGGCGACCTGCTCGTCGAACAGCCGCGGAAGGGTCGCGTCGTCCAGCAGTTCGGGCACCACGGTCGAGTTGCGGGCGAACAGCGCCGCCCGCTCGTCGGCGAGCAGCGCGTCGACCTCGCCGACGCGGGCGTGCGGCACCGCGACGAACTTGCCGATCAGGGCGGCCAGCCGGGAGGCCAGGGTCTGCGCGGCCTCGGGTTCGAACAGATCGCGCAGATACTTCACCTGCACCCGCAGTTGCTCTCCGAGCGCCACGATCACCGTCACCGGGTAGTGCGTGCCGTCGGTGACGTGGACGCCGCTGACCCGCATGCCGTCGATCTCGCTGATCCGGCGCAGGCCCTCGGCGTCGACCGGGTAGGACTCGAAGACGACCAGCGAATCGAACAGCGACTCCAGACCCAGCGCCTCCTGGATCTCGCTGAGGCCGAGGTGATGGTGATCCAGCAGCACGGCCTGTTCGTCCTGCACGGTGCGCAGCAGCTGGTCGAGGGTCCTGGTCGGGTCGAGGCGCACCCGCACCGGTGCGGCGTTGAGGAACAGCCCGACCATCGTCTCCACGCCGTCGAGATCGGCGGGTCTGCCGGAGACGGTGGCGCCGAAGACCACGTCGTCGCGGTCGGTGCTGCGGCCGATCAGCAGCGCCCAGGCGGTCTGCACCACGGTGTTGACGGTGACGCCGACGCGCGCCGCCAGCCGAACCAGCGCCTCGGTCTGGGCGGTGGACAGGGCGAAGCCCGCTTCCCCGATGCCCGCGGAGATCTCATGGCCCGGCCTGCGCGCGAGCAGGGTCGGCTCGGTGACGCCCTCCAGCGCGGTCCGCCAGGCCGCCAGCGCCGCCTCGCGGTCCTGGTCGGCCAGCCAGATCAGGTAGTCGCGGTAGGGGCGCACCGGCGGGAGTTCCCGCGAGTGCGGACCGAACGCGTAGCCGGTCAGCAGTTCGCGCATGAGCAGCGGCACCGACCAGCCGTCGAGCAGGATGTGGTGGCTGGTGACCACCAGGTGATAGCGCTCCGGCGAGGTGCGCAGCAGGGTGAAGCGCAGCAGCGGCGCGGTGCCGGGATCGAAATGCTGTGCCAGTTCGGCGTTCTCGATGCGCTCGGCCTCGGCGGCGATGACCGCGGGATCGAGGTGGTCGAGCGCGATCTGCCGCCACGGGGCATCCACCCGGGCGGGCACCACCTGCACGGTGGTGCCGTCGGCGGTGTCGGCGAAGGCCACCCGCAGGTTGGCGTGCCGGTCCAGCAGTGCCTGGGCGGCGGCGCGCAGCCGGCCCGCATCGACGGAACCGTCGAGGTCGAGCACGAACTGGATCATGTACGGGTCGATGGAGGCGTCGGCCAGCAGCGCGTGGAACAGCATGCCGGACTGCAGCGCCGTCATCGGCCAGATGTCGGCGGGCGCGGAGTAGGTCTCGGTGAACCGGTCCAGATCGATCTGGGTCAGCCGCACCAGGGGGAAGTCCGAGGGCGTGTGCCCGCCCGCGCCGGGACGGGAGCCGTGTTCGGCCAGACCGCCGAGGGCGCGCACCCAGTGTTCGGCGAACCCGCGGACCTGCTCGGCGGTGAAGGCCGCCGAGGCGAAGTCGAAGCGCGCCAGCAGGCCGTTGCCGGTGGTCTCGATGAGCATGTCCAGCAGCAGGTCGTCGGCGGGGGCGTCGGTGTGCACGCGGGCCGGTCGCAGGTCGCGGTAGCGCAACCGGAGCAGGCCGGGTCCGGGCAGATCGATACCGGGATCGAGGTAGCGCAGCAGGCCGTAGCCGACGCCGCCCGCGGGGACCGCGCGATGCGCTTCCTTGACCTGAGCCAGTGCCCGGCCCGCGGCCGGACCGCCCACCAGGGCGTCGGCGGTGTCGAGGTCGCCGAGGTCGAGCACCAGCGGATAGCCGGTGGTGAACGCGCCCACCATGTCGGCGTCGGCTTCCGAACGCGCTTCGGTGTCGAAGGCGCCACGCGCGGCGGAATCGAAGCCGCCACGGGCGTCGGCGTGCAGGCGGACCACCGGGCCGGTGGCGCGCACGACGGGACTGTCCGCGGCGGTCCGCAGGGCCAGGGCCAGCGCGGTGAGCAGCACGTCCCCGACGCCGGTGTGATAGGCCGCCGCGGTCGTCGCGACGGCCGCGGCGCCTTCGGCGGTGATGGTCAGCGATACCCGGGAGCGGGCCGACAGCTCGAGATCGCGCGGTGCCTGCCTGCTCGCGGGCGCGACCGCGCGCCACCGGTCGAGTTCGGCGTGTACAGCCGGATCGGCGGCTCGGGCGGCCAGGTCGCGCAACAGGATCGCCAGACCGTGACCGGTGGCGGGCACCGGACGCACGAGTTCGGCGGAGTGCGGGCGCGACCAGGCCGCGACGAGCTGGTCGATGAGCACCCGCCAGGCGCGGTCGTCGACCACCAAGCCGTTGGCGACCACCACGAGCTGGGCGGAGCCGTCCGCGCCGACGTGCACGAACCGGATATTGCGGCCTTCGACCGGGTCGAGCGCGGCTGCCGCGGCGGCGACCACGTCGTCGAGCGGAACACTGTCGGCCAGCCGGAAGTACGGTCGGTCGTCCGGCGACGGGGTCGGCGGCAGGACGAATCCGGCGGGGCGTCCGTCGGCGGCGGTGCGCAGCCGCGCCCACAGCATCGGATTGCGGGCGAGCACGATCTCCACCGCCTGCCGCACCTTGACCGGTGTGGCGTCCACGGGCAGGTCCACGACCACCGCGCGCGGCTCGATGCCGTCCGGCCGGGTGGCCAGGATGCGCGTCGCCTTCGGGGTGAGCGGCAGTTCGCCCGGCCGCTGCGCGGGTCCGGCCGGCGGGGCGGTGCCCGCCGCGGCCAGAGCGGCGACGGTGCGCAATTCGAAGACCTGACGCGGAGTGAACCGCACGCCCGCGGCCCTGGCCCGCGCGACCACCTGGATGGCGGCGATGCTGTCGCCGCCGATGGCGAAGAAGTCGTCGTCGGCGCCGACCTGCTCGCGTCCGACCACCTCGGCCACGACCTCGGCGAGTGCCTGCTCGGCGGCGGTGGCGGGGGCGCGGTGCGTGGTAGCGGCCTGCCGTGGCGCGGGCAGCGCGGCGCGGTCCACCTTGCCGACCGAGGTCAGCGGCATCCGCGGCAGCACGACCACGGCGGTGGGCACCATGTATTCGGGCAGCCGGGTGCGCAGTCCGGCCAGCAGGGTCGCCTCGTCCAGCGGCGCGCGCTCGGCGGCGAGCACGTGCGCGGGGACGACATAGGACACCAGCGACATTGCCCGGCCGGGCTGGTCGCGGCCCACGGTGACCGCCTGGGCGACGCCGGGCTGGGCCAGCAGCGCGGCGTCGATCTCGCCGAGTTCGATGCGGAAGCCGCGGACCTTGACCTGGAAGTCGGTGCGGCCCAGGTATTCCAGATTCCCCGTCGTGGTCCGGACGACCAGGTCGCCGGTGCGGTACATCCGCTCGCCCGCCGCGCCACCGGCTTCGACGGCGAACGGGTCGGCGAGGAAACGCTCGGCGGTCAGCGCGGGCCTGCGATGGTAGCCGCGGGCCAGCTGCGCGCCCGCCAGGTACAGCTCGCCGGGGACGCCGTCGGGCACCGGGAGCAACATCCCGTCGAGCACATAGACGCGGCTGTTCCATTCCGGCGAGCCGATCGGCACGGTCGCCGAATCCGCTTCGCTCACCGCGTGATCGGTGATCGACACCGCGGCCTCGGTGGGTCCGTAGAGGTTGTGCAGCCGCACCCCGCTCGCGCGTACCCGCGCGGCCAGCGCGGCGGGCAGTTCCTCGCCGATGGCCAGTACCAGGCGTACCGAATCCGGCAGGCTGCCACCCGCTTCGGTGACCAGCGCGTCGAGCATCGACGGCACGGTGTGCAGGGTGTTGACCCCGGTCTCACGGATGAGGGTGTTGAGGTAGGACGGATCGCGGTGACCGTAGGCGTCGGCGATCACCAGCCTGCCGCCGCACACCGCCGCCGACCAGAACTCCCACACCGACAGGTCGAAGGTGGCCGCGGTCTTCAGCAGCACGATGGTGTCGCGGTCGAGCCCGAATTCGGCGGTCTTCCACAGCAACTGGTTGACGATCGCGCCGTGCGAGATCGTCACGCCCTTGGGGGTGCCGGTGGAGCCGGAGGTGAAGATCACGTACGCCGGGTGGTCGGCGTGCAGCTTGCCGTTGCGCTCCGAGGGCGCAATGGCCGCGGGCGAGAGCATCGACAGGTCGAGCGTGTCCACCACGACGGTGAGCGCGGCGGTGGTGTCGAAGGCGTCGCGGGTGGTGGTCAGCACGCAGATCGGCGCGGCGGTGGTCAGGATCTGCTCGACGCGCTCGACAGGCTGATCGGGATCGATCGGCACGTAGGCGGCGCCGGACTTGGCGACCGCGAACATGGCCACCACCAGGTCGACGCTGCGGCGCATGGCCAGCACCACCCGGTCCTCCGGGCGCACCCCGCGCCGGATGAGGTGGCGGGCCAGGCGGTTGACCCGCTGGTCCAGCTCGCCGTAGGTGATCCACACCGCGCGCTGGCCTTCGCCCGCGACCAGCGCCAGCGCCTCGGGGCTGCGCATGACGGTGTCGTCGAGCAGCGAGGACAGGTTCGCGCGCGGGTCGATCCAGTGCTCGGTCTCGTTCGCCGTGCGCAAGATCGCCTCGCGCTCGGCGGCCGAGAGCAGGTCGATACCGGCGACGGGCATCATCGGGTCGGTCAGCACGGTGTCGAGCACCCGCTGGAACCGGTCGGCGACGGCCTGGACGGTGGATTCGTCGAACAGGTCGGTGGCGTAGCTGAAGTCGGCCAGGATCTCGGCGGGCGTGCCGTCGGCCTCGTAGCGGTCGGTGACGGTGAGCTGCAGGTCGGTCTTGGCCAGATGGGTCTCGAACTCCAGCGGCGCCACCCGCAGGCCGGGCAGCTCGAAGGTGGTCTCGCGCAGATTCTGGAACGAAAGGCCCACCTGGAAGAGCGGATTGCGGGCGGTGGAGCGGGGCGGGTTGAGCACCTCGACCAGGCGCTCGAACGGCACGTCGGCATTGTCGAAGGCGGTCAGGTCGCCCTCGCGCACGCTCGCCAGCAGTTCGGTGAAACTCTCGCCGGGTGTCACGCTGGTCCGGAAGACGACGGTGTTGACGAACATGCCGATCAGGTCGTCGAGTTCGCGTTCGCCGCGACCGGCAAGCGGGGTGCCCACGGCGATGTCGCCGGAGCCGGAGAGCTTGGCCAGCAGCACCGCGAACGCGGCGTGCACGACCATGAACAGCGAGGCGCGGTTCACGCGAGCCAGCTCCTGGAGGGCGGCGTGCCGGTCGGCGGAGACCACCAGTCGCACGGTCGCGCCCTGGAAGGACTGCGCGGGCGGGCGCGGGCGGTCGGCGGGCAGGTCGAGCTGATCGGGCAGGCCGGCCAGCCGCTCACGCCAGTAGGCGATCTGCGCGGCCGCGACCGAATCCGGGTCGTCCTCGTCGCCGAGCACGGCGCGATGCCACAGAGCGTAGTCGGCGTACTGCACCGGCAGCGGGCTCCAGCGCGGCGTACTCCCGTGCAGGCGCGCGGTGTAGGCCACCATGATGTCGCGGGCCAGCGGGGCCATCGAGGCGCCGTCGGCGGAGACGTGGTGTACCACGAAGGCGAGCACGTGCTCGGTGGGCGCCAGGCGCAGCAGCGCGACGTGGAACGGGATCTCGCGGGTCACGTCGAAGGTGCGCCGGGCCAGGTCGGTGAGCGTGGCGAACAGCCGGTCCTCGGGCACGTCGACAGCGCCGAGTGCCACCGGCTCGGTGGGGACGGGGTGGATCAGCTGGTAGGGACGCTCGTCGCCGCCGGGATAGACGGTGCGCAGCACCTCGTGGCGGGCGAGCACATCGGTGACGGCGCGGCCGAGTGCGGCGACGTCGAGTTCGCCGGACAGGCGCACGGCCATCGGGATGTTGTCCACGGCGGAGGCCGCGACGTCGAACTGGTTGAGGAACCAGTAGCGCCGCTGCGCCGGGGACAGCGGAATCCGGTCGGGGCGCGCTCCCGCGGTCAGCGCGGGACGAGCCGCCGCGGAGGCGCCGGGCGCGGCGGAATCGAGCCGGGCGCCGAGGCGGGCGGCCAGACCGGCGACCGTCGGCGCGTCGAACAGTTCACGCACTTCCAGCCGGGTGCCGAGGGCGGCGCCGAGCCGGGCCACCACCTGGGTGGCGATCAGCGAATTGCCGCCGCGAGCGAAGAAGTCGTCGTCGGCGCCGACCGGTTCGGCGGACCCGAGGGCTTCGGCGTACAGCGAGGCGACCACCTGCTCGAGCCGACCGCGCGGGGCGCGGAAGGTGCTGACCCGCAACACCGGCGCGGGCAGCGCGGCGCGGTCCAGCTTGCCCGCGGGGGTGAGCGGAATGGTGTCGAGCACGGTGATCGAGGCGGGCACCATGTGCCGGGGCAGCGCCCGGCTCGCGGCGGCCAGCAGGTCGTCGGCATCGATGCGAGCGCCCGCGACGGGATGCACATAGGAGGCGAGAATCGTGCTGCCGTTGTCGAGTTGGTGGCCGACGGTGACCGCGAAGTCCACCTCGGGCTGCGCGGTCAGCGCGGCGTCGATCTCGCCCAGTTCGATACGGAAGCCGCGGATCTTGACCTGGAAGTCGTTGCGGCCCAGGTACTCCAGTTCGCCGGCAGCGGTGCGGCGCACCAGGTCGCCGGTGCGGTACATGCGGGTGCCGTCGGCCGCGAACGGGTCGGCGACGAAGCGGGTGGCGGTGAGCACAGACCGGTCGCGGTAGCCCCGGGCCAGGGCGGGACCGGAGAGGTAGAGCTCGCCGCTGACCCCGGCCGGGACCGGGCGCAGTCGCCGGTCCAGCACGTAGGCGGCCGTGGCGCGGAGGGGCGCGCCGATGGTGATCGGGGCATCGGGCGCCATCGGGCCGGTCACCGAGGCGACCACGGTGGACTCGGTGGGACCGTAGGCGTTGTGGAACGCGAGCGCGCCCGCCTCGATCGGACCGGCCCAGCGCCGCACCAGTTCCGGCGGGCATGCCTCGCCGCCGGTGATCAGCACCCGTAGATCGTCCAGGTTCTCGGGATCGAGCCCGGCCAGTGCGGCGGGGGTGATGAAGGCATGGGTCACCCGTTCCCTGCGCAGCACCTCGGCCAGGTCGCCGCCGCCGAACACACTGGGGGCGACCACGATCATGGTCGCGCCCGCACCGACGGCGAGCAGCAACTCCAGCACCGAGGCATCGAACGACGGCGAGGCGAAGTGCAGGGTGCGGGCGTGCGGGGTCAGCGCGAAGCGCTCGCGCAGTTCCTCGGCCAGCGCCGCGAGTCCCGCGTGGGTGACGGTGACGCCCTTGGGGGTTCCGGTGGAGCCGGAGGTGTAGATGACATACGCCGGATGCTGCGGACGCAGCGGGCGGCGCCGGTCGGCGTCGGTGAGCGCCGTGGTATCGAACCTGGCCAGACGCGCGACGAAGGCGATGTCGTCGAGCAGCAGCCAGCGCACCCGCTTGGGCAGCGCGGCCACCTCGTCGCAGACGGTCAGGCCGAGCACCGCGCCGGAGTCGGCGAGCATGTGCGCGATCCGCTCGGCCGGGTAGGCCGGGTCGATGGGCACGAATCCGGCGCCGGTCTTGGCGACGGCCCACAAGGCCAGTACCGATTCCAGTGAGCGCGGCACCGCCACGGCCACCAGGTCTTCCGGGCCGACGCCGCGGTCGACGAGTTCGCGGGCGAGCAGGGTGGAGCGGGCGTCGAGTTCCTGATAGTCCAGGACGCCGAGCTGCTCGACGGCGTCGGTGAACACCACCGCCGTGTTGCCCGGCGCGGTGTCGACCGCCTCGGCCAGCAGCTGCGGCAGGGTCAGGTCGGTGCGCACCGCGGTCTCGGCCGGACGCAGATATGCCCGATCGAGATCGTCGAGCAGGTCGATGTCGCCGATCGGCTGCGTGGGGTCGGCGGCGACCTCGGCGGCCAGCCGCGCGAAGCGGTGCGCGAAGCCCTGCGCGGTGGCGGCGTCGAAGATGTCGGTGGCATAGGTGAGCGCCGCGCCCAGCGGACCGGGCATGCCGTCGGCGTCGTGCCTGGGCTCGATTTCGAGCAGCAGGTCGAACTTGGCCGCCAGCGGACCGGAGTCCATCGCGGTCACGGTGAGGCCGGGCAGTTCCAGGACCGGCTTGGTGAGGTTCTCGAAGCCGAGCACCACCTGGAACAACGGGCTGCCGGTGCCCGCCCGGTCCGGGGCGACGGCGTCGACGACCCGCTCGTAGGGCAGCTCGGCGTGGTCGAAGGCGGCCAGGTCGGCCTCGCGCGCGGCCTCGACCAGTGCGCTGAAGCTCGAATCCACGTCGACGTCGGTGCGCAGGGTGAGCGTGTTGACGAACATGCCGACGAGGTCGTCGAGCGCGCGTTCGCCGCGGCCCGCGACCGGCGTGCCGATGGCGACGTCGGATTCGCCGCCGAGGCGGGCCAGCAGCGCGGCGAGCGCGGCGTGCACCACCATGAACAGCGAGGCGTTGTGTTCGCGGGCCAGCTCGGCCAAGGCGACGTGGACCTCGACGGGCAGTTCGAACCGTACCGACGCGCCGCGGGCGGCGGCACCGGTGGCGCGAGGCCGGTCCGGGGTCAGCGCCGGCCCGGGGCGCAGGCCGTCGAGCCGCTCGCGCCAGAAGGCGAGCTGTCGCGCGGCCAGCGATTCCGGATCGTCCTCGGCGCCCATCACCTCGCGCTGCCACAGCGCGTAGTCGGCGTACTGCACCGGCAGCGGTTCCCACTCGGGGGCCTGCCCGGCCGAGCGGGCGGCGTAGGCGGTCACCAGGTCGCGGGCCAGCGGGGCCAGCGAGGCGCCGTCGGCACAGATGTGGTGGGTGACCAGCACCAGCAGATGCTTGTCCGGCACACCGCCGTTGAGCAGCGCGATGCGCACCGGCACCCGCTCGGTGACGTCGAAGCCGGAGGTCATCAGCTCGATGACCCGGCCCATGATGTCGCGCGGCCGTTCGACCCGCAGGCCGCCGGGCAGCACCTCGCCCAGCGGCAGGATCTCCTGGTAGGGCAGCTCGTCGGCGCCCGCTGGGTAGCGGGTGCGCAGCACCTCGTGGCGCTCGAGTACGTCGTCGACCGCCCCGCGCAGCGCCTCGACGTCCAGCGCGCCCGCGATCTGCAGCGCGAACGGCACGTTGTAGGCGACCGAGGACGGGTCCATCCGGTTGAGCACCCACATGCGCTGCTGGGCCGGCGACAGCGGCACCGTCGCCGGGCGCGGGCCCGCGGTCAGCGCGACACGGCTGTTGCTGCCCGCACCGGGCACGATGCGCTCGGCCAGCGCGGCGACGGTGGGGGCCTGGAACAGGGCGCGCACGTCGAGGGCGGCATCGTGGGCCTCGTTGAGCCGGGCGATGACCCGGGTGGCCAGCAGGGAATTGCCACCCAGGGCGAAGAAGTCGTCGTCCAGACCGACCTCGTCGCGGCCGAGCAGGTCGGCGTAGACACCCGCCACAGACTGTTCGACGGCGGTGACGGGCGCGCGGAAACTCTTGGTCTCGAAGACCGGGTCGGGCAGCGCCTTGCGGTTCAGCTTGCCGACGGCGCTGAGCGGGAATTCGTCGAGCACCACGATCGCGGCGGGCACCATGTAGTCCGGCAGGGCCGCGGCCAGTCCGGCGCGCACGGTGTCCACATCGACCGCGGTGAACGAGCCCGCGGTGACGTAAGCGATCAGCTGATCACCGAGTTGCGGGTCGGTGCGCACCAGTGCGACCGCGTCGCGGACGCCCGGCTGGGCCCGCAGCGCCGTCTCGATCTCGCCGAGCTCGATGCGCAGGCCGCGCAGCTTCACCTGGAAGTCGCTGCGCCCCAGGTAGTTCAGCTCACCGTCGCGGGTCCACGACACCAGGTCGCCGGTACGGTACATGCGGGAACCGGACGCACCGAACGGGCAGGCCACGAAGCGGTCGGCGGTCAGATCCGGCCGCGACAGATAGCCCACCGCCAGCTGATCGCCCGCCAGATACAGTTCGCCCACGACGCCGGGCGCCACCGGGCGCAGGCGCGTATCGAGCACGAACACCGACGTGTTCCACACCGGGCGGCCGATCGGCACCGAGGTCACGTCGGCGTCGACGACCTCGTGGAAGGTCACGTCGACCGCGGCTTCGGTGGGGCCGTAGAGGTTGTGCAGGCGGGCGCCGGTCAACTCGCGCAACCGCTGCGCCGTCGCGGCGGGTAGCGCCTCGCCCGAGGCGAACACCTGTCGCAGGCTCGACACCCCGGCCCGCAACTGTTCGCCGTGCTCGGCGAGCGAGGCGACGAATACCGCCAGCATCGAGGGCACGAAATGCACCGTGGTGACGCGGTGTTCGGCGATGAGCCGGGCCAGGTAGACCGGATCGCGGTGGCCGTCCGGGGCGGCCACGACCAGGCGGGCGCCGGTCTGCAAGGGCCACAGGAACTCCCACACCGACACATCGAAGGTGGCGGGCGTCTTCTGCAGCACGGCGTCGGCCGGACCGATCGGATACTGCGCCTGCATCCACAGCAGGCGGTTGACGATCGCGGCCTGGCTCACCGCGACGCCCTTGGGACGGCCGGTCGAGCCCGAGGTGAAGATGACGTAGGCGATGTCGGCGCCGGTGGCGGCCCTCGGCCGTTCGGCCGCGGTGATCGGGCCGTCCGGCACACCGTCGAGGTCGAGTGCGTCGATGGCGATGCGCGGCACCGTGGAGCCGGGCGCGCCTGCCTGCCCGGCGGGCGTCGGCGACATCAGCGCCGCGTCGGCGCGGGTGGTCAGCATCAGGACCGGATCGGCGGTCCCGAGCACCGATTCCCGGCGTTCGGCGGGCTGTTCGGGATCGAGCGGCACGAAGCCCGCACCCGACTCGAGCACCGCGTACATGGCCACGACCAGGTCGATCGAGCGCCGGATGCCCAGGGCGACCAGGGAACCGGGGCCGACACCGGAGAGCAGCAACGCCCTGGTCAGGCGGTGCACGCGGGTGCCGAACTCGGCGTAGGTCAGCGTCTCGTGCTCACCGGCCACCGCGACCAGCCGCGGATCCGCGGCCAGGCGCGCCTCGAACAGTTCGACCAGCGTGACGTTCGGCACCGGATAGGTGGTGGCGTTCCACTCGGTGAGCACCGCGTGCCGTTCGGCGTCGGAGAGCAGGTCCACCTCGCCCGCGACTTTGTGGACGCTCGCGACCATGGCCGAGAGCACCCGGCGGTAGCGCTCGGCGAAGGAGCGGATGGTGTCGGCGTCGAAGAGGTCGGCGGCGTAGGCGATCTCGGCGGCGATGCCGGACGGGGTGCCGTGCTGGTCGGCGGATTCGGCCAGGGTCAGCTGCAGATCGAACTCCGCCAGCGGACGCGCCGAGGTGACGCCTTCCACGGTGAGCCCGGGCAGGTCCAACGCGCCCAGACGCAGGTTCTGGAAGGTCAGCATGACCTGGAAGAGCGGGTGGTGCGCGGTGGTGCGCGGCGGGTCGATCAGGCCGACCAGCCGTTCGAAGGGCAGGTCGGCGTGCTCGAAGGCGTCCGCGTCGCCGGCGCGCACCTGGGTGAGCAGTTCGTCGAAGGTGGCCTCCGGGCGCACCTGGGTCCGCAGCACCAGCGTGTTGACGAACATGCCCACCAGGTCGTCGAGGGCGGGTTCGCCGCGACCGGCGACCGGGGTGCCGATGGCGATGTCGTCGCCGCCGGACATCCTCGCCAGCAGCACCGCCAGCGCCACGTGGGCCACCATGAACAGCGTGACATTGTGGCGGCGCGCGAGTTCGGCGAGCGTCGCGTGGAATTCCGCGTCGATGCCGAAGGTCAGGGTGCCCGCGCGATAGGACGCCTCCTGCGGACGCGGCCGGTCGGTGGGCAGCGTCGACAGCTCGGGCAGATCGGCCAGCCTGGCGCGCCAGTACTCGCGCTGGTCGTGCAGCAGCGAACGCGGGTCGTCCGCCCCACCGAGCAGTTCGCGCTGCCAGAGCGTGTAGTCGGCGTACTGCACGGCCAGCGGCGTGAAGTCCGGCGCCCGGCCCGCCGTGCGCGCCTGGTAGGCGAGCATCAGGTCGCGGGTGAGCGGGCCCATCGAGAAGCCGTCGGCGGCGATGTGGTGTACCACGCACACCAGCACGTGCTCGCGCGGGGACAGCTCCAGCAGCCGCAGTCGGATCGGCGGCGCGACGGCCACGTCGAAGCCCGTGCCGATGACGGTGTTCATCAGTTCGGGCACCCGGTCCGGCGCGACCGCCAGGACGGGCAGTCCGGGTATCGCACGCGGGTCCTCGACCGGCAGCACCACCTGGGTGCCCTCGCCGTCGACCTCCGGGTAGACCGTCCGCAGCACCTCGTGGCGGGCGATGACGTCGGCGACGGCCGCGTCCAGCGCGGCCACGTCCAGCGCCCCCGACAACCGCACCGCCACCGGGATGTTGTTCACTCCGCTGGCCGCGTCGAAGCGGTTGAGGAACCACATGCGCTGCTGGGCATAGGACAGCGGGACCCGATCCGGCCGCTGCACCGCGCGCAACGGCGGGCGGGCAGGCGCGTCCAGACCCTCGATCAGTGCGGCGAGGCCGGACACGGTGGCGGCCTCGAACATCAGCTTGACCGGGACCTGAACGCTCGCGACGCTGCCGATCCTGGCGACCGCCTGGGTCGCCAGCAGCGAGTTGCCGCCCAGCTCGAAGAAGTCGTCGTCGGCGCCGACCTGCAGCTGCACGTCACCTTCGGGCGCCAGCACCGAGGCGAAGACCTCGGCCACGATCCGTTCCATCGGTGTCGACGGTTCGCGGTAGGTCCTGGTGGCGAAGACCGGCTCGGGCAGCGCGGCGCGGTCGAGCTTGCCGACGGCGTTGAGCGGCAGTTCGTCGAGCACCATGATCGACGAGGGCACCATGTAGGTGGGCAGGACCTTGCGGATGTGTTCGCTCACCTGGGTGATGTCCAGGGCGGTCCCCGCCCGCGCGAGCACGTAGGACACCAGCGCGGTGCTGCCCGAGGGCAGCGTGGCGCCCAGGGTCGCGGCGAAGTCGATGTCGGGGTGCGAGGTCAGTGCGCTGTCGATCTCGCCGAGTTCGATGCGCAGGCCGCGGATCTTCACCTGGAAGTCCGAGCGCCCCACGTACTCGAACGCGCCGTCGGATTCGCGGCGGCGCACCAGGTCGCCGGTGCGGTAGAGCCTGCTGCCCTCGCCGTCGAACGGGTCGGCCACGAAAGCGGCGGCGGTCAGCGCGGGGCGGCCGTGGTACCCGTGCGCCAGCGAAGGACCGGCCAGGTACAGCTCGCCCACCACACCCGCGGGCACCGGGCGTAAGAGGGTGTCGAGCACGTAGGCGCCGACTCCCGGCAGCGCCGTGCCAATCGTGATCTCCTCGTCGACGTGCAGCGGCTCGGAGACCGTCACGATCATCGTCGCCTCGGTCGGACCGTAGATGTTGTGCATGGTCCGGCCGGGGTACGCCCACCGGCCGACCAGTTCGGGGTTGAGCTTCTCGCCGCCGACGGCCAGCGTGCGCACCGAGGTCAGGCCGAACGGATCGACCGATTCCAGCGCGGCGGGGGTCATCATCAGGTGCGTGACGCCGGTCCGCTCGATCAGCGCGGCCAGTTCGGCCCCGCCGTAGACCTCCGGCGGGGCGATGACCATCGTCGCGCCCTGCGGGAAGGCGAACATCGCTTCCATCAGCGAGAAGTCGAAGCTCGGCGAACTCAGGTGGGTCACCAGGTCGCCGACGCCGATGCCCAGATTCGCGCCGGCCGAGGCGACAGCCGCGATGCCGGTGTGCGAGACCAGCACGCCCTTGGGCATGCCGGTCGAGCCGGAGGTGTAGATCATGTAGGCCGGGTGCGCCGGGGTGAGGGTGCGCACCCGGTCGGCGTAGGAGATCGGGTGCGCCGGATGGGCGGCGATGCGCTCGGCGCGCACCGGATCGTCCAGTTCGATCCAGTAGGTGCCTGTCCCCAGCACGGGGCGGTGCGCGGAGGTGGTCAGGCCGAACTCGGCGCCGGAATCGGCCAGGATGTGCGCGATCCGCTCGGCGGGGTAGTTCGGGTCCACCGGCACATAGGTGGCACCGGTCTTGGCGATCGCCCACAGCGAGAGCACCGATTCGATCGAGCGGGTGATGCCCATGGCGATCGTGTCGCCCGGGCCGAGATCGCGGCTGATCAGCTCCCTGGCGATCCGCGAGGAGGCTTCGTCGAGCTCCCGGTAGGTCAGCTGACGCCGGTCGGCGGGATCGCCGGTCGGGTCGCTGAGGACCGCCACCGCGTCGGCGGCGGACTCCACGGCCGCGGTGAGCAGCTGGGCCAGCAGCGGCGAGCCCGACCGGCGGCGGCGACCTTCACGGCTGGAACGTCTCCCTGTGTCCATCGCGCCAGTTCACCTCTCGGGTCGAGCAAAAACCACACCCGCACGGCACTCGTGCGGACATACACGGCGACCTCGGGCACGCAACAATAACCGCCCGCGATGTTCTGCACATCGCTGTACGCATACGGTTCATTGCACCCGAGACCCCGGTAGGTTACTCACACCACTTAACAGACCATCAGGTCTGGTCAGTGTGCGAGTCGGGTGACCTGCCACCCCGGTCACACGGATCATCTCTCGCCGCAGCGAAATACTCCAGAGTGTCGACGAACGGGCTCGGCATCGTATCCACCGCCACTCGTGGGCTGCCGCGACTGTGCCCGGTCGTCGTTGCGCGGGCCGTCGGCTGCCCCTCGGCCCGGCGGCCGGCGAAGGTCTCGGACGGCGCACGGCGTGACGAACCGGGCGGCAACGCGACGGCAACCGCATCGTCCCGGTGCGCCCCGTGGCCGGGCGCGGGGCTCGAGCCCCGCGCCCGAGCCGGATATCAGGAGCGGAGTGATCCGGCCTGCCGCGCCCGGTGCACCTCGTCGAGCACACGACCGATCTCTCCGAGCCCGGTCTCGGTCGTCATCCGCCAATGCGAGGTCGGCACCGGATGGACGCGGATCGTTCCCTCGATCGCCCCTCGCCAGGTGTCGGCCCCCGTGCGACCGGCCGGGTCGTCCTCGGCAGCTGCGAAATACACCAGGTCGCCGACGAACGGAAGCGGCCGGTACCGCGCGGTCACCGCCGCCGAATGCACCGCCCCCTCGAGCACCCGGCCGATGCGCTGGGCGCCGAAGGAGGCGAACGGCTCCGGCAACCGCGCCAGCCGCTCGGCGATCTCGGCGGGGCCGACCTCCGCGGCCGCATCGATGTCGCCGAGAGCGAGTTGCGCCGCGTCGCCGAGCAGGCCGCCGAGCAGCTCGGCCACCGGCGCGGGGCCGGACTCGATCGCGGACTCCTCGATCTCCACGCGCAGGTAACTGTCCATCATCGCCAGCAGCTCGACCCGTTCGCCCTCGGTCTGCAACTGCACCGCGATGGCATGGGCCAGGACGCCGCCCAGCGACCAGCCGAGCAGGTGGTAGGGCCCTTCCGGCTGCACCGCACGGATCTCCTCGAGATACCGCACGGCCCATTTCTCGGCGGTCTCCGGCAGCGTCTCGTCGGAACCGAGCGCCGGCGACTGCAGCCCGTAGATCGGGCGGTCGCGGTCCACGTGCGCCGAGAGCCCGGCGAAGGACCACGCGATGCCGCCGAAGGGGTGGATGCAGAACAGCGGTGCACCGGTACCGGCGCGCAGCGGCAACAGCACGTCATAGGCCGATTCCGTCGAATCCGCCGCATCCGGTTCGGCCAACCGCGCGGCCAGCGCCGCGACAGTGGACGCTTCGAACAGCAGCCGCACCGGCATACCGGTGTCCAGCGCGGTGCCGAGCCGGGCGGCGACCCTGATGGCGATCAGCGAGTTGCCACCCAGTTCGAAGAAGTCGTCGTCGGCTCCCACCCGTGGCAGATCGAGCGCCTCGGCGAAGACCTCCGCCACGGCCTCCTCGATCGGGCCCGCGGGCGCGCGGTACTCCCGCGCTCGGAATTCCGGAACGGGCAGCGCCTTGCGATCCAGCTTGCCGGAGGTGTTGAGCGGGAACTCGTCGAGCGTCACCACCGTCGAGGGCACCATGTAGGCAGGCAGCCTGCGACGCAGGGCGTTCTTGACGTCCTCGACGTCGAGTCCGGCCGCACCTGCGCCTGCGCCTGCGACCACGTAGGCGACCAGGTGTTCGCCCGTGGACGTGCTGATCACCTGTACCGCGGCCTGCTCGATGTCGCGATGCTCGAGCAGCGCGGCCTCGATCTCCTCGAGTTCGATGCGCTGGCCGTGGAACTTCACCTGGAAGTCGGTGCGGCCGAGGAACTCCAGCACCCCGTCCTCGAGCGGTCCCGCCCCGCTGTCCGCGTTGCCCTTCCAGCGCGCCAGATCCCCGGTCCGGTAGAGCCGCTCGCCGGGCTCGCCGAACGGATCGGCGACGAACCGTTGCGCCGTCAGATCCGGACGCGCGTGATAGCCGCGCGCGATCTGCACACCGCCCAGATACAGCTCGCCCGCCACACCAGGGGCCACCGGGTGCAAGCTCTCGTCCAGGACATGGACCCGCGAATTCCACACCGGGCGGCCGATGGGCACCGAGATCTCATCATCGGCCACCGGCCACCCCGTCGCGTTCACCGTGACCTCGGTAGGACCGTAGACGTTGACCAGCGCCGCCGAGGTCACGCTGCGCAGCAGACCGACGACGTGTGGCGTCAACGCCTCGCCGCCGGAGAAGATACTGCGCAGCGAAGCGCATTCCGCCTCGGAGGCAGTCGTGGCGAACACTGCCAGCAGCGTCGGCACGAACGACGTGAGCGTGACCCGATGCCGGTGGATCGTCTCGGCCAGATACCGTGCGTCGCGGTGCGCCTGCGGCTCGGTGAGGATCATGCGCGCGCCCATGATCAGCGGCGCGAACAGCTCCCACAGCGAGGCGTCGAACGTGAACGGCGTCTTGTGCATCACCACATCGGTCTCGTTCATACCGACGGCGTCGATGCGCCAAGCCAACTGGTTGACCATCGATGCATGGGCGATCGCGACGCCCTTCGGCCTGCCGGTGGAACCGGAGGTGTAGAGCACGTAGGCGATGTGCTCCGGACGCAGCGGCCCCCGGCGCTCGGCGGGTTGGATCGGCGAGTCGTCGTAGGCACCGAGGTCGGCGGTGTCGACCTGGACAACCGGGCACAGCGAGGTCCCGATGTCGTCGCGAGTGGTGGTCAGCAGCACCGCGGGCGCAGCATTGTCCAGCACGTACTCGGTGCGCTCGGCGGGGTGGTCCGGGTCGACGGGAACGTAGGCGCCACCCGCGGCCAGCGCCGCGTACACCGCCACCAGCATGTCGACCGACCGGCGCATGCCGACCGCCACCCGAACGTCCGGACCGACGCCCAGTTCGATCAATCTGCGCGCCAGCCGATTCACCCGCGCCGAGAACTGCGCGTAGGTCAATTCCGCGAACTGCCCGGTGCCCGATTCTCCCTGATCGGCGACCACAGCCGTCCGGTCGGCATACCTGCGCACGCTCTCGGCGAACAGATCCGGCACCAGGCCCACCCACGGGATCTCGTGGGTGGTGCGGTTCCATCCGCACAGCACGACCTCGCGTTCCGCGGGATCGAGGATCTCGATGTCGCGCACGGCAGTACCCGGCTCCGTGACCAGCACGCGCAGCACCTGCTCGAAGCGACGCACGAGGCTCTCGATGGTCGCGTGGTCGAACAGGCTGGTGCGGTAGGCGACCATGCAGGCGATGCCTTCCGGCGTGCCGGCGGAGTCGTAGCCGTCGGCGAGCGTCACCTGCAGGTCGTATTCGATGCTCTCGGAGTCGAATTCGATACCGGAGACCGACAGGCCGGGCAGTTCCAGGCGCGGCTTCGCCAGGTTCTGCAGCGCGAACATCACCTGGAACAGCGGATGCCGGGACTGTGAGCGAGCCGGATTCACGGCCTCCACGACACGTTCGAAGGGGATGTCGGCGTTGGCGAAGGCCGCCAGATCGGATTCCTGCTGCGCGGAGAGGAATTCGGAGAAGGAGCGAGCGGGATCCACCCGGCTGCGGAGCACCAGGGTGTTGACGAACATGCCGACCACATCGTCGAGCGCCTCCTCACCGCGACCGGCTACCGGCGTACCTACGGTGAGGTCGTCGGTGCCCGACAGCTTGCTCAACAGCACCGCGAGCGCACTGTGCAGCACCATGAACAGTGTCGTGCGCTCGGCACGCGCGAACTCGGTGAGATCGCGGTGGAGGTCGGCGTCGAGGTGGGCGGTCACCCGCCGCGCGCGGGTGTCGCGCGCGGCAGGCCGCGGCCGGTCGAAGGGCAGCGGCAGGGCATCGGGCAGACCGGCCAGCTCGGTGCGCCAGTAGTCGAGCTGCCGAGCGGCCTCCGAGTCCGGGTCGGCCTCGTCACCGAGAACCCGGTGCTGCCACAGGCTGAAATCGGCGTACTGGACCGGCAGCGGGGTCCATCCGGGCACCGCGCCTGCGACGCGGGCGGCGTAGGCGACGACGAGATCGCGGGTCACCGGGGCCATCGACCAGCCGTCCGCACTGATGTGGTGTACGACGAGCACCAACACGTGCTGCGAGGGATCCCCGTCGACGCGCAGCAGCGTGATCCGCAAGGGGACTTCGCTGGTCAGGTCGAACGGGGTCGCCATCTCGCGTGCGATCCGGGGGCGCAACTCCGCGCTGGGGACCGGCTCGGCGGCCAGGTCGGGCACGACCCGATCAGCCGTGACGATCACCTGGTGAGCGATTCCGTCCCGCGCCGGATAGTAGGTGCGCAGCGCCTCGTGCCGCGTCACCACGTCGGTCATCGCCTCGCGCAGCGCGGGCACCGACAACTCGCCGGACAAGGCGATGGCGGCGGGGATGGTGTACACCGCCACCCCCGTGTCGATGCGGCTCGCCAACCACATGCGCTGCTGGGCGAGCGAGAGTGGAATGTGGTCCGGCCGCGGCCCGGCGACCAGCGGCGGTCGCCTGCGCCCGCCCGCGCCCTTGCCTTCCGATTCCACGCGCGCAGCGAGCGCCGCGACCGTGCCCGTCTCGAACAGCCACCTGACCGGCACCTCGGTACCGGTCGCCGCCGACAGTCGGGCGGCCACCTGGGCCGCGATCAGCGAGTTGCCGCCGAGGGCGAAGAAGTCGTCGTCCGCACCGACCCGTTCCACGCCGAGTACAGCGGCGAACACGCCCGCGACGATCTCCTCCATCGGTGTCGAGGGCGCACGGAACTCGCGCGCCTGGAACACCGGGGCCGGCAACGCCTTGCGATCGAGCTTGCCGTTGGCGTTGAGCGGCAGCGCGTCGAGCACGACGAAAACGGAGGGCACCATGTACGACGGCACCCGCTCGGCCAGATGCGCCTTGACCGACTCGATCTCCACCTCGCCCACAGCCGGTTCCGGCACCACATAGCCGACGAGTTGATCGCCGATCTGGTCATCGGTGTGCACGGTGGCCACCGCCTGACGGACGGCATCGTGGGTCAGCAGCGCGGCCTCGATCTCGCCCAGCTCGATGCGCAGACCACGAAGCTTGACCTGGAAGTCCGTGCGGCCCAGGTACTCCATGTGTCCATCGGCATTCCAGCGCACCAGGTCACCGGTGCGATACAGCCGCTCCCCCGGCACGAACGGACTGGCGACATACCGGGCGGCGGTGAGATCGGGCCGCCCGAAATACCCGCGCGAGAGCTGGATACCACCGTGGTACAGCTCGCCCGCGACACCGACCGGCACCGGATGAAGCCGATCGTCGAGCACGTAGGCACCCACATTCGAGGTCGGCATGCCGATCGGCACGATGCCCGTGGCGTCCTCGGGAACCCGCGCGGTCATGGTGGCCACGGCAGCCTCGGTCGGACCGTAGAGATTGTCCAGCCTCGCCCGCGAGACCCGGCGCGCCGCCACCGCCGTGTCGGCCGAGAGAGCTTCGCCACCGAGCCAGATCACCCGCAGGGACGCCAACGCGCCGCCTTCCAGCGAGGTACCGGTATCGGTGTCGAGGATGGCACGCAGCATGGACGGGACGAACGGGATCACGGTGACCCGTTCGGCGGCGATCACCTCGGCCAGGTAGCGCGGATCGCGATGCCCGTCGCGGCCGGCGACCACCAGCCGACCACCGACGATGAAGGGCACGAACACATCCCACACCGACATGTCGAAGGTGATGGTCGTCTTGAACAGCGAGATGTCGGCCGCGCCGATGCTGTAGTCGGCGATGAACCAGCGCACATGGTTGGCCACCGCGCGATGCGGCACCGCGACACCCTTGGGCCGCCCGGTCGAGCCGGAAGTGAACAGGATGTAGGCGGTGTTCGCCGGACGCAACGGCGCGATGCGTTCCGCGTCGGTGACCGGCTCGTCACGGTAACCGGACAGATCCAGCTCATCGATCCGGATCACCGGCACGCGATCGGCGCGGAAATCCGCGGCCGCGTGGGTGAGCACACAAGCCGGCTCGGACAGCTCCAGCACGTAGGCGGTGCGGTCCTCGGGATGGTCCGGATCGACCGGCACATAGGCGCCACCCGCCCGCAATACAGCGTGGACAGCTACCAGCAGGTCGACACTGCGATGCAGCGCGACCACCACACGGGACTCCGGGCCCACCCCCCGCTCGATGAGGTATCGCGCCAGCCGGTGAACCCGCGCATCCCACTCCGCGTAGCTGATCTCGGTCCGCTCGTCGGTGAGCGCGCCGTCCACGATCGCCACCGCGCGCGGATCGACGCGCGAGCCGAACGCGGAGAGCGACACCAGAGTGGCCGCGGCGTCGAGCGGGTAGTCGGCGGTGTTCCGGACGGTGAGCGGGTAGTCGGCAGTGTTCCGGACGGCGATCGGGTGGTCGGTGGCGTTGCGGGCAGCGAGCACCTCGGCGCGTTCGGCCTCGGTGAGCCATTCGACGTCACCGACCGCAACGGCGGGCTCGACGGCCAGCGCGGCCAGCAACCGTTCGAACCGGCGGGCCAGCGTCTGGATCGTCGACTCGTCGAACAAACTGACCGGGAACAGGATCCGACCCCCGATACCGATCGGCTCACCATGCTCGTCGTAACCGTCGCCGAGCATCAACTGCAAGTCGTACTCGGTCTGCTCGGCATCGAACTCCATCGCCGAAACCGACAACCCCGGCAGCTCCAACCCGGCCCGAGCCTGATTCTGGAAAGCCAACATGATCTGGAAAACCGGATGCCTGGCAGTCGAGCGCACTGGATCGAGCACCTCCACCAAGTGCTCGAACGGCACATCAGCATGCGCGAAAGCAGCCAGATCGATCTCACGCTGACGGCCCAACAACTCACCGAACGACTGGGCTGGATCTACTCGAGTACGCAACACCAGCGTATTGACGAACATACCGATCAAGTCATCGAGCGCCGCCTCACCACGACCCGCGATCGGCGAGCCGATCGCTATGTCATCCGAACGCGACCAGCGCGCCAACAACACCGCCAGCGCCGTGTGCACCGCCATGAACAACGTCGCATTGTGCTCCCGGGCCACAGCCAGCAGCGCACGATGAGTGGCCGCGTCGATATTCAACGCCACTGAGCGGGCCACCGTTTCCTGCAACGCCGGACGCGGACGATCGAAGGGCAGATCGAGCGCATCCGGCAGCCCTGCCAGCGCAGTACGCCAATAGCCGAGCTGACGCGCGGCCACCGACTGCGGATCGCTCTCCTCACCGAGCAGCTCGCGCTGCCACAGACTGTAATCGGCGTACTGCACCGGCAGCGGCTGCCACCCGGGCGGACTACCCGCCACGCGCGCGGCATAGGCGATCATCAGATCACGGGTGAACGGCGCCATCGACCAACCGTCAGCGCTGATGTGATGGACCACCAGAACCAGCACATACTCGGACGGCTCCTCGGCGACCCGCAGCAACTCCACGCGCACCGGCACCTCGGCGGTCACATCGAACCCGGTCGTCACCACGCGCACGATCCGCTCGAGCACCTCGCTCGCGGGCACCACCCGCGCAGGCAGTTCCGGCCGCACCCGGTCCACGGGCAGCACCACCTGGTACGCGACACCATCGTGGGCCGGGTACACGGTGCGCAGGACCTCGTGACGGGCCAGCACGTCACCGAACGCCTCGCGCAGCGCCGACACCGACAGCTCGCCCGACAGCCGCACCGCGGCGGGGATGTTGTAGACGGCCGACCCACCATCGATGCTGTGCAGCAACCACATTCGCTGCTGGGCGGGCGACAGCGGGATGCGCTCCGGCCGCGATCGCGCCACCAGCCGCGGACGTCTGCCGGTACCGGACAGCGCCTCCACCGCGACCGCGAGTGCCGCGACGGTGGGTGCCTCGAACAGCAGCCGCACCGGCACCACGGCGTCCAGCGCCGCACCGAGCCGAGCCACGACCTGGGTGGCGATCAGCGAGTTGCCGCCCAGGGCGAAGAAGTCGTCGTCGACACCGACCCGTGTCACACCGAGCACATCGGCGAACACGCCCGCGACGATCTCCTCGATCGGCGTCGACGGCGGACGGAACTCTCTGCTGGCGAACACCGGTTCGGGCAGCGCCTTGCGATCCAGCTTGCCCGAAGCATTCAGCGGGAACGCGTCCAGCACCACGATCGCCGCCGGAACCATGTACGGCGGCAACGATTCCGAGATCGCGGCCCGCAACGCCGACTGATCGGCCACCTGCCCCGGACGCGGCACCACATAGGCCACCAGCTGATCGCCCAGCACCGAGGACACCACCAGCGTCACCGCCTGGTTGATCTCCGGCTGGGCCAGCAGCGCGGTATCGATCTCGCCCAGCTCGATCCGGAATCCGCGGAACTTCACCTGGAAGTCGGTACGGCCGATGTACTCCAGCCGCGGCTGCCCGGCCACGCCGGAACGCCACCGCACCAGGTCACCGGTGCGATACATCCGCGCACCCGGCACGAACGGATTCGCCACGAACCGGTCGGCGGACAGATCCGCACGCGCGACATAACCGCGCGCCAGCTGCTCACCGGCCAGATACAACTCACCGGCCACACCGTCGGGCACCGGCCGCAGACGCGAATCCAACACGTAGACAGCGACATTCCACTGCGGCAGACCGATCGGCACAGTCCGCTCGTCGTCTCCACGCGCGGGCCAATAGGTCACCGACACCGCGGTTTCGGTCGGGCCGTACAGGTTGTGCAGCCTCGCATCCGAGACCCGGTACCAGGCGGCGACCGTCTCCGGCGGCAACGCCTCACCGATGACGAACACATCGCGCAGCGTGGGCACCGAACCCGGCGCGGTGTGGGCGGCGAAGACGGTCAGCATGGACGGCACGAAATCGGTGACCGTGACCTGTTGTGCGGCTACGGTTTCCGCGAGGTAGGCCGGGTCGCGCAGACCGTCGTGGGTGGCCACCACCAGCTTCGCACCCGTGCGCAGCGGCATGAAGTAGCCCCACAGCGACAGATCGAAGGTCGTCGCGGTCTTGTGCAGATACCCATCCCCCGGACCCATCGGATACTCCGAGAGCATCCACGCGATCTGATTGTCGATCGCACCGTGCGAAACCGTCACCCCCTTCGGACGGCCGGTCGAACCCGACGTGAAGATGACATACGCCGGGTTGTCGCGGCGCACCGGACGCCGCAGCTCCCCCGCCTGGACCGGCGCGGTCGAGTAGCCGCTCAGGTCGACCCCATCCAACAGCACCACATCGGTGCCCGCCGGGACCGGCACCGCGTCGGCAGTCGTCGACAACACGCACGCCGGCCGCGCGGTATCCAGGACATGCGCGATGCGCTCGGCTGGGTGATCCGGGTCCAACGGCACATACGCGCCACCGGCCGTCACGATCGCGTACATGCCCACGACCAGATCCAGCGACCGCCGGACCGCCAGGCCCACCAGCGATTCCGGGCCGACGCCCCGGGCGATCAGCAATCGGGCCAACCGGTTGACCCGCTCGTCGAACTCCCGATACGTCAGCTCCGCACCCTCGTAGACGACAGCCACCGCATCGGCGTGCTCGACCACCGCGCGCCGGTAGCCGTCGAGCAGCAACGCGGGCTCCAGCGGATGAGCGGTGTCGTTGCGACCGGACACCAGCTCCCGCCGCTCGTCCCGATCCAGCAACGCCAGATCACCCACCGCAGTGCCCGGAGCCGCGACCACCGCGTCGAGCAGACGAACGAACCGCCGCGCGAACACCTCCACCGTCGGCCGCTCGAACAGATCACTCGCATAGGTGAACACACCCGCGACACCCGTCGGCACACCATGCTCGTCGTAGGTATCGGTCAGGATCAGATGCAGATCGAACTGCGAGACCTGGGTATCGAAGTCCACCCCCGACACCGTCAAGCCGGGCAGCTCCAACGAGGCCTTGGCCTGATTCTGGAACGACAGACCCACCTGGAACAACGGGTGCCGCGCCTGCGAACGCGCCGGATTGAGCACCTCCACCAGCCGCTCGAACGGCACATCCGCGTGCGCGAACGCCTGGATGTCGACCTCGCGCTGACGCGCCAACAGCGACTCGAACGACTCACTCGCATCGATACGGCTGCGGAACACCAGCGTGTTGACGAACATGCCGATCAGGTCTTCCAGCGCCGCCTCGCCACGACCGGCGATGGGCGTGCCGATGGCCAGATCCTGCGCACCCGACAGGCGCGAGAGCAGCACCGCGAACGCGGTGTGCACGACCATGAACAAGGTCGCGCCCCGGCCGCGCCCCAGATCCGTCAACGCCCGATGGGTCGCGGCGTCGATACGGACGTCGACCACGTCACCGGCGAAGGACTGGGTCGTCGGCCGAGGACGATCGGCGGGCAGGTCCAACTGCTCGGGCAGATCGGCCAGCGCGGTCCGCCAGTAGGCGAGCTGACCGGCTGCCACCGAGGCCGGGTCGTCCTCGCTGCCCAGCACGCGACGCTGCCAGATGCTGTAGTCGGCGTACTGCACGGGAAGCGGCGCCCACATCGGCGCATGCCCGGCCACGCGCGCGACGTAGGCGGTCATCAGATCTCTGGTCAGCGGTACGCCGGAGGAACCGTCACCGGCGATGTGATGCACCGCGATCGCGAGCACGTGCTCGATGTCCGCACCGGCCTGGGTCGCGCCGACCCGGAACAGCACCGCCCGCAGCGGCACTTCCGCGGTCACGTCGAATCCGCCCGTGAGGTGCTCGCCGATGGCCGAGCGCACGTGCTCCGGCGCGATCTCGCGCACCGCCAGCCGCGGCACCGACTCTCCCGGCGGCAAGATCACCTGCACCGGCCCGTCGGTGGTTTCCGGATACACGGTGCGCAGCACCTCGTGGCGGGCGATCAGGTCATCGAAGGCCGCGGTGAGTGCGGCCACATCCAGTGCGCCGGTCAACCGGATGGCGATCGGAATGCTGTAGGCCGATGAGCCGGGGTCGAAACGGTTGAGGAACCACATCCGCTGCTGTGCCGGTGACAGGGGGATGCGCTCGGGCCGGGGCACCGCGCGCAACTCTTCGAGCCCGCCGCCGGTGTTCCCGCCCGACAGTTCGGCCAATCGCTCGGCCAGCTTCGCCACCGAGGAGTTCTCGAATATCGACCGGGCGGGCACCTTGGTCTCCAGCGCCGCACCGAGTCGGGCCGCGGCCTGGGTGGCGATCAGCGAATTGCCGCCCAGCTCGAAGAAGTCGTCGGCCGCGCCGACCGGCGAGCCGTCACCGACGAGTTCACCGAAGACCCTCGCCACCATCTCCTCGTACCTGCCCGAAGGAGCGCGAAACACCGTGGTGCGCAAAACCGGAGCGGGCAGCGCGCGGCGGTCCAGCTTGCCGACCGGGGTCAGCGGGATCTCGTCGAGCACCGTGATGGAGGTCGGCACCATGTGCGCGGGCAGATGCCGCTCGGCCAGGGCGACGAGTTCGGTGGTGAGTTCCGCCGCGTCGACCGCCACGCCGGCAGCGGCGTGAACGTAGGCGGCGAGAATCGTGCTGCCGTTGTCGAGTGCGTGGCCCACGGTGACGGCGAAATCGACCTTCTCGTGCCCGGCCAGCACGGCATCGATCTCGCCGAGCTCGATCCGGAAACCGCGAATCTTCACCTGGAAGTCGTTGCGCCCCAGATACTCCAGGTCACCGGCCGAGGTGCGGCGTACCAGATCACCGGTGCGGTACATGCGGGCGCCGTCGGCGGCGAACGGATCGGCGACGAACCGCTGCGCGCTCAGCCCCGGCCGGTTTCCGTAGCCGCGAGCCAGTTGCGCGCCCGCGAGGTACAGCTCGCCCGTCACACCGGTGGGCACCCGATGCAGCCGTGAGTCGAGCACGTAGGCTGCCATATCGCGGATCGGCGCGCCGATGGTCACCAGTTCGCCGGGCACCAGCGGATCGCTGATATTGGTCATGATGGTGGTTTCGGTGGGCCCGTACCCGTTGTAGAACTCGCGGGTCGAACCGTCCGCGAGCGGAATCGCCCAACGGCGCACCAGCTCCGGCGGGCAGGCCTCGCCGCCGACGACCACGACGCGCAGCGCGTCCAGACCCTCGGGGTCGATCGAGGCCAGCGCGGCCGGGGTGATGAAGGCGTGGGTGACCGCGTTGCGCCGCAGCAGCGCCGCCAGCTCGGCGCCGCCGTACACGGTCGGAGCGGCCACGACCATCGTCGCCGCACCACCGATCGCCAACAGCAATTCGAGCACGGAGGCATCGAACGACGGTGAGGCGAAGTGCAGGGTCCGCGAGGATTCGGTCACCCGGTAGCGCGTGCGCTGCTCCTCGCAGAAGCTCGCCAGTCCGGCCTGGGTGACCACGACGCCCTTGGGCATGCCGGTCGAGCCGGAGGTGTAGATGACGTAGGCGGGATGTTCGGCGCGCAGACGCCGTACCCGGTCGGCGTCGATGATCGGCTCGGCGGACTGCGCGGCGAGCAGGGCGCTGGTGGCGGGGTCGTCCAGCACCAGCCATTCGATGTCATCGGGCAGATCCGCGCGTACGTCCGCGACGGTGATACCGACCGCGGCGCCCGAGTCGGAGAGCATGTGCGCGACGCGATCCCGGGGATAGTTCGGGTCGACGGGCACGAAACCGGCTCCGGTCCTGGCCACCGCCCAACACGCCGTCACCGATTCGATCGACCGCGGGATACCCAGCGCGACAAGATTTTCCGGCCCGATGCCACGGGCGATGAGCACGCGGGCGAGGCGGGTCGAGCGCTCGTCCATTTCACGATAGGTCGCTTCGGCCGGCACTCCATCGGCAGCCACCCCGAGCACGGCGACGCCGGAGGGAGTGGCCTCCACCGCCCGGGCGAGCAATTGCGGCAGGGTCACCACCCGCGGCCGACGGGGGCGGGGCCGGGGCCGGGGCTCGCGGACGGAACGGGTCATCGACGCACCCCCGCGCCGCTCTCACGCCACGAAGTTGCCACACCTGGGCCGAGCCGATCGAACATACCGAATTACCTCCCACTTCGTGCCGACATGCATCCCTCGGCCGACGGCCGTCTCGAACTCTGCGCGCACACCCCAGGCCCAGAGCGAACCCCCACGGGAACCGTACAGATTGGCATGCCGGAAAAGTCGGCTCCCCGCCGGGGGCCTCGCGGCGCGGGGAAGGTGGAACGGGCGCAGGCATATCCGTGTAACCGCCTGCGAGGAAGAAGGGTACGGGACAGCGTCGGCGCAGGTGGGGGTTCCGGCTGCGGAAGTTCGGTGCCTACGGCCCGTCGCCGGATGTCGACGGCGAGGCGCCGGCTCGAGCCGGCGCCTCGCCGGGTGTCAGGCTCGAGGTGTCCCGGACTGCCCCGACCCGTGGACCGCGTCGAGCACACGACCGATCTCGGCGAGCCCGGCCTCGGCGGTCATCCGCCAATGCGAGGTCGGGACCTGATGGTTGCGGATCGTTCCCTGGACCGCACCGATCCAGGTGTCGGCGCCCATACGGCCGCTCGGATCATCCTCGGCAGCGGTGAAGTACACCAGATCACCGTCGAACGGACGCGGCCGATAGAGCGCGGTCACCGCCGCCGAGTGCACCGCACCCTCGAGCACCCGGGCAATACGCTCGGCCCCGAACGAGGCGAACGGCTCCGGCAACCCCGCCAGCCGCTCAGCGATCTCGGCGGGACCGAACTCGGCAGCATCACCGATCTCGTCGAGGTCGAACTGCGCGGCGTCACCGAGCAGACCACCGAGCAGCTCCGACATCGGCACGGGCCCGGACGCGATCGCGGACTCCTCGATCTGCACGCGCAGATAGCTGTCCATCATCGCCAACAGCTCGACCCGCTCACCCTCGGCCTGCAACTGCACCGCGATGGCATGAGCCAAAACACCACCCAACGACCAACCCAGCAGATGGTAAGGCCCCCGCGGCTGCACCGCACGGATCTCCTCCAGATACCGCAACGCCCACTTCTCGGTCGACTCCGGCAACGTCTCATCGGACCCGAGCGCAGGCGACTGCAAACCGAAGATCGGGCGATCACCCCCCACATGGGCCGCGAGCCCGGCAAAGGACCACGCGATACCACCGAACGGATGAATACAGAACAACGGCGCACCGGTACCGACGCGCAAGGGCACCAGCACGTCGAACGCCGATTCCACGGATACCGGCCCGGCATCGGCGCCGGACTGCTGGGCGAGCACCTGTGCTGCCAGCCCGGCCGGTGTCGGCGCGGTGAACATCCACACCACGGGCACCCTGATCCCGAGCTCCTCGCCCAGGCGCGCCGCCGCGCGCGTGGCGACCAGGGAGTTGCCGCCCAGCTCGAAGAAGCTGTCGTCCATGCCCACCGCGTCCAGGCCGAGCACTTCGGCGAAGACTCCGGTGACGGAGTGTTCCAGCGGCGTCCGCGGTTCCCGGCGCGAGCGAGCCACGAACGCCGGGCGCGGCAGCTGTCGACGGTCGAGCTTGCCGTTGGCGTTGAGCGGCAGTTCGTCGAGCACGACGAAGGTGGCGGGCACCATGTAGGAGGGCACGCGCTCGGCCAGATGGGCCTTGAACGACTCGGTATCCACCTCGCCCGCGGCGGCTTCCGGCAGCACGTAGCCGACGAGCTGGTCGCCGAGCTGCTCGTCGGTGTGCACGATCACGACCGCCCGACGGACGCCCTCGTGCGCCGCCAGCGCGGTCTCGATCTCGCCGAGTTCGATGCGCAGGCCGCGGATCTTGACCTGGAAGTCGGTGCGGCCCAGGTACTCCATGTGTCCATCGGTATTCCATCGCACCAGATCGCCGGTGCGGTAGAGCCGCTCCCCCGGCGCGAACGGACTGGCCACATACCGCGACGCGGTCAGGTCGGGACGCCCGAAGTAGCCGTGCGAGAGCTGGATTCCGGCGTGGTAGAGCTCGCCCGCGACACCGACCGGCACCGGATGCAGCCGATCGTCGAGCACGTAGGCCCGCACATTCCAGATCGGCGTGCCGATGGGCACGATGCCGATGGCGTCCTCGGGGACCCGCGCGGTCATGGTGACCACCGCGGTCTCGGTCGGACCGTAGAGATTGTCCAGCCTCGCCCGCGAGACCCGGCGCGCGGCGGCCGCCGTCTCCGCCGGAAGCGCTTCACCGGCCAGCCAGATCACCCGCAACGAGTGCAACGCGGCGCTGTCGACAGCGGCGGTGTCGAGGATGGCCCGCAGCATGGACGGAACGAACGGCGTCACGCTCACCCGTTCGGCCTCGATCACCTCGGCCAGATAGCGGGGATCGCGATGTCCGTCACGGCTCGCGACCACAACCCGGCCACCGGTGATGAACGGCACGAACACATCCCAGATCGACATGTCGAAGGTGATGGTCGTCTTGAACAGCGAGATATCGGCCGCGCCGATGCCGTAGTCGGCGACGAACCAGCGCACATGGTTGGCCACCGCGCGATGCGGCACCGCGACACCCTTGGGCCGCCCGGTCGAACCGGAAGTGAACAAGATGTAGGCGGTGTTCGCCGGACGCAACGGCGCCAGCCGTTCGACGTCGGTGATCGGCTCGTCGCGGTAACCGGACAGATCCAGCTCGTCGATCCGGATCACCGGCGCCCGGTCGGTGCGGAAGTCGGCGGCCGCATGGGTCAGCACACAACTGGGCTCGGACAGTTCCAGCACATAAGCGGTGCGATCCTCGGGATGATCGGGATCGACCGGCACATACGTGCCGCCCGCGCGCAACACGGCGTGAACGGCGACCAACAGGTCGACGCTGCGATGCAGGGCGACCACCACGCGGGTTTCCGGACCCACCCCGAGCGAGATCAGGTGGCGAGCCAGCCGATGCACCCGCGCATCCCAGTCGGCGTAGCTGATCTCGGTGCGCTCGTCGGTGAGCGCGCCGTCCACGATCGCCACCGCGCGCGGATCGATGCGCGAGCCGAGCGCCGAGAGGGACACCAGGGTGGCCGCGGCGTCGAGCGGGTAGTCGGTGGCGTTGCGGACGGCGAGCACCTCGGCGCGTTCGGTCTCGGTGAGCCATTCGACGTCGCCGACCGGGACCGCGGGCTCGGCGGCCAAGGCTGCCAGCAGCCGTTCGAACCGGCGGGCCAGCGTCTGGATCGTCGACTCGTCGAACAAACTGACCGGGAACAGGATCCGACCCGCGATACCCGTCGGCTCACCATGCTCGTCGTAACCGTCGCCGAGCATCAACTGCAAGTCGTACTCGGTCTGCTCGGCATCGAACTCCATCGCCGAAACCGACAACCCCGGCAATTCCAGCCCGGCGCGGGCCTGATTCTGGAAAGCCAACATGATCTGGAAGACCGGATGCCTGGCAGTGGAGCGCACCGGGTTGAGCACGTCCACGAGATGCTCGAACGGCACGTCGGCGTGCGCGAAAGCGGCCAGGTCGGTCTCGCGCTGACGACTCAACAACTCACCGAACGACTCGGCTGTATTCACTCGAGTACGCAGCACCAGCGTATTGACGAACATGCCGATCAGGTCGTCGAGCGCGGCATCACCACGGCCCGCTGTCGGCGAACCGATCGCGATGTCATCCGAACGAGACCAGCGCGCCAGCAGCACCGCCAACGCGGTGTGCACCGCCATGAACAGGGTGGCGTTGCGCTCGCGGGCGACGGCGAGCAAGGCGCGGTGGGTGGGCGCGTCGATGTTCAGAACCACCGAGCGGGCCACCGTGTCCTGCAGCGCCGGACGCGGGCGGTCGAAGGGCAGATCGAGCGCGTCCGGCAGTCCGGCCAGCGCGGTGCGCCAGTAGCCGAGCTGACGCGCGGCCACCGACTGCGGATCGTTCTCGTCACCGAGCAGTTCGCGCTGCCACAGGCTGTAGTCGGCGTACTGCACCGGCAACGGCTGCCACGCGGGCGGACTGCCCGCCGTCCGCGCGGCATAGGCGATCATCAGGTCACGGGTGAACGGGGCCATCGACCAGCCGTCGGCACTGATGTGATGAACCACCAGGACCAGCACGTACTCGGACGGCTCCTCGGCAATCCGGAACAGTTCCACACGCACCGGCACTTCGGCGGTCACATCGAAACCGGTCGTCACCGCGCGCACGATCCGCTCGGGCACCTCGCTCGCGGGCACCGCCTGCGCGGTGAGCTCCGGCGCGACCTGGTCGGCGGGCAGCACCACTTGATGGGCCGTGCCCTCGTGCGCCGGGTACACGGTGCGCAGGACCTCGTGGCGGGCCAGCACGTCGGCCAGCGCCTCGCGCAGCGCGGACACCGACAGCTCACCCGACAGCCGCACCGCGGCGGGGATGTTGTAGACGGCGGTGCTCGCGCCCATGCCGTTGAGCAACCACATGCGCTGCTGGGCCAGCGAGAGCGGAATCCGGTCCGGGCGCGGCCGCGGCGACAGCGCGGGCCGCCTGCCCGCACCGGCCAGGGTCTCCACCCGTACCGCCAGCGCGGCCACGGTGGACGCCTCGAACAGCAGCCGCACCGGCACCTCGGCGTCCAGCGCCGCGCCGAGGCGGGCGGCGACCTGGGTGGCGATCAGCGAGTTGCCGCCCAGGGCGAAGAAGTCGTCGTCCACGCCGACCCGCTCGACGCCGAGCACATCGACGAACACGCCGGCCACGATCTCCTCGATCGGATTGCCGGGCGCACGGAACTCGCGGGCTTCGAACACCGGGTCCGGCAGGGCCTTGCGGTCGAGCTTGCCGTTGACGTTGAGCGGCAGCACGGGCAGCACCACCCACGCCGTCGGTGTCATATACGAGGGCAGGCGGGCGGCCAGCGCGGCGGTGATCGCGGGGATGTCGAGTTCGGCTCCGGCCTCGGCGGGCACGAGATAGCCAACCAGCAGGTCGCCGGTGTGCGGGTCGGACTTGGCCGCCACCGCCGCGGCCGCGACGCCCGGCCGGTCCAGCAGCGCGGCCTCGATCTCGCCGAGCTCGATGCGGAAACCGCGCACCTTCACCTGGAAGTCGGTGCGACCGCGATAGTCCAGTTCGCCTGCGGCGGTCCAGGCCACCAGGTCGCCGGTGCGGTACATGCGCGCGCCCGGTTCGAACGGGTTGGCCACGAACCGATCCGAGGTCAGATCGGGGCGGCCGAAGTACCCGCGGGCCAGCTGGTCGCCGGCGAGGTACAGCTCGCCCGGCACGCCGACCGGCACCGGCCGCAACCGCGCGTCCAGCACGTACACCCGGCTGTTCCACTCCGGCGCCCCGATCGGCACCGACGCCCGATCCGCTTCGGTCACCGGGTGATTGGTGATCGAGACGGCGGCCTCGGTGGGACCATAGAGGTTGAACAGCGCCGCGCCCGCGGCCAAGGTGCGCTGCGCGGTGGTCGCGGGCAGCGCCTCACCGATGGCCAGGATGCGGCGCAGCGCCCCCGGCAGCCTGCCGTCGGAGACGGTGAGCAGCGCGTCCAGCATGGACGGCACCACGTGCAGGGTGGTGACGCCCTCGCGCTCCATCAGGTGATTCAGGTAGGCCGGGTCGCGGTGACCGTCGGGGCTCGCGATGACCAGGCGGCCCGCGCAGACCGCCGCCGACCAGAACTCCCACACCGACAGGTCGAAGGTCGCGGCCGTCTTGAGCAGCACCGCGTCGTCGGCGGCGAGGCCGAATTCGGCGGCCTTCCAGCGCAACTGGTTGACCACCGCGGCGTGCGGCACCGCGACGCCCTTGGGCCTGCCGGTGGAGCCGGAGGTGAAGATGACGTAGGCGGTGTTGTCCGGGCGCAGCGGCGCGATCCGGTCGGCGTCGGTGATGGGGTCGGCGGAACCGGCGGTCAGCGCCGGGCCGTCCACCCGAAGCACCGCGGCGTTGCCGGAGACGAAATCGGTGGCCTCGTCGGTCAGGACGAGGATCGGCGCGGCGGTGAGCAGGATGTAGCCGGTACGGTCGGCGGCCTGATCCGGGTCGACCGGAACGTACGCGCCGCCCGCGCGGGTCACCGCGTACATGGCGACCACCAGGTTCACCCCGCGCCGCATGGCCAGCGCCACCCTGGTCTCCGGGCCGACGCCGCGCGCGATCAGCTGGCGGGCCAGCCGGTTGACGCGGGCGTCGAGCTCCGACCAGGACACCCGACTACCGTCGTCGGACACCAGCGCGACCGCGTGCGAGGAGGCCGCCGCGACCGAGGAGTCCAGCAGTTCGGCCAGCGTGCCCGGCCGCAGCGGGTAGCCGGTGGTGTTGGCGCGCACCAGGATCCGCTCGCGCTCGGCGGGGTCGAGCAGGTCGATGTCTCCGACCGGGGTGCGCGGAGCCGCGGTGACCTCGCGCAGCAGGCGCACGAACCGGTCGACGAACATCTCGACGGTCCTGCGCTCGAACAGCGCGGTGGCGAAGGTGAGCGCGCCGCCAAGACCGGCGGGGGCACCGTCGGCGTCGTAGCTGTCGCCGATGATCCAGTGCAGGTCGAACTGGGAGACGTGGGTGTCCACGTCCAGTCCCGCCACGGTCAGGCCGGGCAGTTCCAGGCTCGCCTGCGCGAGGTTCTGGAAGGAGAAACCCACTTGGAACAGCGGGTGCCGCGCGGTGGAACGCACCGGGTTGAGCACCTCGACCAGCCGCTCGAACGGCACGTCGGCGTGCGCGAAGGCCTGCAGGTCGGTCTCGCGCTGGCGTCCGAGCAGCGCGGTGAACGACTCGCCGCGGTCGATCCGGCTGCGGAACACCAGCGTGTTGACGAACATGCCGATCAGGTCGTCGAGCGCCGCCTCGCCGCGACCGGCGATGGGCGTGCCGATGGCGATGTCCTCGGCGCCGGACAGCCGCGACAGCAGCACCGCCAGCGCGGCGTGCACCACCATGAACAACGTCGCGCCCTCGGCGCGGGCCAGATCGGCCAGCGCACGGTGCAGCTCGGCATCGATACGGATGTCGACCACTCCGCCGTCGAAGGACTGCACCGCCGGGCGAGGACGGTCGGCGGGCAGGTCCAGCTGGTCGGGCAGATCCGCCAGCTGCCGCTTCCAGTAGCCGATCTGGGCCGCCGCGAGCGAATCCGGATCGTCGTCGCTGCCCAGCATCCGGCGCTGCCAGACGCTGTAGTCGGCGTACTGCACGGGCAGCGGCGGCCACTCCGGCGCGTGCCCCGCCGCCCTGGCGACGTAGGCCGTCATCAGATCCCTGGTCAGCGGGCCGCCGGAGGAACCGTCGCCGGCGATGTGGTGCACCGCGATGGCGAGCACGAACTCCTGCTCGGCCACCCGGAACAGCACCGCGCGCAACGGTACTTCGGTGGTCACGTCGAACCCGTCGGCGAGCAGCTCACCGACGGCGGCACGCACCTGCTCGGGCGTGACCTCGCGCAGCTCGAGCCGCGGCAGCTCCTCCCCCGGCGCCAGGATCACCTGCACCGGGCCGTCGGCGGTCTCCGGATACACGGTGCGCAGCACTTCGTGGCGGGCGATCAGGTCGTCGAAGGCCGCGGTGAGCGCGGCGACGTCCAGCGCACCGGACAGCCGGATGGCGATCGGGATGGTGTAGGCCGCCGACGCGGAGTCGAAGCGGTTGAGGAACCACATCCGCTGCTGGGCAAGCGAGAGCGGGATGCGCTCCGGGCGGGGGCCCGCGCGCAGTTCCTCGCGCCCGCCCTGACCGGACAGCTCGGCGATGCGTTCGGCCAGCTTCGCCACCGAGGACGCCTCGAACAGCAGGCGGGTGGGCACCTTGGTGTCCAGCAGCGCGCCGAGCCTGGCCGCGGCCTGGGTGGCGATCAGCGAGTTACCGCCCAGCTCGAAGAAGTCGTCGGCCGCGCCGATCGGCGATCCGTCCCCGACCAGGTCGTCGAAGACCTGCGCCACCATCTCCTCGAACCGGCCGACGGGGGCGCGGAACTCCTTGGTGTGCAGGGCCGGGGCGGGCAGTGCGCGGCGGTCCAGCTTGCCGACCGGGGTCAGCGGGATCTCGTCGAGCACCGTGATGGAGGTCGGCACCATGTGCGCGGGCAGATGCTGCTCGGCCAGGGCGACGAGTTCGGTGGTGAGTTCCGCCGCGTCGACCGCCGCGCCGTCGGCGGGGTGCACGTAGGCGGCGAGGATGGTGCTGCCGTTGTCGAGCTGGTGGCCCACGGTGACCGCGAAGTCCACCCGCTCGTGGGCGGCCAGCACCGCGTCGATCTCGCCCAGCTCGATGCGGAAGCCGCGGATCTTCACCTGGAAATCGTTGCGACCCAGATACTCGAGCTCGCCGGTGGCGGTGCGGCGCACCAGATCGCCGGTGCGGTACATGCGGGCACCGTTGTCGGCGAACGGATTGGCCACGAAGCGATCCGCGCTGAGCCCCGGCCGGTTTCCGTAGCCGCGGGCCAGTTGCGCGCCCGCGAGGTAGAGCTCGCCCGTCACGCCGGTGGGTACCAGACGCAGCCGGGAATCGAGCACGTAGGCGGTCACATTGCGGATGGGCGCGCCGATCGTCACCAGCTCGCCCGCGGTGAGCGGATCGCTGATGTTGGTCATGATGGTGGTCTCGGTGGGGCCGTACCCGTTGTAGAACTCACGGATCGAACCGTCGGCGAGCGGAATGGCCCAACGGCGCACCAGCTCCGGCGGAACGGCCTCGCCGCCCGCCACCACCACGCGCAGCGCGTCCAGACCGGTGGGATCGATCGAGGCCAGCGCGGCCGGAGTGATGAAGGCGTGCGTGACGTCGTTGCGCCGCAGCAGCCCGGCCAGTTCCGCGCCGCCGTAGACCGTCGGGGCGACCACGATCATGGTCGCCGCGCCGCCGATCGCCAGCAGCAGTTCCAGCACGGAGGCGTCGAACGACGGCGAGGCGAAGTGCAGGGTGCGCGAGGATTCGGTGACCCGGTAGCGCTCGCGCTGCTCCTCGCAGAAGCTCGCCAGGCCCGCCTGGGTGACGACGACGCCCTTGGGCATGCCGGTCGACCCGGAGGTGTAGATGACGTAGGCCGGATGCTCGGCGCGGATGTGGCGTACCCGGTCGTCGTTGGTGACGGGCTCCACCGACTGCCCGGCGACCAGCGCGTCGGTGGCCGGATCGTCGAGCACCAGCCATTCGACGTCGCCGGGTAGTTCGGCGCGCACGTCGGCGACGGTGATGCCGACCACGGCGCCGGAGTCGGAGAGCATGTGCGCGACCCGGTCCGCGGGGTAGTTCGGGTCGACGGGCACGAACCCGGCGCCGGTCTTGGCTACCGCCCAGCACGCCAGCACCGACTCCACCGAACGGGGGATGCCGAGGGCCACCAGATCCTCCGGGCCGATCCCGCGGGCGATCAGCGCGCGTGCCAGCCGGGTGGAACGCTCGTCGAGTTCGGCATAGGTGAGCTCGCCGAGGATGTCGGTGGCGTCCGCGCAGCGGACGGCCGTGCCGGCGGGGTTGGCCTCGACGGCCTTGGTCATCAGCTGGGCCAAGGTGGTCAGGCGGGGGCGGCGGGTGCGCGTCGGCCGGACGCGAGCGGGCCGGGTCACGCCGTCGCTCCCTGCATCACGAGCCGCCGCCGCTGTGCCGCGCCCCCCTGCGGGGCCGTCCGCCACCAACCCAACCGATCCACCATCCGAGCTTTCCTACCCACTTCTGCCGAGCGTTCGACGCCTGCCGAGATACCGTCACCGGGCGGGTGCCATATCGGCCTGCAACCGCTCGAGTGCCGTGCGCCGCCACCTACCCTGTCACGTCGTAGTTGTCGTTTCGTGACCAGGTAGCGCTACACCCTGTCGTTTCGTGACCAGGTCGCGCTACACAGCTGGGGCGGCGGCGAGCGCCATATCATGGCACCCGAATCATTCCGGCAGATGAACCGAGCGCTACGCCGAGCGGCAAGCCTGGTGACACAGCTCACCCCGTAGTGCTGCGGGCATGCTCATGCACAGTGGGCACGCCGGCTCTCGCCGGGACCGTCGTCGCTGGTCAGCTATCCGTGCGTGGCCTGCCTCAACGACGCGCGGGCTTCAGGAAATCGGCCACGGCGAAGACCTCCAAGCCCTCCGCGTCCCCGGCTTCCATCGTCCGGTCGTGGCCGTCGAGGACGACCACGCGCAGTTCCGACGGCGCAGTGAGGTCGATCGCGGCCGGTCCCTCCCGGTCGGTCAGCAGGTGGGTGACCCATTCCTCGGCCAGCGCTTCGGCGCGTTCGGCCGGGCTGGTCTCCGGCCCGCCGAGGGCGGCGAGTACGAGCGTCGCGCCCGCGGCGCCCGCCGCGACGACCTCGAGGATCGCCGCGCCCGAGCTCGCCGGACCGTACCGGAAGGTGCGAGATTCGAAGGTCAGCTTCGTGCGGGCCTGCAGCCGGTCGCTCGCGGCGGCGAGTCCGTCGTAGTCGATCGTCTCGCCGGAGGAGGGCACGAGTGCGGGATGCTCGCCTCGGAGCACTCGCACTCGGTTGGCGTAGGTGACGGGCCGGTTCGATTCCGCGGCGATCTGCGCCTGCGCCTGCGGAGTGTCCAGCCGCAACCACTGCTCACCGGAGAACTCGGCGTAGCTCCCCACGACCAGGCCCAGATCGGCTGGAGTGCCATCGGCGGGCTCAGGGTGCGCCTGCGTCACCGGAGCCAGCGCGGCACCGGTCTTGAGCACCGCCCAGACCGCCACCACGAACTCGGTGCCACGGTCGGCCGCCAGCGCGACGGTGCTTTCGGGCCCGATGCCCCGCCCGATCAAGACCCTGGCCAGGCGGGAGGACTCGGCGTCGAGTTCCCGGTAGCTGATCTCGACGTCGCCGCCCACCACCGCCGGGGCGTCGGGATCGTCCTCGACGACGGCGGTCAGCAGCTGCGGCAGTTCGGTGCCGCCGGTGGTGACGAACTCGTCGTCGTCCGCGTGGTCGGCGTCGAGCGCCGCGCCGGCCACCAGGCCGTGCTCCTCGGGCTCGAGAATGTCGATGTCGCCGACGATCGCGTCGGCGTCGGCGTGCACCGCGCGCAGGATCCGCTCGAACCGACGCGTCAGCGCCGCGATCGTCGCCTCGTCGAAAAGGTCGGTGGCATAGGTGAACAAGACGCCGAGCGGGCCGGGGGTGCCGTCCTCGTTCAGCCTCGGCTGCACGATCAGTTGCAGGTCGAACTTGGCGCTGACCTGATCGGAGTCCAGCAGCGAGACGGCCAGGCCGTGCAGTTGCGCGCTCGGCGGGGCGTAGTCCTCGAAGGCGATCACGACCTGGAACAGCGGGCTCTGATCGCGGTTGGCCTGCTGGACGACCTCCGAGACCCGCTCGAACGGGATGTCGGCGTGCGCGAAGGCCGCCAGATCGGTCTCCCTGGCGCGCTCCAGCAGCGCCTGGAAGCCTTCGGCCCGGTCGACCTCGGTGCGCAGGGTCAGTGTGTTGACGAACATGCCGACCAGCTCGTCGAGCGCGCGTTCGCCACGCCCGGCGATCGGGGTGCCGACGGCGATGTCGGAGCTGCCCGACATCCGCGCCAGCAGCACCGCGAGCGCGGCGTGCACCACCATGAACAGCGAGGCGCGATGGGCGTGGGCCAGTCGGACCAGACCGGCGTGCACGTCCGGTTCGACCTCGATCCCCACCGTCGCGCCGCGTTCGGACGGCACCGGCGGGCGCGGATGATCCAGCGGCAGATCCAGCGCGCCGGTCAGCCCGGCCAGCTGTTCGCGCCAGTACGCGAGCTGCCGCGCCGCGGGCGAGTCCGGGTCCTCGTCGGTGCCCACCACGTCACGCTGCCACAGCGCGAAATCGGCGTACTGCACCGGCAGCGGCGCCCAGCCGGGGGCCTCGCCGCCGCTGCGCGCCAGGTAGGCGGTGACCAGGTCGCGGGCCAGCGGGGACAGCGAGATGCCGTCGGCGCAGATGTGGTGCACCACCAGGACGAGCACGTGCTCACGACTGTTCGGGCCGCCGGACAACAGCCGGATGCGCAGCGGCGCGGCCTCGGTGACGTCGAAGCCCGCCGAGAGCAGTTCGCCGATGCGGGCCGCCGGATCGGCCGGTGTCTCCACCTCGAGGCCGTGCGGCAAGACCTCCACGACCGGGAGCACCTGCTGATAGGGCTGTTCGCCGGGCGCGGTCACCGGGAAGCGGGTGCGCAGTGCCTCGTGGCGCACCAGCACGTCCTCGACGGCCAGACGCAGCGCCTCGGTGTCGAGTTCGCCGGACAGCCGGATGGCGAAGGGCAGGTTGTAGGCGGCCGAGGCCGGATCGAGCTGGTTGAGCACCCACATCCGCTGTTGGGCCAGCGACAGCGGCACGTGCTCCGGTCGCGGCCGCTTGACCAGCGGCGGCCGGACGACCCCACCGGCGCCGGGGACCACGCGTGCGGCCAGCGCGGACACCGTCGGCGCCTCGAACAGATCACGCACGGAGACCGCGGTTTCCAGTGTCTCGTTCAGCCGGGCGACCGCGCGGGTGGCCAGCAGCGAGTTGCCGCCGAGAGCGAAGTAGTCGTCGTCGGCGCCCACCCGGTCCAGGCCGAGCAGTTCGGCGTAGACACCGGCGATGATCTCCTCGATCGGAGTGCTCGGGGCGCGGAACTGCCTGGTGCGGAAGGTCGGTTCCGGCAACGCCTTGCGATCCAGCTTGCCGCTGGTGTTGAGCGGGAAGGCGTCGAGCACCATCACCGCACCCGGAATCATGTACGCGGGCAAGCTCTTCGCGGCGGCGTCGAGCAGATCGTCGATGTCGACGGTCTCCCCCGGCCGCGCCACCACATAGCCCACGAGCTGGTCACCGGTGGCCGTCGGCACCACCAGCGCCACCGCCTGGCTGATCGACGGGTGCGCCAGCAGCGCGGTCTCGATCTCGCCGAGCTCGATCCGCTGACCGCGGAACTTCACCTGGAAGTCGGTGCGGCCCAGGTACTCCAGCCGGTGCGGCTGATCTCGCCAGACCACCAGGTCACCGGTGCGGTACATGCGCGCGCCCGGTTCGAAGGGATTGGCGACGAACCGATCCGAGGTCAGATCCGGGCGGGCGACATAGCCACGCGCCAACTGGTCGCCGGCCAGGTACAGCTCGCCGACCACACCGGCGGGCACCGCGCGCAGACGCGAATCCAGCACATATACGCGGGTGTTCCACTGCGGCAGGCCGATCGGGACGGTGGTGGTGTCGGCCTCGGTCGCGGGCCAGTAGGTCACCGACACCGCGGCCTCGGTGGGACCGTAGAGATTGTGGACGGCGGCACCGGACATCGCCCGCACCTCGGCGACCGTCTCCGGCGGCAGCGCCTCACCGATCACGAACACATCGCGCAGTGTGGGCACCGAACCCGGCGCGGTGTGGGTGGCGAAGACGGTCAGCATGGACGGCACGAAATCGGTGACCGTGACCCGCTGCGCCGCGATGGTTTCGGCGATGTAGGCCGGGTCGCGATGCCCGTCGTGGGTGGCCACGACCAACTTCGCGCCCGTCCGCAACGGCATGAAGTAACCCCACAGCGACACGTCGAAGGTCGTAGCGGTCTTCTGCAGGTACACATCCCCCGGACCCATCGGGTACTCCGAGAGCATCCACGCGGTCTGGTTGTCGATCGCGCCGTGCGAGATCGCCACGCCCTTCGGCCTGCCCGTGGAGCCGGAGGTGAAGATCACGTACGCGGGATTGTCACGGCGCAGCGGACGCAGCAGTTCCGTGGCCTCGACCGGCGCGCCGGAGACCCCGGACAGATCGACGGTGTCCACGCGTAGCACGTCGACGCCCGCGGGCACGGCATCGGAATCGGCGAGGGTCGACAGCACGCACACCGGCTGCGCGGTGTCGAGGATGTGCGCGATGCGCTCGGCCGGGTGATCCGGATCCAGCGGCACATACGCGCCACCGGCGGTCACGATCGCGTACATGCCCACGACCAGATCCAGCGACCGCCGGATCGCAAGACCGACCAGCGATTCCGGGCCGACGCCCTGGGAGATGAGCAACCGGGCCAACCGATTGACCCGCTCGTCGAACTCGCGATAGGTCAGCTCGGCGCCCTCGTAGGCGACGGCCACCGCGTCGGCGTGCTCGACGACCGCGCGCCGGTAGGCATCGTGGAGCAGTTCCGGGGCGAGCGGATGGGCGGTGTCGTTCCAGTCCCGCAGGATGCGCTGCTGCTCCCAGCGTTCCAGCAGTTCGATGCCGCCGACGCTGCGCTGCGGGTCGGCGACCACGGCGGTCAGGATGCGACGCAGGCGCTCGGCGAAAGCGGCCATGGTCGACTCGTCGAACAGGTCGGTGGCGTAGATGAAGGTGGCTGCCAGACCCGCGGGGGCGCCGTCGATCTCGTGCGGCACCAGGGTCAGTTCCAGATCGAACTTGGCGGGTGGGGCGCCCAGTTCCAGCGCCGAGGCGGTGAGGCCGGGCAGCCGGAGTTCGGTGTGCGACATGTTCTGGAAGGTCAGCATCACCTGGAACAGCGGGTGCCTGGCCATCGACCGGGCCGGGTCGAGCAGTTCGACCAGCCGCTCGAAGGGCAGGTCCGCGTGCGCGAACGCGGCCACGTCGGTGCGACGGACCTCGGCGAGCAGTTCGGCGAAGCTCTCGTCCGGATCGACCTCGCTGCGCAGCACCAGCGTGTTGACGAACATGCCGACCACGTCGTCGAGCGCCTCGTCGCCGCGCCCGGCCACCGGGGTACCCACCGCGATATCGGTGGTGCCCGAGAGCCGGGCGAGCAGCACGGCCATCGCGGCGTGCATCACGAAGAACAGCGTCGAATTGTGCTGCTTGGCCAGCGTGCTCAGCGCATTGTGCAGTTGGGCGTCCAGGGCGAAGGAGTAACCCGCCGAACGGTTGGACATCACCGCGGGGCGCGGGCGATCGGCGGGCAGATCCAGTTGCTCGGGCAGTCCGGCCAGTTGTGCACGCCAGAACGAGACCTGTTGGGCCAGAGTCGACTCCGGGTCGGACTCGGCGCCCAGGGTCGCGCGCTGCCACAGCGTGAAATCGGCGTACTGCACCGGCAGCGGCTCCCACGCGGGCTCCGCGCCGGTGGCGCGCACCGAGTACGCGGACATCAGATCACGGGTCAGCGGACCCATAGAGAAACCGTCGGCGGCGATGTGGTGCACCACGCACACGAGCACATGCTCCTCGGGAGCGAGCGCGAACAGCCGCAACCGGATCGGCGGTGCGAGCGTCACGTCGAAGCCGTCCATCGCGAGCGCGACGACCTGCGCGACCAGATCGTCCTCGGTCGCGGGCGCCAGGTCCATGGCGGGCACGGCGCGCTGATCCTCGATCGGCAGCACCACCTGCGTGCCCTCGCCGTCGACCTCCGGGTACACCGTCCGCAGCACCTCGTGGCGGGCGAGGAGATCGCCGACCGCCGCGCGCAGGGCGGCCACGTCCAGCGATCCGGACAGCCGGACGGCCACCGGGATATTGTTCACACCGCTGTCGGTGTCGAAACGGTTCAGGAACCACATCCGCTGCTGGGCGTAGGACAACGGAATCCGGTCGGGGCGGGTCATCGCACGCAGCGGCGGGCGCGCGGCCCCACCGGCCTGCTCACGCAGCCGGGCCGCCAGATCGGCGACGGTGGGACATTCGAACAGCAGCGGCAGCGGTACGCGGGTGTCGAGTTCGGCGGCGATGCGGGCCACCGCCTGGGTGGCCATCAGCGAGTTGCCGCCGAGCGCGAAGAAGTCGTCGTCCGCGCCGACCCGCTCGTCGGGACCGGCGTCCGGGATCAGCAGCGCGGCGAACACGTCGGCGACGATCTGCTCGAACCGGTCCGACGGCGCCCGGAAAGCCTTGCCCGCGAACACCGGCGCGGGCAGCGCGGCGCGATCGAGCTTGCCGACGGGGGTCAGCGGCAACTCGTCGAGCACCATGATCGCCGAGGGAACCATGTACGCGGGCACGGACTTTCCGACGAACTCCGCCACCTCGGCGGTGTCGAGCCCGGCGCCCTTGCGGCTGAGCACGTAGGCGACCAGCGTGGTGGCCCCCGAAGGCAGCGTGACGCCCAGGGTGGCCGCGTAGTCGATGTCCGGATGCGCGAGCAGCGCGTTGTCGATCTCGCCCAGTTCGATGCGCAGACCGCGGATCTTGACCTGGAAGTCCGATCGGCCCATGTACTCGAAGGCGCCGTCGGACTCGCGACGGCGCACCAGGTCGCCGGTGCGATACATCCGCGGGCTCGCCCCGTCGGATTCGGCGACGAACGGATTGGCGACGAACCGCTCCGCCGTCAGATCCTGCCGATTGCGGTACCCGTAGGCCAGCGAGGGCCCGGACAGATACAGCTCGCCGACCACGCCCGCGGGCACCGGACGCAGCATCGGATCGAGCACATAGGCGCCCACTCCCGGGAACGCGGGGCCGATGGTGATCGGCTCGTCCGGGCGCAGTTCGGTGCCGGTCACGATCACGGTGGTCTCGGTGGGGCCGTAGAAGTTGTGCACGGTGCGCCCGGGCGAAGCCCATCGGTTCACCAGCTCGGCGGAGACCTTCTCACCGGCGGCGACCACGGTGCGGATCCTGTCCAGGCCCGCCGGGTCCACCGACTCCAGTGCGCCCGGAGTCATCATCAGATCGGTGACCTGTTCGCGGCGCAACAGTTCGGCCATCTCCGCGCCACCGAAGATCATCGGCGGCGCGATCACCATCGTCGCGCCCCGCGGGAACGCGAAGAGCATCTCCATGAGCGAGAAGTCGAAGCTCGGCGAACTCAGGTGGGTGATCGTCGAACCGAGGCCGACGCCGAGCCGAGCGCCCGCGGCGACGACCGGGCCGAGGCCGTGATGGGACACCAGCACGCCCTTGGGCTTTCCGGTGGAGCCGGAGGTGTAGATGATCCACGCCGGATGGTCGGCGGTCAGCGGCCGGACCCGGTCGGCGTAGGAGATCGGGTGCGCGGGATGGGCGCCGATACCGGCGAGCTGATCGGGGTCGTCGAGTTCGATCCACTCCACTCCCTCGCCTGCAGCGCCCGCGTCCAGGGCGTCGCGGTGCGTGGAGGTGGTCAGGCCGACCCGGGTGCCGGAGTCGGTGAGGATGTGGGCGATGCGGTCGGCCGGGTATGCCGGGTCCACCGGGACGTAGGTGGCGCCGGTCTTGGCGACGGCCCACAGGGCGGTCACCGATTCGATCGAGCGCGCGATGCCCATCGCGATGTAGTCGCCGGGACCGAGGCCGCGCGCGATCAGTTCACGCGCCAGTCGCGAGGAGCTCTCGTCGAGTTCGCGGTAGGTCAGCTCGCGCTGGTCGGCCGGTGCGCCGGTCGGGTTGAACCGCAGCGCCACCGTGTCCGGCGCGGATTCCACCGCGGCCGTCAGCACCTGCGGAAGTAGGGACGCACCGGAACGCCGGCGTCGCCCGCCAGCAGCACGTGTACCCGCGGTCCGACGAGCGCTTTCCATCCGGCTGCACAACCTCTCGCGTCAGTCATGGCCCTCGGGCCGTTCTCCTGCGCCGGCGCAATCCAGGCCATCCGACCGAGCGCCATCGCCCCCGACAATGTCGGCATCGTGTTCTAATCGTCACCTCGCTCCGACCCGTTGCCGTGCTGTGATGTAGCTCACAGCAGCGGACGGCATACGGAACGCGTCCGAGGGGTACCACCCGTGGCGGAGGGTCGAGCGGACGATCCGCCCCGGGCATCGGTGCACCATGTCGGCCCCGGCGCCCGTTCCTCCCTTCGGACGCGCCGTGGCCGGAGCGTGGTACCGCCCGGATCGGCAACACAGTTGCCGTGACCCACCCCTGCTCGATACCGTACCGGCCCCAGGCGAACCCACCGAATCCGGCTGGTCGCCGTGGCCGCGCGGGCGGAAATCGACCCGCGCGGAGGAAGAAAGACCGCGACCCCCTCACGGCCGGGGAAGGCGTGAGGGGGTCGAGGGAACGGGTCGCGCGGCCTCGATGGGCGGGCGGGGAGCCTCAGTGGGCGTGCGAGGGGCCCCACTGCATCGGCACGCCCTTGGCGGCCAGGTACGGCTGCGGATCGATCTTGTTGCCGCCCTGGTCCCAGATCTCCAGGTGCAGGTGCGGGCCGGTGGACTGGCCCCGATTGCCCACGGTCGCAATGACATCGCCCGCGTTGACCCGCTGACCGGCCTGCACGTACATGTCGTTCACGTGCCCGTAGACCGCGGTGGTGCCGTCGTCCTGGAGCACCCGCACCCACAGCCCGAAGCCGGACGCGGGACCGGCCTCGATGACGGTGCCGTTGCTGACCGACTTGATCGGCGCGCCGAGCGCGTCGGCGAAGTCGATGCCGTAGTGCATGCTGCCCCAGCGCGCGCCGTAGCCGGAGCTGATGACCCCGGCGACCGGGCGCACGGCCACGGGCGGCGCGAGGTGCTGCTGCACGCCCTTGAGGATGTCCTCGACCTGGCCGAGCGGCGTGGCGATCTCGGCGGGCAGGTTCTGCAGGCCGAAGGGCTGAGACACCGGCTGCGCGACGGGCGCGGCGACCGCGGTGACCGGCGGCTCGGCGGCCTCGGCGGGCGCGGCGATGGCCTGCGCGGCCTCGACCAGCGGGATTTCCCCGGTGCCCTGGAAGGTGATGGCCTCCTCGGCGGCGTCGGTGTGACGTTCGGGAGCCAGCGGCGAGGCGGCGGCCAGCGCGGGCGCGACCTGCGCGGCCACGCCGACCAGGGCGGCGCCGGCGACAGCGGCCCCCGCGGCGGCACGGATGCGCTCGCTCTGGGCGGGCGCGGCCCGGTGCCGGGTGGGACGGGTCGCGACCGCGGTGCCACCACGCCCCTCGACACCGGAGCCGAGAAGGCTCTCGACAGTGATGGAGCTGGGGCCTACCCGGTGCTGCGACATACGTGCGTCCTCGCGTCCGTCCTACAGTTGCCAACGAACGCCGTAGCATCACCTGGTGCTCTCCCCGGACGACCATGTCGTCGGAGATCGGCCGGAAGTCACAATGTGTAACGTTTCGGCATCCGTTGTGATGGGAACTCTACCCGGTCGTGACCATTTCGCAACCTTCGAGTTCGAGGTACATGTCACAACGAGTGCCGACATATGTCGATCACGTGACCCACCCCGGCGCGCAAGATCCGGAGAACCCGGCCTGACCAGCGCGCATCGCCGAACGCGAGCCCGCCCGATCGCTCGACCGGCAGGCGCGACGGGCATCGTCACATCGACGAACAGATGCAAGCACATCCGCCGCGATATCGAAAGTTGGCCTCGCCGAACAGCTTCGACGCCGAATCCAGTCTTGTTGACAACAATTTTCGTTTAGACTCGGACGCGCACCGCCCCCGACCTTCTGGAGGAGAGCGCCATGTCCCTCGATGTTCCCGCCGCCCTGCTCGAACGCGCCGAACGAGGCGACGTCGACGATGCCGAGTTCGTCGACTGCGTGAAGAACTCGCTGCCCTACGCCTGGGAGGTGGTCAGCCGGGTCGTCGACGAACTGCGCTCCGGCGCCGACGAATACGCCGACAACACGATCCCCCCGCCGGACGACAAGGCCCGCGGCGAACTGCTGCGCGCGCTGGCCTCCGACGCGATCCGCGGCGGCCTGGAGCGCCACTTCGGCGTGAAGCTGGCCTTCCAGAACTGCCACCGCGTCGCGGCCTTCCCGCTCGCCTCGGTCGGCGGCGAGACCTACTCGACGTTCATCAGCACCCGCGCCCAGCTGCTCAACCAGAGCCCGGAACTGCGCAACTGCTGACGGCGCGAAAGCACCGCCCCTCACCGGCACGAACCCTTGTGCCGGTGAGGGGCGGTGCTGCCTCGGGTGAGGGCTTCTCCTCGTCGGTTACCTGATGTAGCCTGCGCCATACCATTCACAGCCGTCGCGTACCCGCGGAGCGCGCGCTCGATCCGACCGTGCGAGGGAGGCGCGGAGTCGCCGAGGTGATCTCGGCCGCCATCAGCTCCCGTCAGACAAACCGATGACCCACGCCATCGTGCGGGCCGATCGAACCGTCGCGGCCGGAGGGCCGCGGCGACAGCCGGAATCGGCCCGGCCCAGGTACCCACAACGAGCACGCGTGCCGAGATGGTAGATCGAAAGAAGTAGATGAACGATTCAGCACTGATCACCATCGGTTTGCCGATCGCTCTCGCGATCATCATGTTCGGACTCGGGTTGACTTTGACCGTCGCCGATTTCAGACGAGTGGCACGAACCCCGACCGCGGTCGTGATCGCGCTCGTCCTACAGATCCTGGTCCTGCCGCTGATCGCCTTCGGGCTGATCACCCTGTTCGACCTCGACCCGCTGCTGGCGGTGGGAATGATGTTGCTGGCCGCCTCACCCGGCGGAACCACCGCCAATCTGTTCAGCCACCTCTTCGGGGGCGACATCGCACTCAACATCAGCCTGACCGCGATCAATTCGATCCTGGCGGCCTTCACCATCCCGATCATCACCAACCTCGCCATCGCCCACTTCGATGCCGATGGCGAACTCGGATTGCAGTTCGCCAAGGTCATCCAGGTCATCGCGATCGTGCTCATCCCGGTCGTGATCGGCATGCTGGCACGCCGGCGCTGGGCGGAATTCGCTCAGCGTGCCGATCGTCCGGTTCGTGTCTTCTCCATCGCGGTGCTGGTGTTCGTCTCGTTCGGCGCGCTCGTGAGCGAACGCGACAACTTCGCTGACTATGCGAGGCAGGTCGGTGTGGTGACCGCCTTGTTCTGCCTGGCCAGCCTCACCCTCGGCTACGCCGGTGCGCGGCTGCTGCGACTCGAGCAGCGCCAGGCGATCGCGTGTTCGATGGAGATCGGGATCCACAACACGACCGTGGCTCTCACCATCGCGCTCAGCGTGCTGGACAGCACCGAGGTCGCGATCCCCAGCGCCGTCTACTCGGTGCTCATGTACATCCTGGCCACCGGCTTCGGCTTCCTGATCACCAGACTGCCCGCACGCACCGACACCGCTGCCTCCTCACCAGTCCGCTAGCGCGGCCGAGCACCGGTCTCGGCGCCTCGTCTGCCGGGCGGGTGAGGTGTCCGAGCCGGTCAGACCAGCGCCTGCCCCACCTCGTACTCGTCGGGATCGAATCGCCGTGTCTTCCAACGGAACAGCGAGGTGACCCCCGGCCAATTGTTGGTGATCCGCCCGGCGGCGTTGCGATACCAACTCGAGCAGAAATTCCACGGCGTCGTCTTCAATCGCCGTTGCAGCCAATCGTCCCAGTTCTGTTCGACATCGGCGCGCGCCGCCAGATGACGGCCGGGCCGTGCCGTCACATAGGAGACGACCTGCCGGATATAGCGCGCCTGCGACTCCAGCATGTAGATGATCGAGCCCGCGCCGACATTCGTGTTCGGCCCGTACATCATGAACAGATTCGGAAAGCGCGGCACGGACATGCCCAGATAGGCGCGCGCCCCGGCCGAGCCCCACACATCGGCCAGCTTGGCCCCGCCGAGCCCGTAGATGTTCATCGGCGCGAGGAATTCGGTGCCTTTGAATCCGGTGCCGTAGACGATCACGTCCACCGGGTGTTCCACGCCGTCGACCGTGCGCACCCCGGCCGGGGTGATCTCGGCGATCCCCGTCGTCTCCACCGTGACGTTCGCCTGCCCCAGTGCCGGGAAATAGTCGTTGGAGAACAGCCCGCGCTTGCATCCCGGCTCGTAATCCGGCGTCAGCTTCGCCCGCAACGCCGGATCGGGCACCTGCGTCCGCCGGTGCCGGTCGGCCAGCGCCACCACCGGCCGCTTGATCCACGGCAGGTCGGTGAGACCGAGCGCGAGGATTTCGAAGGTCGCCCAGATCAGGAAGCGCTCGGCCAGCCGCACCGGCGGCACAGATCTGAACAGCGCGTGATGCACCGGCCGGTACTCCACATCCGGCTTGGGCAGCACCCACGCCGCCGAACGCTGGAACAGCGTCAGTTCCAGGACCTGCGGCTGGATGCGCGGAATGTACTGCACGGCGCTCGCGCCGGTGCCGATGCAGGCCACCCGTTTGCCGGTCAGATCGATGTCGTGGTCCCACTCGGCGGAGTGGAACGACGCGCCCGCGAAGGTGTCGATGCCGGGAATGTTCGGCAGCGCGGGCCGCGACAGCTGCCCCACCGCGGGCACCAGAATCGTGGTGCCCAGTCGTTGCCCGTCGGCCGTGGTGACCGTCCAGCCGCCGGTGGCCTCGTCGAATTCGGCGTCGGTGACCTCGGTACCGAACCGGATGAAACGCGCCAGATCGTACTTACGCGCGACCGCGTGCATGTATTCGTGGATGTCACGCTGCTCGGAGAACCGGCGCGGCCAGTCCGACCTCGGCTCGAACGAGTACGAATACAACGGCGACGGCACATCGCAGGCCGCGCCGGGATAGGTGTTCTCCCGCCACACGCCGCCCAGGTCGGCGGCGCGCTCCAGAATGACGAAATCGTCGAACCCGGTTCGGCGCAATTCCAGGGCGAGGCCGAGACCGGCGAAACCGGCTCCGATGATCAGGACGGACGGCGTTCTCATGTCCCGAGCCTAAGCGCAGAACCGGCCGCGGGACAGGGGCTGACGGCCCCCGCCGTCACATGCTCGCGAGTTGCCTCGCGATGACCAGGCGCTGGATCTGGTTGGTGCCTTCGAAGATCTGCATGACCTTCGCCTCGCGCATATACCGCTCCACCGGGAAATCTTGGGTGTAGCCGTAGCCGCCGAGCACCTGCACCGCGTCGGTGGTGACCTTCATGGCCGCGTCGGTGGCGATCAGTTTCGCCACGCTGGCCTGGCGCGAATACGGCCGTCCCGCGTCGCGGCGGCGAGCGGCGTCGAGGTAGGTGGCGCGCGCGGAGTCGACCGCGGCGGCCATGTCCGCCAGCACGAAGCCGAGGCCCTGGTGGTCGATGATGTTCTTGCCGAACGCCTGACGTTCCTTGGCGTAGGCGACCGCGTCGTCGAGGGCGCGCTGCGCCAGCCCGGTGGCGACCGCGGCGATGCCGAGACGGCCGGAGTCCAGCGCGCTGAAGGCGATGGTCAGGCCCTGCCCCTCGTCGCCGATCAGCCGCTCGTCGGGCACGAACACCTCGTCGTAGGAAGCCGTGGTGGTCGGGATGGCACGCAGGCCCATCTTCTCCTCCGGCCTGCCGAACGAGAGCCCCGGCGTGTCCGCGGGCACGAGGAAGCAGGACACACCGCGCGATCCCGCACCCGTGCGCGCGAACAGGGTGTAGAAATCGGCCCGGCCACCGTGGGTGATCCACGCCTTGGAACCGTTGATCCGGTAGCCGCCGTCGACCTTGGTCGCCCGGCAGCGCAGCGCGGCGGCGTCGGAGCCGGCATGCGGTTCGGAAAGGCTGTAGGCGCCGACGGTCTCACCGGAGAGCATCTCGGCCAGCCAGCGGTCCTTCTGCTCGGCGGTGCCGAAAGCGAACAGCGGGTGGCACGACAGACTGTGCACACTCACCGCCACCGCCACCGCCGCCCACCGCGCGGCCAACTCCTCGAGCACCTGTAGGTACACCTCGTAGGGCTGACCGCCGCCGCCGAACTCCTCCGGATACGGCAGGCTCAGCAGCCCGGCGGCGCCGAGCGCGGGGAAGACCTCGTCCGGGTAGGTCTCGGTCTTCTCGCACTCGACGACCCGCGGCTCGAGCACCTTGTCGGCGATGTCGCGGGTGAGGTCGAGCAGGTCCCTGGCCTCCTGGGTGGGCAGCATCCGATCCACTGGCATGCGCCTTTTCTACCGTCCAGGCTCCGCGGCGGGCCACCCCCGTTCGGGGGTGGCGCCGCCACTATCGCCTCGCGCACCCTTGTCCCGCGTAACATCCCGGTGTGACGTGGCTCATTGCTCCCCAAGCGAGCAGCCCGCCACCGATGAGTTAGGAGTTCCCGCGAAATGTTGAGCACCATGCAGGACGAGCCGCTGTCGCTGGCGACATTGCTCCGATACGCCTCGACCTTCCAGGGCGACAGCACCGTGTCGACCTGGACCGGCACCGGCGTGCGCACCATCACCTACCGCGAACTCGGCGCCGAAGCGGCCCGGCTGGCGAACGCGCTGACCGGGTTCGGCATCGGTCGCGGCGATCGCGTCGGCACATTCATGTGGAACAACAACGAACACATGGTCGCCTACATCGGCGTACCCGCGATGGGGGCCGTGCTGCACGCGCTCAACATCCGCCTGTTCCCCGAGCAGCTGGTCTACGTCGCCAATCACGCCGAGGATCAGGTCGTCATCGTCGACGGCTCGCTGCTGCCGCTGTTCGCCCAGCTGCTGCCCCAGCTGAAGACCGTGCGCCACGTCATCGTCGCCAACGGCGACGCCGCGGACCTCACCGCCCCCGAGGGCGTCCAGGTGCACTCCTACACCGAGCTGCTCGCCGCGCAGTCCGACGACTTCGACTTCCCCGTGATCGACGAACGCGAAGCCGCCGCCATGTGCTACACCTCCGGCACCACCGGCGACCCGAAGGGCGTCGTCTACTCCCACCGCTCCAACTGGCTGCACGCCGTCCAGGTGCTCACCCCGATGGGCATGGGCCTCAGCGGCACCGACACCGTGCTGTCCATCGTTCCGCTCTTCCACGCCAACGCCTGGGGCATGCCCTACGCCGCGCTCATGTCCGGCGCGAACATGCTCATGCCCGACCGTTTCCTGCAGCCCGGCCCGCTGCTCGAGATGATGGCCGACCAGAAGCCCACCTTCGCCGCCGCCGTGCCCACCATCTGGGGCGGCGTACTCGCCGGCCTGGCCGCCCACCCCCAGGACATCTCCCACCTGCGCACCGCCGTGGTCGGCGGCTCGGCCGTCCCACCGTCGATGATGCGCGCCTTCCAGGAGAAGCACGGCGTGCGCGTCCTGCACGCCTGGGGCATGACCGAGACCTCCCCGCTCGGCTCGGTCGCCAACCCGCCCGCCGGCGTCACCGGCGAAGAGGAATGGGAATACCGCTTCACCCAGGGTCGCTTCCCCGCCGCCGTCCAGGCCCGCCTGGTCGGCGACGACGGCAAGGTCGTCCCCAACGACGGGAAGTCCCTGGGCGAGCTCGAAGTGCGCGGCCCCTGGATCACCGGCTCCTACTACTCCCCCGACGGCGCCGAGGTCGATCCGGACAAGTTCGACGACGGCTGGCTGCGCACCGGCGACGTCGGCAAGATCACCCCCAACGGCTACCTCACCCTCGTCGACCGCTCCAAGGACGTCATCAAGTCCGGCGGCGAATGGATCTCCTCGGTCGACCTGGAGAACGCCGTCATGGGCCACCCCGCCGTCGCCGAAGCCTCCGTCATCGGCGTCCCCGACGAGAAGTGGGACGAACGCCCCCTGGTCGCCATCGTCCTGGCCGACGGCGCCACCGCCACCGCCGCCGAACTGCGCGACTTCCTCGCCGACAAGTTCGCCAAGTGGCAGCTGCCCGAGCGCTGGACCTTCATCGACGAGGTCCCCAAGACCAGCGTCGGCAAGTTCGACAAGAAGCGGCTGCGCACTCGGTACGCGGACGGCGAGCTGGACGTCGTCACCCTCGACTGAGCAGGTGCGAGCCCGGCGGTTCTGCTGACCGCCGGGCTCGGCCCGGGACAATTCGGCTCCCGGCCACCGGACCCGGTAGACTCACCGACGTCCATATCGGCCTTCGTAGCTCAGGGGATAGAGCACCGCTCTCCTAAAGCGGGTGTCGCAGGTTCGAATCCTGCCGAGGGCACTTATATTTTTGCAGGTCAGGCCGATTTCTTGTCGCGATCTTCCGCCCCCGAAGCCCGTTTCGTACGCAGATCGTACGCAGCGGCGAAACCCATACGTGCCGAGTCAAGCCTGGTCGCTACGTCGTCCAAATCGTCATCGAAGAGATCGCTGTAGAAGTCCAGGGTGGTACTCGGCTTGTCGTGCCCGAGCATCCGCTGAAGCGCCAGCACCGAGGCACCTTCGGACACCGCCAACGACGCGGCGGTGTGCCGGAGTTCGTGAGGTGTGAGCCCTTCCAAGCCCGCAGCTTTCGCGGCCCCGTCGAACCAGTCCCGACGCATGTTGCGCACCCGCAGCACTGTCCCTTGCGACGAGGTGAAGACCTCAGCATCCTCGCGACGGCCCGCAAGACGCTGTTTCAGCGGATCAGCCAGGAATGCCGGAAAGGCGACGCTTCGCCGCTGGTGATCCTTTGGAGCCTTGATCACCAGCTTTCCGTCCACCTCGGTAATCGTCCGTTCGACCTGGATACGGCGACGCCCCAGGGACACCGCCGACACCTGCATACCGGCCAACTCAGCGAAGCGGAGACCGCAATATGCCAGCACCATCACCGTCAGCCAGTTGCCACCCGCGTGCTCGGCCAGCCGTTCGACCTCCACGCCGGACAAATAGCGCCGCTTGGCGAGCCGCTGTTTCGGACGGTCCACCGCACGGCACGGGTTGACCGCGATCTTGCGCGTCTTCACCGCATGGTCACAGATCTGCGAGAGCACACCGAGGTTCTTCCGCACAGTCCCACCTGCCGCCCCGTTCGCGACCTGACCAGTCACCCACGCCTGAATCTCGTCGTGCATCTCCACCAGATCAGCGAGGCGAACACTCCCCCATTTCGGAAGGATGTGCCGATTCACGATCGACTTGTAGCGGGAACGAGTTCCTTCCTCCCACGACGGATGACCGGCCAGCCACGCCTTCGCCACCACCTCGACAGTGACCCGCCCGGCCGAAGGTGGGGCATGTACCCCGGTGACGACGGCCGCCGTCTGACCATCCAACCAGGCTTGCGCGTCGACCTTGCGCGCGAACACCTTCGAATGCTCGCTACCGTTGCCGTCGACATACCTTGCGCGCCAACGCTTCCCCTTCCCGTCCAGCTTCGACGGGACCCGCTGCTTTGTGCCGTCCGGTAGACGTTCCTCCTTCGTCCAGAGGTCTTCGACACCAGAACGGCGGTTGCGTCGGGTAGCCACTATGCGGCCGAGTTCGTGCCGGTGGCCTGTTCCTGTTCGGCGATCCACGCCAGCACCACCGACTTGCGCCACACACGCCGCCGAGGACCAAGCTTGAAGCTCGCCGGACCCTTCCCGACGTGCGCCCACCACCGCCACGTTGCCTCCGGAATCCCCGTCAGCGCCTCGCAATCCTTCGCCCGCAAGTACTCCTCATGCCCCATCTGTCCGCCCCTCTCACGCTGCTGCTTGAACTGCTGAACGATTCGGTGGTTCCGGCGGCCCGCCACTTCCCGCAGCAAGGCGAGCATTGGTGTACTCGGCGCGTTGTCGCAGCCGTTCGGACACCGCGGCGATGATCAAGTGCTCACGCGGCGGGGCTTCCTTGTCCCCGGGCCGCACGAGGGTGATGCGCAGATCGGCGCGGGTGTCGGGGCGGATGATGCCGACCGCCGCGAGGGTTTGCCGAACGAACTCGGCCCGTTCGGCTTTGTGGTCGGCGACGGTCTTGCCGGTCCACAGGTTCGAGTTCAACACCCGCTGACCGGGCAAGCCGAGGGTGTCGCGGCGGTGCGCTTTGCCCTTGCATCGGCCGGGGATCATCTTGTCCTTGGCACCCTTGGGGACGATCCCGTAGCGCAGCCACACCCCGCAGGTCGGTGAGCATGGGGTCCGCTTGAGTTCTTCGTGAAGGCGGTCGTAGTGGACGGCGACGCGGGTGCTGTCGGGTTCGAGGAGTTCGGCGATCGACTTGGTGAGGTACTTGGTCAGGTACTTGACCTTGCGGTCTTCCTCGTCCGAGCCGCCGAGGATCTGAATCGGTTTGGACTGGGCACCGAACCGGATCGTGTGCGACGGCTCGAGGTCGTCCACGGCGTCCATCGCCGCCAACATGTCGTCCCAGGCGGCCAGCGGAGTCCGGGTGTCGGGATCCACGAATGTGTTGGCGCGGTAGTCCCAGACCGGCATGTGATCACCGCTGTAGAGCTCGCGGTCGTGCTGGGGCCACCAGATATTGCGGTAGGTCGCATTGGTGACGGCGGTGAAGATCGCGTTGGGGATGGTGCCGCGGATCGCGATGTGCAGGTGCGGGGCGCCGCGCTTCTGGGGTTCGACGGTGGCGAAGTACTGCACGTTCCAGCCCACGGCGCGGCGCAGGTTCTGCACCCACCGGTCGAACAGCTTGGCGAAGTGCACGATGTCGCGGGCGGCCTGGGTGTAGTCGTAGGTGTCGGGGTCACGAGGGGAGCCGTCGGTGACCAGCTTGCCGTCCGGGCCTGTCACCTGGTTGATGTGCCCGTAGGAGGGCAGGGTGAGGGTGACGAAGGTGGAGGGCCGGTACTTGCCCGCGTACTCGCGTCCGACCGTGGTTTTGGCGACCTTCTTGCGCGGCAGGTCGGGCACGTCGTCACGGCGACGAGTCGACTTCGCCTTTCGACGCGGTTTGCCGTCCAGCGGTGGGAACGGGCCACGGACGCCGAGTTCCTTCAACTCCTGGTCGAGTTCGCCGACGAGTTCGGCGATGGCGTCGGCGGCTTCGTCGTCACCGAGGCGGCGGGCTTCGTGGTACTCGGTGAACATGCGGGCACGCGCGTCCAGCACGTCCTTTTGGGCGTCGGTGACTGTGGGCTTGTCGCGTTGCGGTTCGTCGGCCAGGCACCAGCCTTCGCGGCATTGGGTCATGCGCAGCCAGCGAGCGGCTTTCGCGCACGGCGGGCAGACGGCTTCCATGGTGGATTTGCAGGGGACACCGATGTAGGAGACTTTGCCGGTGGTCGGGTCGATGGCGCGCATGGGCAGGACGCGGGAGCAGACGCCTTCTTTCTCGGCGGCGGATTCGGCGATCTCGCGCAGGTTCGGGAGTGCACGGTGAGCCGCCGCGGTCACCCGAGCATTCGGGGACTGCGACGGATCGCCGTTCACCGCCAGTACGGCAGTGCTGTTGCTCATGCTGCTCCCTTCATCCAGTCGGCCCCGTCGATGACCTGGGGAAGGTTCACCGGTTCGGCGAGGGCATCGTGGTAACGGAAGTTCAGTTCGACCAGGCCGGGGCCGAGGACACGGACTCGGCACTCCTCGGCGCCGAAGGCGTGCGCGAGCTGGTCGGCGCGGTCGCTGTAGTCGTCGGGGCGGTGGCCGGGCACCATCCGCACACGAACCAAGTCATCGGCCTCACCGATCGACACCTCGAGCAGTCGAGGCACCCGCACCCGGTCGCCGTCGAGGACGACCAGCTGGCAGGCGGTGAGCAGGCGCACCCAGCGACGCCGGTAGCGGAACAAGGCGAGGAACCGGGCACGGGCACGGGCGGTGATCCAGCGCTCGAAGGTCTGCGGGCTCCGCACTCGCCACAGCACTATCCCCGCGACAGCCCCACCGGCCACCCCGGCCCCGGCCAACGGATGCACCAGCACCCCGGCGACCACGGCCAGGGCGATCGGGAGCGAGACCATCGGGAACAGCACCGCCCACCAGACCGTCACCGCAACGGCGACGAGGATTCCGCCAACGAGGTTGAGCAGGGCCAGGCCGAGCACGTCGAGCGGGTCACGCCCGGTCGTGGTGGTGGTCGTGGTTGTGGTGCTCATCGCTCGGTGTCTTCCTGCTCGAAAAGGGTCATCTGGTTCGGGGACAGGGCGTACAGGTCGACCCGCTTCCTGCGGCGCTTCCCCTGATCGGCCGGTACCTGCTGCTCCGTTGTCTTCTCCTGCGCGGCAACAGGTTCGCGGGCAGTCACGCCGCCCACCCGCCGTCGCCGTCGTCGTAGCCGTCGCTGACCGGCCAGGCCATCACCGTGCCGGTCTCGGCCAGGACGTGGACCGCGACCGCGATCGGGTCCAGGCCACGAGCTTCGAGCTGGCAGCGGCGACGGGCTGCCAGGTCGATCACGTTGGAGTCGTAGCGGTTGCTCATCAGAGAAAGCCCTTCCGGGAGTAGACGAGATGCGATGCCGGGCTCAGGTCAGGCCGCGGCGGGCGAGGTGCCGGTGTCGCCGTCGCCGAGGTCGTCGGGGTCGAAATCCGAGTAGTCCTCGACCGGGCCGGTGATCTGCGGGGCCGGGGAATAGGCGTCCACGATCGCGTCGGCGGCATCGTCGGACACCCAGAACGCGCGCACCCGCACGAACTCGGTCGTGCCGTCCTCACCCACGAACCCGACACCCGGAGTGTGTTCACTGATCCGGTCACAGCGGGCACCCCGATCACGGGCGCCCTGGCCGTGAACCATCGCGACCTGGTTCGGCTCATCCAGGCGCAGGCCGATCCGGATCGGGAACAGTTGCCGGTTCGGCATGGTCTCCTTGGACGGATCCTGCAACGCCGCGACCACCGACACCCCCGCCGCACGACCCTGCGACAACAGCAGACCCGTCAGGCGCCGGAACTCGGCTTGCTGGTCCCGATCGGCGTAGGCCGACAGCGACGCCGCCTCATCGATAATGATCAGCAGCAACGGGTGTGCCGGGGTCGGGATGTGCTTGCGGATGCCGTTGGCGCGCATGAACGCCAGCCGTTCCCGCATGACCTCGACGGCCTCACGCAGCAGCGCCAGGATGGTGTCCGTATCGGTGGCGAACCGGACGAACAACCGGTCTTCCCCGCGCCCGAACTCGACACCGCCTTTCGGGTCGGCCATCCACACATCCACCAGGCCATCCCGGATCGCCGGACCGAGCCCGCCCAGGATCGACCACAGGACCGAGCCCTTCCCGGAACCGGTGGCCCCGGCGAGCAGGACGTGCCCGTAGAGGACCCGCAGCCGCCACAGGTCATGAGACTCGGTGACCCCGACCGGCACCGCCTCCAAATCGACCCGATGCCCGCCACCGAACGGCGACGGCGCCGGGACAGCGAGAGTGTCGACGGTCCGCACGTGCAGGCGCACCCAGGACGGTACGGGCGAGGAGGCGGTGACCTCGGGAACAGAGAAGTAGGTGGCGAACTGGGCAAGGGTTTCGTCGTTGGACCAGTCGGTGAAGGACTGGCCACCCAACATGAGGATGTCGACGTAGAGGCCGTGCTCGGTGTAGTCGTAGCTGTCCACGTGCGGGAACCCACCGTCGAGGGAGCCCAAGCCGAGCGCAGAGAACATCAGGTTCGTCTGTCCGGGATCGGCCAGGACGTAGACCGCGGTGCGCAATCCGGCCGGGGCGGCATCGGCGATATCGTCGGCTGTGACCGGGCGGGAAGGGGTCTCGCTGGCCCAGCGCATCCAGGCCATACCACCGGAGGCCAGGACGGCAGAACCGGCGGTGAACAGGGTTGTCAAGGTGGACATTTCAGCCTCCTACAGGCAGAGCGATCGGCAGCATGTCCTGCACCGGCCGCGAAGAACGGACAGGGTTGACCGGCACCACCGGCCGCGGAGCAGCCACCGGCATCGGCGCGGTCACCGGCTCCGGAGCAGGGACAGGCACCGGTTCGGGATCAGGTACGGGCACCGGTTCCGGCGATGCCACCTCGGGCACGGGATCGGCCGATTCGGCCGGCACTTCCGGGCGCGACTCCACCGACGGAACAGGCTCGGGCACATCGACCTTCGCCGGTGTGCGGTGAGCGACCCGGAACAGCACCGCCAAGCCGTGCGTATCAGCGAGCAGCGATATCGGGGCGATCGCCGCCACGATGGCCGACGCCCACGCCGGGAGCGGTTGACCGTTGGCGACCGCGTGCAGGCTGTTGCCCGCCACCGAGACCGCCGAGCCGATCACCAGCACGCCGAGGAAGAAACGGCGTTCCCGGCCCGGGCACACCAGCACCCCGAACGTGGCGAGCAAGATCGTGCCGTCCACGATCAACGGGAACAACCACGCGTCCTGGGCCGGGATATGGGCCAGGATCGCGAGGTCCTTGAGGGTGGAGTAGGACAGCCGGAACGCTGCCGCACCCACGCCGACGATGATGGCTGCGGCGGACCAACGCGCGTAACGCATTCCCGCCGCCTGGCCCGCCGCCCCCATGATCAGGCCGCCTTATCCGAGGCCACGGCCGCGTCGTGTTCGGCCAGCACACCCGGCAACTGGGCCAGCAGCGAACGAGCATCCTCGATACTCAGCCTCAGGTGAGCGGTCAGATCCGCCCCGGTCAGCGAGACATGCACCGCGCCGCTGAACGTGTGGCCACCGTGCTCGAAGCCGGGCAAATACTTAGCCGAAATCCCGTCGTGCCCGGTGACCGTGGTGGTGATGAACGACATGATCAGGCCGCCTTGCCCGCGGTGGGGTTGGTCTTGGCGCCGGAGTTGTCGCCCTTGATCCCGGTCGCCCGCACCGTCCAGCCGATCGACTTGAACTCACCCGACCCGGCGACCTTCGGCTTGACCATCAACCCCTCCAACTCGATCGGGGTCATGCCCGGCACGATCTCGGCGACCGCGGGGACCGGCTGCACGTCGGCCACGAACGTCACGTCGAAGGCGGCGTTCTTCGCGTTCGAGGCGCACGGATCGGTGACGGTGCCCTTCCACAGCCGCTTGCCGGTGCCGTTGCCCTCGAAGTCGAAGTCCTGCTTCTGGATCTTCGGCGCGTTGCGGTCCCGGTTGAACTCGGTCACCGGCTCGATCTCGCCCAGCAGGAACAGACCCTTCGGGAACGCCTCGTGGAAATCCGGGCGGAACCACACATCCTTCAGTGCCATCGCTTCTCATCTCCTCGATGTCTTCCTAGTCTCCCTAGGTAGATCGAAGGTAGCGCGATCTCCCTAGGTAGGTCAAGAGCCTTCCGGGGATACCTAGGCAGATCGGCTATTCTTGCTGCGTGGCAGCCATCGACCGCGACGATCACCGACCGCCCTCGCAGCAGATTGCGGACTATTTACGGGCGCAGATCTTGACGAGGAAGCTCGTCCCCGGCGAGAAGCTGCCCTCGGGCCCTCAGCTCAAGGAGCAGTTCAAGGTAGCGAAGAACACCGTCGAGCAGGCCATGCGCATTCTTCGTGACGAAGGACTCGTAGTGTCCCGCAAGGGATCTGGCGTCTATGTGCGCGAACGCACCGAGCGGCCCGTAGGACTCCGTCCACACATCGAGCGCGCTTTCGAGGCCGAACACGTCACGATCGATTTCGCCGGCTTCTCGGGCGAAACCCTCCACGGTGCGATTGCCGAACCGATCGACCGCATCCGGGAAGGCCAGTTGCGCCCTGACACGCTGACTGTGCGCCTGTTGGTTCCGGATGCTTCGATCCCGTGGCACCTGCCCGCGCGGACCGACGACCTAACCGATAGCCCCGCGTTCCGTCAGCGAGCGAACCGCATCATGGAGCGTCACAGTCTGGCGATCGTCGACGCCGTGCACGAACTCGGATCGCTCGGCCTCGTGTCCCACGCCACCGCACAGGTCCGGTCGTTCCCCTCGGTACCGCTGTTCAAGCTCTACATCCTCAACGGTGAGCAGGCGTTCTTCGGCTACTACCCGGTGCGCGAGCACAAACTCCAACTGGACGGGGACGCGGTAGCCATCTGGGATCTCATGGGCAAGGACGCCACACTGTTCGAGACGACCCGCGACGTCGATCCCGACTCCACCGACAGCCAGTTCGTCAGACAGTCCCAGATGTGGTTCGACAGCATCTGGGACTCCGTCGCCCGGGATTACCAGCCGTGAAGCCCGCGTCGGAGCTCATCACTTCCGACACCTGCCTCCTGCTCGACTTCGACGGCCCAGTGTGCTCGGTCTTCTCTGGCCTGACCAACCGCGAGGCTGCCCAGCGCCTCATTGCCGATCTCGATGCCGTGCCGACCAACGTGGCCGAAACCATCGATCCCTTCGACGTCCTCCACTTCGCTGCAACACGGGACGCAGCCACTGGTGCTCGGATCGAGGAACTGTTTACCGAGATTGAGATTGAGGCGGTGCGGGTGGCACGCCCTACATCGGGGGCGCATGAACTGATCCACCACGCCGCCGCGGCGGGTCACATCGTAGCCATCGTGAGCAACAACTCCATGGCCGCGATCAACGACTATCTCGTCCTCCACCAGCTGCGACACCGCATCCGCGGCATCTTCGCGAGGACCACTTCCGACCTGTCCCAGCTCAAGCCGAGCCCGTACCTGCTCGACATTGCAACCACCACACTGGAGGTGTCGGCCGAACGATGCGTCTTCATCGGCGACTCCACGACCGATATCCACGCCGCGCGAGCGGCCGGTGTACCGGTGATTGCCTACGCAAACAAACCCGACAAGCTCACACGCTTCTTGCCTCTTGCTCCGAACGCTCTCGTGAACAGCATGTTTGAGCTAGAGGGTACGATCAAGGACTAGTTCACCAGCTCCCAGATTGGGTGCACTGCCATGCACTGGCGACTACTGCTTGCATTGCGGGTACTGCCCAAGCCGTGCCGCTGGAAACCCGCATCATGCTGCCGCGCGCCGATGTCAGAGGGACTCCGTATCCTATTCGATCAAGCCGGATCGAGCGGCTAAGGGTGATATGCGGAGGAGTCGACCATGCAGGCATGGGCGTTCAAATCAGTTGGTGACGATCGTGATTGGCAGAGCAACGATGGTTACCCCGACGTCCACGGGTCGCAGTACGCTTACAACAACAAGGTTGGCAACTCGCAGCGAGTGACCGTCGGAGACGTCGTCGTCGTACACGACCGCCGTGCGGTGCATGGCATTTCCCGGATCGAAGAGATCAAGATCGAACCTGATGTCAAGGTCAGGATCCGACGATGCCCGAGCTGCCGAAAGACCGGCGCAGGGTTCCGTAAGAGCATGAGCCCGATGTACCTCTGCGGGAGATGCCGTCACGAGTTCGATGATCCGTTCGTCGAGTACGAGTCCCGGACTGTCTATACCGCATGCTACGAGACCGAGTGGCGACCCATTGACGGCAATGTGACAGCAGCAGCACTCCAAACCGTGCTGTTGGTCGACGACAAGCAGAGCGCGATCCGAGCCGTTGACCCCGACAAACTCGCCGACCTTCTTGGTGAAGCCGTAGATAACCCGAAGCCGCTGGAGGTCGTGCAACGCCGCCGCGCCGAGGAAATTCCTCCTACTAACGCGGTACCTTCGAAGCCGATCGCCGGCGGCCGAGAGAAGCGCATGGTTACCGTCCGCAAGAACCAGGGGCCGTTTCGACGTGCAGTGATGCGCCGCGACGGACTTGTCTGCGCTATCACCGGCCCAGCACCTTCGAGCGCCCTCCAGGCCGCGCATCTTCGTGCGTACGCCGTGCATGAGACCCACAATCCCGAAGAAGGGTTGATGCTGCGTACCGACATCCACGCGCTCTTCGACGCAGGCCTCCTCGCCGTCGATCCCACCACGATGTGCGTTGAGGCATCACCCGAACTCCGTCACTACCCGGACTACTGGAACCTTCGTGGAACTGAGGTCAAGTCCGGCCCTTGGAAGGCGGCACTAGCCGACCATTTCGCCGCAGCTTCCGAGGCGTGGCCGCCCAGTCCGGAGGCAGAGTGACCCCCGCCCAGCTGACAGGACAGGTCCCGACTTGCGATGCGCTGACAAGCCCATTGCGTACCAACGCTTCTCGCCTCGAAGAGTAGTTGCCGAAACCCGCCATATGAAGTCAAGGGCGCCTGCGGCGGCGCATACGCGCCGCCGCCGCGCTACGACGCGCAACGCGGCTGATGGGGCGTCGCTCGCGGCGCGTCGGCACGTCGGCGGCACGTTTGCGCCGTGGCAGAACGGTCCGTGATCCACTCTGACCGCCTTCTCCATCAACTGAGCAGGGCAGGGCACGACGCCAGCCCTACCGGACTTGCCTCCCGCAGCCGAGCACGAATCGGCCGGCACTCTGCCCGGTCCACTGGCTGTGGTCCCGCTCGATCCGGTCCAGCCAACCACGAATCTCACCCCGAGCACCCGATGAACTACTGCGCGACCTCTGGCCGCGTGGCCCTGCTCTGGGTTGGCCTGCATTGTGATCCCGCGCCCCTCACACCTCAAGAGCGCCTATCGGCGTCACTACGTGATCAGCTGCGCTGACTCTTGACCTGTGAGCCTCTGCGCGTGACGGGCAGGCCCTATGGGGCAGGCGGGTAGCCAGCCCCCGACGAGTGCAGCCCAACCCAGCACAGGGCCAACCGTGGTCCAGACATGCAGAAGTCGCGGAGCATCACACTCCGCGACTTTCGTACGCAGATCGTACGCAGCGCCCGCAGCGACGACCAATCTTTACCAACGAACCCAACGACGAAAACCCAGGTCACGCCACTTCAACCAACGATGCCAACAGCATCAATACCCGGCAAAGCGGACATTATCCGCTCTCCTAAAGCGGGTGTCGCAGGTTCGAATCCTGCCGAGGGCACACACGTAAACCCAGCTCAGGCTGGTTTCCTATCCGCGTCTGCTGTCGCCGAGCCCGGCTCGGTACGCAGGGAGTACGAAGTAACGAAGTTCCCCCGACGCGGCACAGCGGTGGGATGGAGGGTGGGGAGTCCTTCCAGGGAAGCCTTGCCAACAGAAATCGGGGCGTTTCAAACTTGCGGGCCCTGACTACTGTCAGCTCGTCGCTACTCAACGTTCGAAAGGCGGCGCAATGCCCCGAATGGCATCGAAAATTATTGTGGCGGTCGGCGTGACGTTGTCGGTGGGCTTCTCGCCCGCGATGGCCTCAGCCGCACCGGTGACGGCGGATCCCGTCGTGACCCCCCAGCCTTCCACCGGTTCCGACGCGATCGACCTCACCCGGCTCCTGCTGAGGTGCCTGACGACCGGTTCCACGGTCGCCCCTGGTGATCCGATGGGTTTCCCGGCGATCTGCGTGTAGCGGACTGCTGGACATCTCGGGTGTTCCGGCCCCGCGACGTCATCGCGGTGCGGGGCCGATGCAGTGAGCCGGTCACCCCCGGATGCCCGCACCGACTGGTCTACACGACTCATCTACGGAGTGTGCGGACATTCCGTGCCTCCGATCTGCCTCCCCGACCTGTTCGAGATCGTGGAGCGCATCGGCGAACGGGCGGTGCTGATCGACTCGGTCGAATCGGCTCGCGGCGCGGCGCACTCGACACCTTGGGCCGAGTCGGCGAGCGCCGGGTGCAGGGCCGAATTCGACGCTACGCGGGTCGTTTACGCGTGCATATGCCTACCACCGGTGACACATGTCGGCAGAGGGCGGCGGATACGTATCAGCTGGTGATGCGGTGTTCGACCTCGCCGATATCATCGAGGGTCAAGGTGAGGACATCTCCCGGCTCGAGCCAGTTACCGGTTTCCATACCGCTGCCGCCGGGCAGAGTGCCGGTTCCGAACAACTCTCCAGGAAAGAGATGTTCACTATGGGAAGCGTGAGCGAGGACTTCACCGAGGCTCCATCGCATCCCGGCGCTCGATACCGAGTTGACGGTGTTTCCGTTGATTCTGACCGACCCGGTGAGGCTATCGATGCGCGGCAAGATTTCGTCCGCGGTCACGGCTGTCGCCGACATCGAACTGGCGAAATGCTTGGACTTCTGTGGCCCGAATCCGCTAACCATCTCGGCGCGTTGGATGTCACGCGCGCTGAAGTCGTTGAGCAGGACGAATGCGCCGATCGCGGCAGCAGCCTGCTGCGGCGTCGCACAGTACAGGGGCTCGGCGAGAACGAATCCGATCTCGAGTTCGTAATCCAGTGCCGACGAGTAGTCCGGAGCGCAGATCGGGGTACCCGACGGGACGAATGTCAGATGATTTCCCATGTAGTAGATCGGCTGCTGATAGAACAACGGCTTCGGCTTGAACAGCGGAAAGCTCCGACCAGTCAGCCGCTCCACCGCAGCGGCCAACCTGTACTGCGTCGGATGGAAGCGGCGCACCAGACCGCGGCTGGCATCGATATTGTGCTGTTCGAACAACATGAAATCGCGAAATGATGCCGGGTTGAACGGCAGCAACAGCTCCGACTCCCGCAGGTGCCCGTCAGCGACGCCGAGCTCCCACTGATCACTGAACACCTTCCCGCCCAGCGGTTCTGGATGCGCAGACCACCGCCCATCACGCAAACACTGGGTCTGCAGACCATCCTCGGTCCGCACACGACGCAACTTCATCGGGGTCCCTTCATGCAGAACAGCAGCGTACTGGGTGCACCCGGCAGATGACGAGACCTCCGTCAGCGGGCGGCAGGACGGTCGAATGCGCAGCGTCCCCGACTCCCTACCAGCCGCGATCCTGTCCGCGGTCGATACCTCGTTCCCGGTCGCGCTCGGCCTCCCGATGCCGTCCCCGACTCACCGGCGGACGATGGAGCGAAGCCTGTCGCGCCGCCTCCGTCGCCGGTTCGACAGTGCTGATATCCACAACCTCTCGCATCAAGACCTGATCGACCGACAAGCCCCGGTCGACATCGCGCACCATCCGGGCCAGGCGCCGCTCCGGTGCATCGTGTTCGACTCCGACGGCCGGACTTCCCGACCGCTGGTAGCTGTGAACCTTGCCCGAAGAGTCGTATCCGGCTTCGTGACCGTCATGGACGGCACGAAACCGTTGCAGGTCCAAACCCGCGACCTTCTCCGGCATGATCAACAACCGCTCGGCCTGCCGACGAGCCTGATCGACCGCGATCTCCCGCTCCAACCCTTCCCTGCCCTGGTAACGCGCCTCAACCGACCGCAGATGCTCGACGCTCAGTCGCTGCACTCGCGCGTTGTGCTGTTCGGCGATCTCGCGCCACTGCCCCCGCTCGACCTCGCGTCCGATCTCCCCGAGACCGCGAACCACATCCTCGCGGCGGCGCTCCCGTTCCTCCTCCTGCAACTGCTCCATCGTGCGCATCTGCTTGTCGCTCAGCTGCAAACCCAGCGAGCGCAGCAGGCCACGGGCGTTCCTGCGCTCGGCCTCCCTGATGTTGTCCAGCCTCGTGCTCAACCGCTCATGCTGCTTCTGCAAGGTTGCGGCGTCCAGGGACTTGCCGGTCTCGGCGCGCTCGGCGATCTCGCGCAGTTGCTCTCGCACTTGCTCACGATGGCGCTCACGTTGTTCTGCCAACGACTTGCCGGTCTCGAGTACCTTAGTGAACGCTCTCTGCCGCCCAGGGTCTTTGCGTTCCCGAATCTGCTCCCGCGCCGTCTGACCGACACCCGGCAACTCGAGCTGCTGACCCCGTTCCAGTTGCCGCCCCAGCGCCCAGACCTCGCGAGCATCCGCACGCGAAACGATCTGGTGGGTGAACTTGTCCGGAAAATCCCGCTGTAGGTTGTCGATTAGTGTCTGCGCCTCCGGCGAGATGCGTTCACCGGCAACCGAACGCAGTAGCAGGTGTTCGACCTTGCCGTCCCGGATCAACTCGTAGTCGCGACGCAGTTGCTCTTCGTCCTTACGTCCACCGATCTTGCCTGATTTGTCTTCGATGGCTCGGACGGGACCGTTCTCGACGTTTCCCCGCTGTTTGTCGTAGCGACGACTTTTGTCGCGGGTGGTTAGTTCATGTTTCCGTGACGGCTTGAGATATCCATTTTCGCGATCACGGTAGTGACGGTCGGTGCCATTCTCCCAGATCCGGCCACGCGCATTGTTGTCGAACGACTCGCGATCTCTATCGTATCCGTCACGAGACATGACTAACCCACCCCCGCCATGCTGGTTGTCTCAGTTACAAATAATTGCGCTATCGGGTATTACCTGATCGAGCCAGCGATCCTGTCGTGCTCTTCCCGCATCTCGTCGGCTAGTAGGGAAAATCCGTCCCCATACTTGGAATGGTTCGCAACACCCTCCATGAGCGCCCATGCCGTGACTTCTTCGTCCTCGTCATCGTCGACGAGCCACCGAAGTGCGGGGTTCACGCTGTCGTAGAAGGAATGCTCCCTGCCACGCCATTCGAAGTCGAACCACTGGGCCCGTGCGAACTTGATATAGCATTCGCCGACAAAACAGATGAACTCGTCCGCAGCGTCCGAATTCTCTGGTCTCATGGCTGTCTCCATATTTGGAAATAGCTGTGTGACAAGGGCATCGAGCCTCTTCACCTCCGGCGAACCGGCGGCCCAGGGGGTGTTCGGGATGCGGGTGACCCCGGCGCGATCCATGAACTTCCGTGCCTGGGCTGTCCGGCGCTCAGGATCGACCCAGTCACCCCAGGCGGTCCGTTGCACTTCGAAGTCCAAGCCCAACTGCTCATCGGTTCCCATGCTCTTCCCTTCTGTCAGTTGCCGCTCATCGACGAGGGCTACTCGCGCGCCGCGCCGTCGGGCCAGACCACCGTGACCGGCACCCCACGCTCGCGGGCCAGCTCGACTACCGACGCAGTGCCCCCGGCCTGCCCGGTGTCGCCGTCCCACACCGCCACCAACTGGTCGACACTGCCCAGTACAGCCTCGTTCGCCGCCTCATACGCCTCCCGACCGGCAGCGTCGAAGTCCATCACCCGCACCACCGTCGCACTCCGCACGAGTTCATCGAACACCTCGGCGTGATCGGGCTTCACCTTCGCGGTCCGGTAGTTCCGCGAAGGCAACACCACCTCCAACTGTCCACCGATGTCGAGGACCGCACGCGCGAACACACTGTCAGCGCCACGCGCGATGCACGACACCCCGACCACCCCGCTCGGGTCGCGTCCGAGCAGGCCACGCAGCACCTCGTACACCAAGGCTGCTGTCGCCTCGGTGATGTTCACATGCCCGGTGACACCGATCCGCACCATGCCGCAGTACTCCTACACACTCGTGGTAACCAGTGGCCGCATCCGCTCCCGCAGCTCGACCACCGCCGGGACCATCGCGTAGGCCCCCGTGCGGTTGTACACGGTGGCGATCTTCTTCGCGACGGTCAGAGGCGGCGGTCTGCGACGCGGAGCGAACGACTCGCTGCCGTCGGTCCGCTGGAGACCTCGTCCATGAGCATCCGCAGCGTCAGCGAGTGCTTCTCCGGTGGCAGCGCATCGAGCGCCGCCCGGGCGTATGCGACGCCACCTTCCCGATCCCCGGTACGGACGAGCATCAGCCCTCGGTGCATCTCCAGGTGTGTCGCGAATCGGGGCATGGTGGCAGGCAGCAGCCGACGGGCCTCGTCCTGCGCCGCCACTGCGGTGGCCTCGTCGCCGAGGCGAGCCGCCAGCAGGGATCGGAAGACTCCGAGTCGCCAGTACGGCACCGCATAGTCGGACGCTTCGTCGTCGCCGGAACCGGCATGGTCGAACACCCGGCGCCCCTCGGTGTCGAGTGCACGCGCCGTATCGAGGTCGCCGGTGAGCGCTGCCGCGTGGGCCTTGCCGTAGATGGCGTTCAGACGGCCCAAGGAAGGTCTGTCGTCCAAGGCCAGCGCCTGATCGGCGAACATGTTCGCGATGGGTAGGGAGGCGCCCTCGTATCCCAACGCGATAGCGGCTCGCCCTCGTACCCATATGCGGGTGCTGATGTCGCCGGAGCGGTCGGCGGACTCGGCGGCCATCCGGTACCACGACACCGCCTTGGAACCATCCGACCCGGGGAAAGTCTTCGCGAACAAGGTCATCAGTCGCGAGGCGTGAGCCCACATGCGCGGGGTGTCGCACTGCTGCTGGATCACGGCGAGGTCGATCGCGAGCCGCTTCTGGATCTCGGCCGCGCCGAGAGTCATGTAGTCCGCTCCGTACGCCGTGAGCATCGAATCCCAGGTTTCGACAGTCGGGCCGGCACCGTTCAGCCGCGCCGAGAAGCCCTCGCGAGCAGGTCCGAGGCCACGCCGGGAGCGACAGTCGTGGCGGCGAACGTGGACAGGAATAGACGACGGTTCACTCCGGACTCCAGGACGGCTAGCGGGACATCGAGAACGGCGGCGAGATGCCGCATCCAGAACGCGGAGGGCTCGGTTTTGCACGACTCCCATCGACGGGAGATGTACTCGCGGCCGATCGGGACCCCTGAGTGCTCCGCGAGCGCATCGGCAAGGCGGCTCTGAGACCAACCGCGCGCCTGTCGCAGATCACGAATGAGCTTGCCCATGTGCATGAACATGCCCACCGCCGCGACGCACGGGCTGCCCCCTCTCGACTCGTTCACACCGCATGCACGTAGGCGCGCAGTGTCGCGCGTTCTTCGGCTGCTTCCTTCGAATCCGGGAAGTGCTGGGCAAGAATATTGCCCAGTTGGTTCAGCCGCTTCCGGACCCAGGAAAAATGGTGCTCGATCGGTTGCTCGAGAACCGGTGAGACAGCCGCCAGACTGGCGTCCAGATGGCCGACGCGAGCGTTGGCCGTGGCGAGGTAGATCCTCGTCAGCATTTCGTCGCCCGGCGAGCGCTGCACCTGCCAGGCGTGGAGAGCCTCCTCGGATGCCTTGATCGAGCGGTTCAGCGTCTTCGCATCGTCGGCCCACATCAGCGAGAACCCATGGTAGTACATCTGTTTCGCAGGAGTGAAGGTGAACAGTCCCGGAATTTCGTCGCTGTCGGCGCCATGATCGCGCACCCGGTCGGCCTGTTCGAGCAGTGCCAGTGCCCGGCCGCTGTCGCCGAGGTTGGCCACTGATGCGGCCAGACTGCACAACAGCCGCGGTTCCGAAGTACCGGTCGAGCCGTTCACATAATTCAGCCCGTCTTCGGCAGCTGCGGCCGCCAGCTCGAAATCCTTTGTGAACCTGTGCGCGAGGGCTTGCGTGCCACGCGACCAGGCGCGTAGCTGGTCATGGTCGGCACGGTCTCCGAGTTGGAATGCAGCTTGCGCGTGGATCTTGGCGTGATCGGCCTGGCCGAGGTCGAGGGTCAGATACGACAGGATTCCGCATACACGTCCCAGCGCCACATAGAGATCACGAATCGTGTTCGGGTTGTAGGCACCGGATCGCAGTCTGCGGGTCAGCTCAGCACGCAACGCGAGGGCGCGCTCCAACGTGCGGTCGTAGGACTCGAGCCGCGCTTTCGTCGCGATATCAACGATCCGCTGTCCGATCTCATCGAGAGAGGCACCATCCGGAACCAGCAAGAGTTCTTCCGACTCGCGGCGTGCAGTCTCGAGGAGACGCATCGTATCGGCTGCCTGCGCACGTTCGGCCTGGTCGGCATCCCAAGCCGCGACCAGTTCCCCACCCGCGTCCAACACCAGATCCACCTCTTCGACCCAACCACGATTCGCCGGCCATCGGCGGCCTGCCTCGATGCTGGTGATGAAAGAGCGATCGCAGAACAACGTGGCCGCCAACTCGCGTTGGCTCAGTCGCCGCGCGAGGCGGAATCGGCGAAGGGTCTGCCCTACTCGGTTCGAGTTCATATTCGGCAATCGTGCAGCTTGCGAGGTCATCTCTCATCATCCCCAGTGGTGACAGATCACGGATGCGCGGTTTGTCACCACCGTAGCCCCACGAATACCTCCTGGCGCGTGGTGATCTGAGTTCAGCGCGCGGCCAGGGATGCGACCCGCCGAGCGCCCGCTGTTCCGTCGCGCTTGCCCAATTCATCTGACACGGAGGGGATTCGAGATGTTCGTCAATGATGCCTGGATAGTCCTGGCGGTAGCGCCGTTGTCGTCGCTGCTCGTCCTCGTCCCGTTCTTCCTCGGCTTTCGATCCCGTCGACACCGGGCTCCGATCATCGAACCGACAACCCGGACGCACACTTCGCACTACACGCCGTTTCGCCCCTACAGCCTCGAAGTCGCCAGAGCGATAGCCATCGAACACGCCGACTGCCCACGCAGCCGATGCGGCGCCAAAGCCTCCGCGATGAGCGTGCTCACCGCAGCGGGGCGCACCTGCGCGACGAGGGGGCACCGGTGAGCGTTCATGAGCTGAGGCCACGCAAGAAGCCGCCCGTCAACGAGGGCTGCGAGAACGGGTCCGTGCCCGGAATCACCGATAAATGGGCACGCGGAATCATCGCGATCCACGAAGGCTGTGAACCAGCCTGCCCGCGGAAGACGACGGCCCTGCGATATCTCGCGGACTCAGCCAGTCAGACCGAACCCGACCCTGGACCGCCGCAGAACGACGAGGCATAGGCGGTGCCCCGTATGTGGGACATCATCGTCGTGTTCGCGGTGGTGGCCGGTGCCGCCACGCTCGCGTTCTGCCTCGTCTGCCCAGCAGACCACATCGAAGACCCACCACGGGAGGGGTCCGCGCCTCGTGAGCCCGCCTGCACCGACACGCGGCCGATCCCTCCGTGGGTGCATACGACGCCGCCCCGACCCCTGTCCATCACCCAGGCGCACCAGGTGATGCAAGACCACATCGACTGCCCACCCTGGCTGTGCGGAATGAAAGCCGCCGCGACGCAGACCCTCCGCGAATCCGGCCGCATCACCCTGCGACGCATGCCTCTGTGGTGAACCCGAGGAGCAGAAGCCACCATGCTGCCCAAACGCGAGAAGAACACCGACATCCGCCCGTACCCGATCCAGCCAGCACCGCTCTCGGTTATCGAGCGCACCCACGAGGCCATGCGGAAAGCCTGGCCCGAACTCGACCACACCCCCATACCCGCCGACGCCGTGAGCCGACATGCACCCGCACCCGGCCCGTCCGAGAGACACTGCGGGCCAACGAGTCCCGCACTTCAGCCCTGGCCAGCGTATCCGGAAAGCACCCGATGAAGTTTGTGGGCCCGTTCCGGTTTCCTGGAAGAACGGGCGGCAGATAGTTGTGCCGCCCGCCTACAGTGTCTGATCAGATGACCGATCAGGTCCAGCCGCCCATCATCTGGTCGGCTCGTGACCGTCCCGGCCGCACAGAGCGGCGAAGTGCTCGACTACAGCCACCTAACCTCCGCCCTACAGGGTCGAGCGTGACCGGAAGCGCATGTAGCCTCGCATCGAAAGGGGGGCTTGATGCTGATCGAATTCGTTCCCGACCGGAACCTCTACCCATTCGAGTCGCGTTGGTTCGACTCGTCCGTCGGCCGCGTCCACTACATCGACGCGGGGACCGGGCCGACGATCTTGTTCTGTCACGGTGCTCCGGCGTGGAGCTTCCTCTACCGCCGAATCGTGCAGAGCTTGCGTGGCCGGTATCGGTGTATCGCTCTGGACTATCTGGGTTTCGGGTTGTCCGAACGTCCCGCGGGGTTCGGCTACACGATCGCCGAGCACACCGCGGTCCTGGGTGAGCTGATCGATCATCTGTTTCTGGAGAACTTCGTCGTGGTGGGACACGATTGGGGCGGCCCCATCGGTCTGGGCGCGGCGACAACGCGGGCGGACCGAGTGCGGGGAATCGTGCTGGGGAACACCGCGTTCTGGCCGATCGAGGCGCTGGCCAATCGGGCGTTCAGTGTGATCATGAGCAGTCGTCCGATGCAACGGCGGATACTGGAGAAGAATTTCCTCGTCGAGCGCGTACTGCTGGGGGAACTGGGGCGCATGCTCACCACGGCCGAGGCCGATCATTACCGTGCGGTGCAGCCCACCGCGCAAGCCCGTCGAGCACTCGCCGTGACGCCTCGTGAGATCCGTGCCGCCCGCCCGCTGCTGAGTCGCCTCGCCGAAGATGTGCCCGCCGCGCTGGGCGACAAGCCGACTCTGTTGGTATGGGGCATGCGGGACATGGTGTTTCGTCCCAGCGCCTGTATCCCGCGGATGCGTGCCGCCTTCTCCGATCTGGAGGTGACCGAACTGCCCCGGGCGCGGCACTTCATCCAGGAACACGAACCAGCGGCGATCGCGACGGCGATCGCCGGGCGATTCCCCTCATCAGTCTGACGATGTGCACGACCGGCCACCCGGCCATATCTCTCGGCCACCTCGGGAATGGGTAGAACTCACCGACCTGCCACGCTGACACATCCTGCCAACTGCCGGCACGGCGATCGGGCCGAGCTAGTACTGGTAGGCGTTGTAGGTGAGGTAGCCGGTGTCGCCACCGGCGTAGTAGGTCGCTTCGTCGGCCTCGGCGAGCGGCAGATCGGCGCGCAGCCGCTCGACGAGGTCCGGGTTGGCGATGAACGCTCGCCCGAAGCTGATCAGGTCCGCGCCCAGTTCGAGCCAATGATCGGCGGCCTTGCGGTCGGACTGGACGGCGCCCAGCGGCTCACCGGGGTTCATGATCATGGCGCCGGGCCACGCGCGACGCAGCCCGAGGAGAGTGTCCTCGTCGGTCGTCGCTTCCAGGTGCACATAGGCGAGGTCGTGGGTGGCGATTTCGGCCAACAATGCGCCGTAGAGCTCGGGTACGTCGTCATCGATCGCGTCCCAGATACCCGCTCCCGGGCTGAGCCGGATGCCGACGCGGGCGCCACCGACGGCATCCACCGTCGCGGCGACCGCCTCGGCGGCGAAGCGGATCCGGCCCGCGATCGATCCGCCGTAACGGTCGGTGCGGTGATTGGCGCTACTGGAGAGGAACTGCCCGATCAGGTAGCCGTTGGCGCCGTGCAGTTCGACGCCGTCGAAGCCCGCTTCGACCGCCTTGCGGGCGGCGACCGCGTACGACAAGGCCTCCTGCCCGGCCTCGGCGGTGGTCAGCGCGCGCGGAACGGGCGCGGGCTGCCGCCCGGTCGGGGTGAAGACCATCGCGTCACGTGCGGCGACCGCCGACGGACCGACGGGCTGCAAGCCGGTGGTGTCGGGGTGACCGATCCGGCCACCGTGCATGATCTGACCGAAGATCCGCCCGCCGTTGGTGTGGACGGCGGCGGTGACCGGCTTCCACGATTCGACCTGGGCGTCGGTGTACAGGCCGGGAGTCAGCGGATTGGATTGACCGAGCAGGCTCGGCTGGATGCCTTCGGAGATGAGCAGGCCGGCTGTCGCGCGCTGGGCGTAATACGCGGCCATCGACGGCGTGGCCGTCCCCTCGGTGTTGGAGCGGGCGCGGGTCATCGGAGCCATCACGATCCGATTCGGAAGCCGCAGCCCGGACATGTGGAAAGTCTCGAACAGAGTTGCCATGCCCACCACGCTAAAATCTACCGTTGACGTCAGGGGCAAGCATTTGTGGTGGAGGTCATAATGCGAATCGGTGAGCTGGCGGAGCAGGCGGGCGTGAGCGTTCGCTCGTTGCGCTACTACGAGGAACACGGATTGCTGACCAGCACTCGCAGCGGCGGCGGCCAACGGATCTACGCACCCGGCGATGTCGACCGCGTTCGCCTGCTCCAGCGCCTCTACGCCGCCGGACTGTCGAGCCGGACCATCGCCGAGGTGCTGCCGTGCGTCTACACGCCGAGCGCCGAACAGGCGGATGAGACGTGGGACCGACTGATGGAAGAACGTCGACACCTCGACGACCGCATCGCCGACCTTCTTCGCGCCCGCGACGCCCTCGACGAGATCATCGCGGTGAACCGCCGGCACCGCCAGACATATCGCGATGCATCCGACCGACCACGCGACGACGCCCCCCTGCCCGTCTTCCAGAGCGGTCGTTCGCGCAGCGTCGGTGAGATTCGTGAGGATATCCACCAGCAGAGCGAGCAGCGATCGGCCCGACCATGATCGCGCGTCCACCGCTTCGCGCCGAGCAGGGCAGCACAAGGCTCATGAAAGGCACGATCCTCGGCGCGCTGTTCGAGCATTTGGTGGCACTCAGCGTCCATACCTACGCCGAAGCCGCCGAAGCACATCTCGCTCACCTGCGCAGCCGAAATGGCGACCACGAAGTCGACGGGTCCGCCTACCCGTGTCGAGCCACGTCCTCGCACAGAATGCTCGGCCAGCGGGCGAGATCGGCCGGTGTGCGCGCCACCTCCAGGGTGGCCTTCGGCAGCAGGTCCACCAGCGCCTCGGCGGTCGACACCGGATGGGCGGGGTCGCCGATCCAGGCCAGCACCGTGGTCGGCACCTCGATGGCCGCGATCGCCTCGGGGGCGGGCAGGTCGCTCATCGCCGCTCCGCGGAACAGGGACGGCAGCAGGTGCTCAGCGACATCGGGCACGGTATCCGGGCTCCCGGCAGTGGCCGGCGGGCGAGCCATGGCGAGATCGGCGCCGAGGAAGGCGTCGAGTCCCTGCTCCTCGATCAAGCGGGCGTTCTTCCGGTAGATTTCGGCCTTCGCAGCGCGGGTTTCCCAGGCGGTCGCGGGCACCAGCAGGGTGAGGCCGGCGAATCGGCCGGGGTCGCGGACAGCGGCGTGCAGCAGTGTCCCGGTGCCCATCGACGGGCCGACCCCGTGCACCTTTTCGCCGGGAAACCAGTGGTCGAGCAATTGCAGCAGGTCGTCGGCCAGCGCCGGCCATCGATAGTCCTCGGGGACGGCACGACCCGTCGACTGGCCGTGGCCGCGCGCGTCGTAGCGCAGCAGCCGGGTTCCGCTGAGTCCGCGGCCGAGATCGAGGTCCATCAGGCGGTCGCGGTGGCGGCTGGAGGTGAGGCCGTGGAGCTGGACGACGGGGTGGCCGCCCTCGTCGCTCAGTTCCACGTCGAGGTCGGCGCCGGGAACGCGGAAGGTCGGCACGGTGACTCCAGTGATGGTGAGACAGGGTGGTGAGGCAGCGGTGGTGAGACGCTGGGAAGGAGCCTAGGATACGCGCATGCGGCTGACCAATGTCGCGCATCTGCGCCTGCCGTTCGGCCGCTTGCTGGGCTACGACGTCACCGCGGGCCGGGTGGGCCATTCGCTTCCCGTGTCCTTCGATCAGCGACGCCACGTCGGCGCGGGCGACCGGCCGGGTTCCTGGATGGCCTTGTCGTTCAAGCTTTCCGCGCCGGTTCCGCTCGGCGAGCTCGCGACCGCCTGGCTGGCGGTGATCGAGCGGCACGGCACGCTGCGGTCGGTCTTCGTGCCGGGCGAGGACGGCGAGCCGCGGCTGCACGAGGTCGAGATCCTTCCCGGCGAGTGGGTCGAGCACGAGATCGCCGCGGGGCAGGCGGTCAACGACGCGCTGCGCGATGTGCTCGACCGTGCGTGCTCGCCGTACTGTCGCCCGTCGCATCGGCTGTGTGTGCTCGAGACCGCGGTCGGGCCGACGGTGGTGATCGCCGCCGACCACTCGCACGTCGACATGTGGTCGATGCTGGTGATCGCGCGCGACCTGCTCGCCGCGCTGGCCGCGGTGCGGGCGGGCCGCTCGCCCTCGTTGCCGCCTGTGCCCGCCTTCGCCGAGCACACCCGTGCGCTGCGTGATCAGCCTGCGGCGCCCGCCGAGGTGCGCCGCCGCTGGGCCGAGGTGCTGGCGAGCAGCGGCGGTGTGATGCCGCGGTTCCCGCTGTCGCTGGGTGCGGCGATGTTGCACGAGGAGCGCGTGGAGGTGCGCGATGTCCTCGACGTCGACGACAGCGCCGCGTTCTCGGCGCAGGCCCGCGACGACGGTGTCTCGACGCTGGCCCTGGTGGTGGGGGCGATGACCGAGGTGACCGGCGAGTTGGCGGGCACGGCACTGCGGGCCGTGTTTCCGGTGCACAGCCGGTACGAGGCCACCTGGCACGACTCGGTCGGGTGGTTCATCACCAATTCGGTGCTCGAGTCGGCCGACCCTGATCCCCGTGCCAGCGCGGAGGCGGTGAAAGAGGCCGTCCGGCTGGGGTCATGGCCATTGGAGGACATCCTGCGTCCGTGGGGCGGGATGCCCGAGGCGCCGGGAATGTTCGCGATCTCGTGGCTGGACCTGCGCCGTCTGCCGGTCCGAGTCGACGCGACCGGATTGGAGGCGCACTACGTCGGCGCGACGATCCGGACCGACGGTGTGATGCTCTGGTTCATCCTCGACGAGGCCGGACTGCACCTGCGCTGCCGGTACCCGGACACTCCCGAGGCCCGGCGGCACGTCGGCGCCTGGCTGGACACGCTGATCGCCCGATTGCAGTCACGGGCACGGGCTTCGGTCGGTGGCCTGCTGCGCCTCGGCGACCGGACCTATCGCGTGCAGCGGGCCGCGCGCGCCGATGTGCCCGCCCTGGTCGCACTGCTGTCCGACGACGAGATCAGCCGCGCGCGTGAGGTTTCCGAGATCGCACGCTATGAGGAAGCCTACGACGCCGTCAGCAGGGACTCCTCGCACTATCTGGCCGTGGTCCGGGACGAGGGCGACCGGATCGTCGGCACCATGCAGCTCACCATCATTCCGGGACTGTCCCGCGGCGGCGCCACCCGCCTCCAGATCGAGGGAGTCCGGGTCGCCGCCTCACAGCGCTCCCGCGGCATCGGAACCGCGATGCTCGAGTGGGCGCACGACCACGGCAGGCACCGAGGTGCGACACTCGCGCAGGTCACCACGGACCGGGTCCGTGAGCGGGCGCACGCCTTCTATGCCCGGCTCGGGTACGACAACAACCACATCGGACTGAAGCGGGCGCTCTGACCGATTCCCGGCACCGGCTCAGTGGCCCGAGAGGCGAGTACGCGCGAAAAATCTCTCGAAAGGCGCCCCGAATTCGGAAACGCCGTAGTCGTTGCCGCTGTCGATGAATCGCCGGCGCGGTTTCCGGTATCCGAACTCGGCCGGCGACCGGAAACCGCGCATCGTTCACCCGAAGAAAATCAGGGCAGGACCTGCGGAATGACCTGCGGGGCGATCGCGCCGACGATCAAGCCGACCAGAGCCCCCTGGAGCGCCGGTCCCAGAATGCAGAGCGGAACGAGCGGAATGCCGACCACAGTGACGGCACAGACGACAGCCCCGAATGCGCCACCGACCACCGCACCGGCCGCAGCGCCATTGGCCATCGGATCGTGGTTCTGAGCATTCGGATCCGTGGCGATATCTTCCACCCCCGCGATGGGCTGCACGACCTCGGGCGCCACCGTCGTAGCCGCAACCGGCATCTCCTCGACCGCGGCCGTCTGCACGACGGCGACCGACTGCGGGGAGACGGCCACAGCCTCGGCAGAAGCTGCTCCCGTACCCGCGAAAGTCACCGCGACCGCCAGCGGCAAAACCGCGACAATGCCCTTGCGACCGAATTTTCCGAAAGACCTGCGCATGATTTCCATCCTCACGACCCCCGCCGCACGCGAAACCTGTTGGCGTGCGAGATGTTCGACGTTGCGATTTGCAACGGCCAAGTTTTATCCGATCAGCGCCACCGAATCAAGTCCAGGCGCCGCCGCCGCACAGGGCGGAGTCGAAACATTCGACGGTTGCGGCTGCTCGACGAGCTGCCACCGGCCGTCGCGGAAGGTGAAACAGTTCGAGAAATCGGTCGCCGAATCCTTCGACCGGCACGAGAGCGTTTCACCGAGGCCGATAAGAGCGGTATCGCATTCCGGCCTCGGGGTCCCGCCGGAAAACGTAAGCTCGGTACGGTGATGCCGAGTGAAGTGCGGGAATGGCGCGATCGAGGGCACATGGTCCGATGCCGAGCAGGGTCGGTATTCCTGCGCCACGAACCCGGGGACGGAACGACCGTGCTGCTTCTGCACGGATACCCGTCGAGCTCCTATGACTACCGCCACATCGTCGGCCTCCTCGGTGGCCGGCCGTGGCTCGCACCGGACTTTCTCGGTTTCGGCTTGTCGGACAAGCCGCGACCGCACCGGTACAGCTTGTTCGAGCAAGCCGACATCGTCGAAGAAGTAGTCGCCGCGAGCGGCACGGAATCGGTGGTCGTGGTGGCGCACGACATGGGCACCTCGGTCGCGACCGAACTGTTCGCCCGCGATCTGGAAGGCTCGCTGTCGTTCGCGCTCGACCGAGCAATCCTGAGCAACGGCAGCGTGATCCTGGACCGGGCGACGCTGCGACCGATTCAGAAGATCTTGCGCGGCCCCTTCGGCCCGGTCGCGGCGCGGCTGGCGAACCGCCGCATGTTCGCTCGCGAATTCTCCACGCTGTTCTCGGCCGAACATCCGATCTCCGCGGACGAAGTGGCCGCGCAATGGGCGCTGCTGGCCGAAGCGAACGGTCACCGGATCGCGCACCTGCTGACCGCGTATCTGCGAGAACGCGTGACCTACGCCGACCGCTGGCACGGGGCGGTGCGGAACTGGGACAAGCCGCTCGGCTTCCTCTGGGGCACAGCGGATCCGGTCGCCACCACAGCTGTTCTCGACGGTCTGCGCGATCTTCGGCCTGCCGCGCCGGTCGTCGAACTGACCGGCGTGGGGCACTATCCCCAGATCGAAGTCCCCGACGCCTTCGCAGCGGGCGCTCGAACTCTGCTGGGTATCGACTGATCCCCGGCCACGCGGGAGGTGTGGCGGCCGACCTGCTCTTCCGGCTACGCGAGCGTGCGGATCGATGAGCGGACACCGAATCCGTTCCGAGTCAGAACTTGCCGGTGTGATGCACGATGCGATGACCGAGTCGGGCACCGAACTCGGTGACGAACTCCTCGGTGAGCGGCGGCCAGCCCCAGAAATCGAAGGCGAGGGCGCCGAGGGCGAAATCATCGGCCCAATGCCAGGCGGTGATCGGGCTCGTCGTGGCGCAGGAGGCGCAGGTCGCCGCGCCGGTTCCGGTGTCCTGCCACGCCTCGATCGCGTGCGAGAAGCGTTGCCAGACCATGGGATCGGCTTCCCACCGCTGTGGGTAGTCGATGATGACGGTGACGGCCCGGCAGTGCGGGCAGTGCGCGGCCGACGGTGCGGCGCCACCCTGCCCCGGATGATGGGCGTACCTACCGACGACGACGGCGACCGGACCCGGTATCCAGTCCTCGCCCCACTGCTGAGCGATCCGGTCCCACTCGGGGCCGGGCACATAACCTTCGTCGACCTGGAGGCTGTACATCCCCTGCCGTGAGGTCTCGCGGGACACGATGCCTCGCGACACCATCCAGTCGACCATCCGCTCGGCCGACGCGCGCGCGCCCTCCGAGCTCACCTCGACGTCGACGATCCGTTCGAAATAGTCACCCACACCCGCATGGTGCCAGTGCGCACCGACAGTGGGCCGCGGTTACCGGGTCGCCGGACGCTGTTCGAATTCAGGAGGCCCGCGAGCCGGCGCCGAGTCCGAACCGGTGCCCGGAAATTGCAGTTGTTCTGGAAGAAGTCGCATCCGTCCGGCATACCGAGCGGGAATTCGCAACGGGCCGGGTCCTGGAAAGGACCCGGCCCGGAATCTCGCCGCCGAATCAGCGGGCGTTGGCCGTGCAGATGACGTCGATGACTTCCGCGCCGCTCAGGCTCGCGGAGCCGACGTTGGCCAGATGCGCTGTCGGAGTGATCTCCGCGAGGCGCTGGAAGGCGGCACGTTCGGCCTCGGCGCGGTTCGGACCGGACGCCGCGGCCACCCCGTCGTTGCTGCCGACCAGCGCACCGCAGCCGTTGGCCCAGGCCACCATCAACGAGCAGTCGTCGGCGCCGCACTCGGCGATCGCGATGTCCCTCGACTCCTCGAAGGAGGCCGCATTCACACTGATCCCGTAAGCCCATTCGTTGTCGCTGAATGCGATCGCCGCGTACATGCCCGCAGCGTTTGCCGACCCCGCGCCCAGCACCGACCCCACCGCAAGGCTGCTCACCGCGAGGGCGAAACCGACCTTACCCATCAATCCCATCGAATATCTCTCTCTCGAAATGGTTCCGAAGTCGGAACTTCCGTAATCATTCACGCTGGAATCGTTTTCGTCCAATGGGCGGCAGGCGCGATCGAGAAGGCCGACCGGGGCGACGAATTCGGCGTCGCCCCGGCCGGCCGTGTTCTGCCGCCGATCAGATCTCGGGTACCTCGACGTAGGTGAAGGCACCGGCCGCGGTGGCGCTACCACCGGTGGTGGTGACGACCACGTCTGCCGGGCCCGCGACTCCCGCCGGAGTCGTCGCCGTGATCTGGAGATCGGAGACGACGGCGAACGGCGCGATCACACCATCGAAGGTGACCGACTGGGTGGTGGACAGACCGGTGCCGATGATGGTCACCGAGTCCCCTCCGATCGTCGAGCCTGCGATGGGGCTCAGGCTGCCGATCGTGGGCAGGGCGATGTAGACATACGGCAGCCCGTTGCTCGCGCCGCCGGCAGTCGTGACCACGACCTGCTCGATCCCGGTGCCCGCCGGAGCGGTCGCGGTGATCTGGGTGTCCGAGACGACCGTGAACGAGGTCGCCGGAGTCGCACCGAAGGTGACCGCACTGGCCCCGGTGAAACCGGTACCGGTGAGAGTCACCGTGGTGCCACCCGCCTCCGGACCCTCAACCGGATCCAGAGCGGCCAGCAGTGGAGCCACCACGAAGGTGAACGACAGACCGGTGCTGACACCACCGACGGTCGTCACCGTCACCGGCTCCACACCGGTCCCCGCCGGAGCGACCGCGGTGATCTCGGAGTCGGAGACGACGGTGAACGACGTCGCCGGAGTCGCACCGAAGGACACCGCCGTGGCCCCGGTGAAACCGGTGCCGGTGAGAGTCACCGTGGTCCCGCCCGCCGCCGCGCCTGCTGTCGGATCGAGCGAAGTCAGCACCGGGGCCGCCACGTAGGTGAACGGCGAACCGGTGCTGACACCACCCACCGTCGTCACCGTCACCAGCTCCACCCCGGTCCCCGCCGGAGCGACCGCAGTGATCTCGGAGTCGGACACGACCGTGAACAAGGTCGCCGGAGTCGCACCGAAGGTGACCGCACCGGCGCCGGTGAATCCTGTCCCGGTGATGGTCACCACGGTCCCGCCGGTTTCCGGGCCCTCAGCCGGATCCAGAGCAGCCACGACCGGAGCCGCCACGTAGGTGAACGGCAGACCGGTGCTGACACCACCCACCGTCGTCACCGTCACCGACTCCACCCCGGTCCCCGCCGGAGCGACCGCGGTGACCTCGGAGTCGGAGACGACCGTGAACGACGCCGCCGGAGTCGCACCGAAGGACACCGCAGAGGCCTCGGTGAAACCAGCGCCCGTGAGAGTCACCACGGTCCCACCGGTCTCCGGACCCGCGGTCGGATCGAGCGAAGCCAGCACCGGGGCCGCCACATACGTGAACGGAACACCGCTGCTGATGCCACCCACCGTCGTCACCGTCACCAGCTCGACACCGGTGCCCGCCGGAGCGACCGCCGTGATCTCGGTGTCCGAGACGACCGTGAACGAGGTCGCCGGGGTGGTATCGAAACCGACAGCGGTCGCGCCGGTGAAACCTGTCCCGGTGATGGTCACCACGGTCCCGCCGGTTTCCGGGCCCTCCGCCGGATCCAGACCAGCCACGAACGGAGCCGCCACATAGGTGAACGGGGAACCGTTGCTGACACCGCCGACGGTCGTCACCGTCACCGGCTCCACCCCGGTGCCCGCCGGAGCGGCCGCGGTGATCTGCGTGTCGGAGACGACGGTGAACGACGTCGCCGGAGTCGCACCGAAGGAGACCTCGGTCGCCCCCGCGAAACCGATACCGGTGATGGTCACCACGGTCCCGCCGGTCTCCGGGCCCTCCGCCGGATCCAGACCAGCCACGAATGGAGCCGCCACATAGGCGAACGGCAGACCGGTGCTGACACCACCCACCGTCGTGATCGTCACCAGCTCCACCCCGGTGCCCGCCGGAGCGGTCGCCGTGATCTCGGAGTCGGAGACGACCGTGAACGAGGTCGCCGGAGTCGCACCGAAGGACACTGCCGAGGCCCCGGTGAAACCAGCGCCCGTGAGAGTCACCACGGTCCCACCGGTCTCCGGACCCGCGGTCGGATCGAGCGAAGCCAGCACCGGGGCCGCCACATAGGTGAACGGAACACCGCTGCTGGTGCCGCCGATGGTCGTCACCGTCACCAGCTCCACCCCGGTCCCCGCCGGAGCGACCGCCGTGATCTGGGTATCGGACACGACGGTGAACGACGTCGCCGGAGTCGCACCGAAGGACACCGCCGAGGCGCCGGTGAAACCCGTGCCGGTGATGGTCACCACGGTGCCGCCGACGGTGGGGCCTTCCTCAGGGCTGATACCGCTGACCGAGGGAACCGCCACGTAGGTGTAGGAGACCCCACTGCTGGTACCGCCGACGGTCGTCACCGTCACCAGCTGGACACCGGTGCCCGCCGGCGCGATCGCGGTGATCTGCGTGTCGGAGACGACGATGAACGACGTCGCCGGGGTCGCACCGAAGGAGACCGCTGTGGCCCCCGACAGACCCGTGCCGGTGATGGTCACCACAGTGCCGCCGGTTTCCGGACCCGCGGTCGGATCGAGCGAGGCGACCACCGGAGCCGCCACATAGGCGAACGGCGAACCGGTGCTGACACCACCCACCGTCGTCACCGTCACCAGCTCCACTCCGGTCCCCGCCGGAGCGGTCGCGGTGATCTGGGTGTCGGACACGACGGTGAACGATGTCGCCGGAGTGGCGCCGAAGGACACCGCCGAGGCCCCGGTGAACCCCGTGCCGGTGAGAGTCACCACGGTCCCACCGGTTTCCGGACCCGAGACCGGATCCAGACCGACCACGACCGGAGCCGCCACATACGTGAACGGAACACCGCTGCTGACTCCGCCGACGGTCGTGACCGTCACCAGCTCCACCCCGGTCCCCGCCGGAGCGACCGCCGTGATCTGGGTATCGGAGACCACGGTGAACGACGTCGCCGGAGTGGCGCCGAAGGACACCGCCGAGGCCCCGGTGAACCCCGTGCCGGTGAGAGTCACCACGGTCCCACCGGTCTCCGGACCCGCGGTCGGATCGAGCGAAGCCAGCACCGGGGCCGCCACATAGGTGAACGGAACACCGCTGCTGGTGCCACCCACGGTCGTCACCGTCACCTGGGCGATCCCGGTCCCCGCCGGAGCGACCGCCGTGATCTGGGTATCGGACACGACGGTGAACGACGTCGCGGGCGTCGCACCGAAGGACACCGCCGAGGCGCCGGTGAACCCCGTACCGGTGAGAGTCACCACGGTCCCACCGGTTTCCGGACCCGAGACCGGATCCAGACCGACCACGACCGGAGCCGCCACATACGTGAACGGAACATCGTTGCTGACTCCGCCGACGGTCGTGACCGTCACCGGCTCCACCCCGGTCCCCGCCGGAGTCGTCGCGGTGATCTGGGTGTCCGAGACGACGGTGAACGACGTCGCGGGAGTCGCACCGAACAACACCGCCGAGGCATCAGTGAAACCCGTACCGGTGATGGTGACCGGAGTGCCACCGGTCTCCGGACCCGAGACCGGATCCAGACCGGCCACCACCGGAGCCGCCACATAGGTGAACGGAACACCGCCGCTGGTGCCACCCACGGTCGTCACCGTCACCTGGGCGATCCCGGTCCCCGCCGGAGCGACCGCCGTGATCTGCGTGTCGGACACGACGATGAACGAGGTCGCCGGAGTCGCACCGAAGGACACCGCCGTGGCCCCGGTGAAACCCGTACCGGTGATGGTGACCGGAGTGCCACCGGTCTCCGGACCCGAGACCGGATCCAGACCGGCCACCACCGGAGCCGCCACATAGGTGAACGGAACACCGCCGCTGGTGCCACCCACGGTCGTCACCGTCACCTGGGCGATCCCGGTCCCCGCCGGAGCGACCGCCGTGATCTGGGTATCGGACACGACGGTGAACGACGTCGCGGGCGTCGCACCGAAGGACACCGCGGAAGCGCCGGTGAACCCCGTACCGGTCAGAGTCACCACGGTCCCACCGGTCTCCGGACCCGAGAGTGGATCCAGACCGGCCACGACCGGAGCGAGGACGTAGGTGAACGGGACACCGTTGCTGGTGCCACCGACAGTCGTCACCGTCACCGACTCCACACCGGTCCCCGCCGGAGCGACCGCCGTGATCTGGGTATCCGAGACGACGGTGAACGAGGTCGCCGGAGTCGCACCGAAGGCCACCACCGAGGCACCGGTGAAACCGGAACCGCTGATGGTCACCACGGTGCCGCCGGTCGCGGGGCCTTCCTCAGGGCTGATATCGGTGATCGACGGAACCACAACGTAGGTGTAGGAGACCCCACTGCTGGTACCGCCGACGGTCGTCACCGTCACCTGCTGAACACCGGTCCCCGCCGGAGCGATCGCCGTGATCTGAGTGTCCGAGACGACCGTGAACGACGTCGCCGGAGTCGCACCGAAGGACACCGCTGAGGCCCCGGTGAACCCCGTACCGGTGATGCTCACCGGAGTCCCACCGGTCTCCGGGCCCTCAGCCGGATCCAGACCGGCCACGACCGGGGCCGCCACATAGGTGAACAGAACACCGTTGCTGGTGCCACCCACAGTCGTGACCGTCACCGACTCCACACCGGTCCCCGCCGGAGCGATCGCGGTGATCTCGGTGTCCGAGACGACGGTGAACGAGGTCGCCGGAGTCGCACCGAAGGACACCGCGGAAGCATCGGTGAACCCCGTACCGGTCAGAGTCACGACGGTCCCACCAGTCTCCGGACCCGAGAGCGGATCCAGACCGGCCAGCACCGGGGCGACCACATAGGTGAAAGGCTCACTGTTGCTGGTGCCGCCGACGGTCGTGACCGTCACCTGCACGGTCCCGGTCCCCGCCGGAGTCGTCGCGATGATCTGGGTGTCGGACAGAGCGGTGAACGAGGTCGCGGGAGTCCCGCCGAAAGACACCTCGGTCACGCCGGTGAAGCCCGTGCCGGTGAGGGTCACCAGAGTGCCGCCGGTCTCCGGACCCGAGGCGGGATCCAGAGTGGTCAGCACCGGAGCCGCCACATAGGTGAAGGGCTCACCGTTGCTGGTGCCACCGATGGTCGTCACCGTCACCTGCTCGACACCGGTCCCCGCCGGAGCGGTCGCGATGATCTGGGTGTCCGAGACGACGGTGAACGACGTGGCGGGAGTCCCGCCGAAGGACACCGCGGAAGCACCGGTGAAACCGGTACCGGTGATGCTCACCACGGTCCCACCGGTCTCCGGACCCGACGCCGGATCCAGATCGGCCAGTACCGGGGCCGCCACATAGGTGAACAGAACACCGTTGCTGGTGCCACCCACAGTCGTGACCGTCACCTGCTCGACACCGGTCCCCGCCGGAGCGATCGCGGTGATCTCGGTGTCGGAGACGACGGTGAACGAGGTCGCCGGAGTCGCACCGAAGGACACCGCGGAAGCATCGGTGAACCCCGTACCGGTCAGAGTCACGACGGTCCCACCGGTCTCCGGACCCGAGAGCGGATCCAGACCGGCCAGCACCGGGGCGACCACATAGGTGAAGGGCTCACTGTTGCTGGTGCCGCCGATGGTCGTGACCGTCACCTGCACGGTCCCGGTCCCCGGCGGAGCGGTCGCGATGATCTGGGTGTCGGAGAGAGCGATGAACGACGTCGCCGGGGTGGTACCGAAATCGACAGCGGTCGCGCCGGTGAAGCCCGTGCCGGTCAGGGTCACCACGGTCCCACCGGTCTCCGGACCCGACGCCGGATCCAGATCGATCAGCACCGGAGCCGCCACATAGGTGAACGGGACACCGTTGCTCGTGCCACCGACAGTCGTGACCGTCACCTGCTCGACACCGGTCCCCGCCGGAGCGGTCGCGATGATCTGGGTGTCCGAGACGACGGTGAACGAGGTGGCGGGAGTCCCGCCGAAGGACACCGCGGAAGCACCGGTGAAACCGGTACCGGTGATGCTCACCACGGTCCCACCGGTCTCCGGACCCGACGCCGGATCCAGATCGGCCAGTACCGGAGCAGGCACGTAGGTGAACAGGACACCGTTGCTCGTGCCACCGACGGTCGTCACCGTCACCGACTCCACACCGGTCCCCGCCGGAGCGATCGCGGTGATCTCGGTGTCCGAGACGACGGTGAACGACGTCGCCGGGGTGGCACCGAAATCGACAGCGGTCGCGCCGGTGAAGCCGGTACCGGTGAGGGTCACCACGGTCCCACCGGTCTCCGGACCCGACACCGGATCCAGATCGGCCAGCACCGGAGCAGGCACGTAGGTGAACAGGACACCGTTGCTGGTGCCACCAGGAGTCGTCACCGTCACCGACACCGTCCCGGTTCCCGCCGGCGCGGTCGCGGTGATCTGCGTATCCGAGACGACGGTGAACGACGTCGCCGGAGTACCACCGAAGGACACCGCGGTCGCCCCCGTGAAGCCGTTACCCGTCAGGACCACCGACGTGCCGCCCCCGATCGGACCTTCGTCGGGTTCGACAGCGCTGATCGACGGAACCACGGCATAGGTGTAGGGAAGCCCGTCGCTGGTGCCACCTACGGTCGTGACCGTCACCTGCTGGACACCGGTCCCCGCCGGAGCGATCGCGATGATCTGCGTGTCGGAGACGACGGTGAACGACGTCGCCGGGGTGGCGCCGAACGTCACCGCGGTAGCACCCGCCAGCCCCGTGCCGGTGAGGACGACCGCGTTCCCACCCGCTTCCGGGCCGGCAGTCGGATCGAGAGCGGTCAGGACCGGCGCCACCACGTAGGTGTAGGAAACGCTGTTGCTGACGCCGAAGAGGGTGGTGACAGTGACCTGCACTGTGCCACTGCCCGGCGGGGCGATCACGGTGATCTGGTTGCTGGAATCGACATCGAACGCGGCCGCCGTGGTGCCGAAACGCACGGCGGTGACATTCACGAATCCGGCACCGGTCAGCGTGACAGTGTTGCCCCCGGCCGCGGGACCTGCGGGCGGGTCGACGGAGGTGATCACCGGAAGCAGGAGGTAGGCGTAGGAGACACCGTTGCTGACACCGCCCGCAGTGGTGACGGTGACCTGCACTGCTCCGCTGCCCGGTGGCGCCGTCGCGGTGATCTGGGTGTCGGAGACGACGGTGAACGAGGTGGCGGGGGTCGCGCCGAAGGTGACCGCGGTGGCTCCGGTGAGACCGGTGCCGGTGAGGGTCACCGTGGTGCCGCCGGTGGTGGGGCCACGGTCGGGGCTGATGCCGCTGAGCGACGGGACGGGAATGTAGGTGTAGGGAAGTCCGTTACTGGTGCCGCCGGGGATCGCGGTGACAGTGACCTGCACTGTTCCGCTGCCCGCCGGGGCGGTCGCGATGATCTGGGTACTGGATTGGACGGTGAACGCCGCCGCCGTGGTGCCGAAGCGTACGGCGGCGACGTTCACGAATCCGGTGCCGGTCAGCGTGACGCTGTTCAGCCCGGCGGCGGGGCCCGAAGTCGGGGCGAGGGAGGTCAAGGCCGGAGCCATGAGGTGCTCCTTTCAGAGCGAGAGGGATCGGGTCAGAGAGCGGTGTAGGTGAAGGCACCGGCCGCGGTGTCGCTGCCACCGGCGGTGGTGACCACGATGTCGACGGTTCCGGCCGGATTCGCCGGGCTGACCGCGACGACCTGGGCGTCGGACAGGACGGCGAACGGCGCCGGGACGCCACCGAAAGTCACAGACGTGGTGGTGGTCAGGCCGGTGCCGGGGATGGTCACCGCGGTACCGCCCCCGACCGAACCCGAAGTGGGAAAGGGGGTCCCGACGCTGGGTGCGTCCACATAGGTGTACGAGAGGCCGTTGGTCGACCCGCCCGCCGTGGTGACGGTGACCCCGACGACCCCGGCCGCGGCGCCCGCGGGCACGGTCACCGTCAGCTCACCGTCGTTCACCACTGTCGGCTCCACGGACTCGGCTCCGAAAGCCACGGATTGGGCTGTGCTCAAGCCGATTCCGGTGATGGTTACCGTGTCGCCGCCCGTGACGACGCCCGCCGCCGGCGACAGGCTCGCTTTGAACGGCGGGCCGATGTAGTAGAACGTCAGCGGCCCGGCGATACCGCCCGGCGTGCTGACGGTCACCGGGACCGGGCCCGCCCCCGACGGGGAGACGACCGTCACCGAGGTCTCGGTGTTGTCGGTGATGGTGGCCGTCTTGGAGCCGAAGCGAACGGCCGTCGCGGAGCCCAGGTTGGTGCCGGTGATGGTGACAGTGGTGCCGCCGCCGGTGGTTCCCTGGGAAGGAGAGATGGGCATGGTGCTGTCCTTGTGCTCGAAGTGTGGTGTGGGCACGACTGATCGACGCCGGGCGGCCGCATGCCGCCGGGCGGGAATCGCGCACGTAGTTGTCGTCACTCGCACCCGCTGCCGCTGTCCGGCTGTCGGCGGGTACGGACGAGGAGGCGGCCCTGGTCGAGCTGCCGTCCGAGACATCACCGGTGCGGGGCCGCACAGTCACCACTCGCGCTCGGCGTGGTTGCCGCCCGGTGGCGGACGCGCCGATGCGGTGGCCGGCAGCCGACGATGACGATTTCTACCGGTGACGCAATCGCATAAAGCGTGAAGGCTCCACCGGCTCGAACCGGTGGCCTCGGATGATAATCAGTTATGATCCATATTTCTCCTCGCACAATTCTGATCGAAATGAGCCCAACCGCCAAGATACGTGCACGTAACACCTCGTGCAACAACGATTTTCGCGGTCGAGCACCTGGTCGGCACCGCTGCGATCGGAAATTCTCGCCAATTCCGAAGGAGTTCTCGCGAATTCTGACAGCATTTTTTCACGAATTCCGGCGGGGTCTTTTCACGAATTCTGGCGACACCAGCGAGAGATACCGGTTCGTTCGATACACCGATATCGCCCGACGCTCGCTCGGATATGCGCCGGAGCGCTGCGCGACGAAGTCGGCGGGCCCGCGAACGCCGCCCGGCGCGCGCGACCGCACCGGCCCGGCGACCTCGGGCGCGCCCGGCGCCGGGCGGATGAGCGGGATCAGTCGGCGAGCATGCCGGACTCGGCGCGAGCCCGGCGATAGCTCCGGGTTCCGGTGTCGACGACGGTGCCGCCGAAGGTGAGCCGGTCGATGATGGCGGCGCGGAGCCGCGCGTCGGGGAAGACTTCGGACCAGTGGACGATGCTGCGGTTGGACGCGATCGCGACCGACTTCTTCTCGTCGCGTTCGGTGAGGACCTGGAACAGCAGTTCGGCACCGCGCCGGTCGAGTGCGGTGTAACCGAGTTCGTCGATGCAGAGCAGGTCGACGCCTCGATAGCGGCCGATGATGCGCGAGAGCCGGTTTCGGTCGGCGGCTTCGGCCAGCGCGGTGACCAGTTCGGTAGCCAAGGTGTATCGGACCCGGAAGCCCGCTTTCGCCGCTTCGGCACCCAGGGCGATCAGCAGATGGGTCTTTCCTGTGCCCGCCTCGCCGGTCAAGCACAGCGGCCGTCCTTCTCGCACCCAGTCGCACCCGGTGAGGGCGCGGATCACCGCCGGGTCGACGCTCGGATTGGCACCGAAATCGAAGTCACGCAGCGTTTTCAGGCGCGGAAAGCCGGCCGTGCCGACGAGGCGGCCGGTGCGGCGGCGAGCGGTCACCTGCTCCGCGCGCAGTTGCGGCCTGCGTTCGCGGATATAGGCGCTGACCCGCTGATACGACACATCGGCCATGCCCTGCTCGGCGCGCAGACGCTGATAGATCCGGGTGGCCGTATGCCGTTGCCGTGGCGGACCTTCCAGATCACCGCGCAGGATGTCGTCGATGAACGGCTTGTAGGGATCCAGCTTCTGGGGACGCGGGGGATACTCTTTGCGCGGCCCGGGGAGCACCGACTCCGTGGCCTTCGCCACAGTGCGCCATCCGACGCCGTGCTTGCGTTCGATGGCGCGCTTGGACATACCCGCACGGAGATCCTCCCGGATCGCCGCGTACAGTTCGACTTTCGAGATCTCTGACATCACACCCCACCACTCGCCCCAGTTATTCCATATCTACATGATAGGTCGGGGGTGGGCACCGGCATCCGACCTTGAAACCGAAGGCAACGCCACCGTTTTCGGCGCGCGAACGCCGTCGGGATCGGTGAGCGGCGGGGCGCCGGGCTGATCGGCGCGCCGCGTAGATTCGCCGGTGTCGGGAGTGCGGGCGATTCCGGAAGGTTGCGCTGGTGGGCAGAGTGGTGGGGTTGCTGATCGTCGCTGTGATGGTCGGCCTCGTGGCGGGATTGCACTGGTACGTGTGGCGACGGCTGGTGCGCGACAGCACGGTGGCCGGGTCGATCGGGCGGCGCGCCGGGACCGCGGTGATCGTGGTCGGCGGGCTGTTCATGGTGGGCACGATGGCGACGCGGATCGACATGGTGCCGTTCGGAGTGGTGCGCGTGGTGGCCACGGTCGGGTATCTGTGGGCCGCGGTGCTGATCTATCTGCTGCTCGGGGTGCTGGTGGGGGAGGTTCTCCGTCCGCTGATGGTGGGGTGGGCGAACCGGCGGGGTGGGTCGGGCGCGGCTGCGGCCCGCACCGCAGCGGCGAGACGGGAGGCAGACCCCGAGGCACCGATGGGCGCCGAGGCGACAGCACCGACCGCGCGGACCGGTGCCGCCGGTACCGCTGAGACCACGGCGGAAGCGACGTCCCCGGCGATCGTCGAGAACACCCACGCGCCAGCCGAGAGCGCCGGGTCGCGGGCGGTGTCGCGAAGGATGTTCGTCAGCGGGGGGCTGGCCGGCGCGACGGCGGTGGCGGCGGTGGCCACGGTCGGCGCGGGCACGTACGGGGTGCTGAAAGGCCCGGCCGTCAATCGGGTGACCGTGCCGCTGCGGCGGCTGCCCGCCGAGGCGTCCGGGTTCCGCATCACCCTGGTCAGCGATCTGCACCTCGGTCCGTCGCTGGGCCGCGGTTTCGCGCGGACGGTGGTCGACACCGTGAACCGCACCCGGCCGGATCTGATCGCCGTCGCGGGCGACCTGGTCGACGGAACCGTCGCGGACCTGCGCGAACACGTAGCGCCGCTGGCGGACCTGCGCGCGCCGCACGGCGTCTACTTCTGTATGGGCAATCACGAGTACTACTCCGGCCCGGACGAGTGGATCGCGTATCTGCCGAACCTCGGCATCCGCGTCCTGTTCAACGAGCGCGCCGAACTCCCCTGGTTCGACATCGCCGGGGTGGACGACCTCGCCGCCGAGGCCTACGACCGCGCCCCCGACTTCGATGCCGCGCTCGGCGGTCGCGACACCTCGAAGCCCTGCGTGCTGCTGGCCCACCAGCCCTCGCTCGTCCACGACGCCGTCGATCACGGCGTGGACCTGCAACTGTCCGGTCACACCCACGGCGGCCAGATGTTCCCCGCGAATCTGATCGCCGCCCTGGCGAATCCGACGCTCGCCGGACTGGAGCGCTACGGCGACACCCAGCTCTACGTGACTCGCGGTGCGGGCGCGTGGGGTCCGCCGGTGCGCGTCGGGGCGCCCTCCGACATCGCCGTCATCGAGCTCGTCCCGGACAACTGAGGCGCGGTCTCGCACCGATCGGCCGCGAGTGGCCGCCGAAGTCGCCCGCGAGGCCCCGGTGGACCGGCGAGCGTGATCTCTTGCGCCGCATGGGCACCGGCCGTAGCGTCGGTCACCGTAGCTGTCAGGCGGGCTGAACACGACGATGTGTGAGCCGGGTACGAGGAGGAACAACCGTGGGTGGTCGGCTGGAGGGCAGGGTCGCGTTCGTCACCGGCGCCGCGCGCGGACAGGGACGCGCGCACGCGGTCCGGCTCGCCGGGGAAGGCGCCGACATCATCGCCGTCGACCTGTGCGCGCCGCTGCCGGAGGCCGTGCCCTACGACTCCTCGACGCCCGACGACCTCGCCGAAACCGTCGCACTGGTGGAGGCCACCGGGCGCAAGATCGTCGCGAAGGCCGCCGACGTGCGCGATATCGACGCGCTGCGGGCGGTCGTCGACGAAGGGTTTACGGCGTTCGGCAGGCTCGACGTGATCGTCGCCAACGCGGGCATCTGCATTCCGGAACCGTGGGACACCATCACGCCGCAGTCGTTCCGCGATGTCGTCGACACCAATGTCACCGGCACCTGGAACACCGTCATGGCGGGCGCGCACCGGATCATCGAAGGCGGGCGCGGCGGATCGATCATCCTCATCGGCTCGGCGGCCGGGGTGGCCATGCAGCCGTTCATGGTGCACTACACCGCCAGTAAGCACGCGGTCACCGGCATGGCGCGCGCGTTCGCCGCCGAACTCGGCAAGCACTCCATCCGCGTCAACAGCGTGGCTCCGGGGCCGGTGGCGACGCCGATGGGTTCCGGCGACATGGTCGGCGCGCTCGTGCGGGCCGGTCGGACGAACGAACTGCTGGCGAAGATGAACACGCCGATGCTGCCCGACGGCGTCGCCATGCCCGAGGACATCGCCGATACCGTGGCCTGGCTCGCCAGTGACGAGGCCCGGTTGGTCACCGCGGCCAGCATCTCCGTCGACCTGGGCGCATCCCAGTACTGAGCTGCCCCGTCGGACCCCGCATCCGCCCGGCATTCCCGCCGCAGTGCCTGGCGAACTGCTCGACGAGGCGGTGGTGGAGTCCCTGCGCTCCGGACACGACACGGGCACGAACATCCCCGACGCGGCCGACAAGGAACTGAAGACCCTGCGCGTGGTGGCCGAGAACAGCTGAGCTGACGCTGGCCTCGCATTCCAGCCTCCGACACTCTCGGCGGGTTCGTGCGCGAAAACCGATTGCGCCGCATCGGGTGTCCCATTACCGTTCATATCACTACATTCGAAGTACTTCGATCGGAGTGATAATGCGAGAGCTCGTGTACTACGCGGCGGTCAGCCTCGACGGCCGTATCGCCGGGCCGAAGGGAGAGGCCGACTTCTTCTACGTCCCCTTGACCGACGAGAAGCGCTCCGCCGCCTACCACGCGTGGATCGCGGAGCACTTCCCCGACGTCACGCCCACCCCGTTCCGCGAGCAGTCCGGGCTCGCCGATGTGCCGAACGTGCGGTTCGACACCGTGCTCATGGGGCTCGGGACCTACCGGGCGGCCTACGACGAGGGCATCACCAGCCCGTACGCGCATCTGCGCCAATACGTGGTGTCGAGCAGCCTCGGCGATATCGGCGAGCCGGCGGTGACGGTCGTCGGCCACGACCCGATCGCGCTGGTGCGTGAGCTGAAGAAGGAGGACAGCGACAAGGCGATCTGGCTGTGCGGCGGCGGACAGCTCGCGGGCACGTTGCTGCCGGAGATCGACCGTCTGGTGCTCAAGTCCTACCCGATGCTGGCGGGGGCGGGAATCGGTCTGATCGACGGCGGATTCGATCCCACGCTGTTCGCCCCGGTGGACCGGCAGGCGTTCGACAACGGGGTGACGGTCACCGAGTTCGTCCGCGCCTGAGCGGTTTCCGGCATCGATCGGGTGCCGGTACGCCTGCGGCTCGCGCCGGGCGGGAAAGCCCGGGACGGGCGCGGCGCCGGGCCGTAAGGTGACGGAATGGCGTCGTCGCAACAGCAGCATTCCGAGCTGGTCCAGTCGGTGGTGGAGTCCTATCTCCTGGGTGGCGAGCGCAAATACGACCGACATCAGGTCGCCGAGCATTCCGGGGTGGCGCCCGGGGTATCGCGCAGGCTGTGGACCGCGCTGGGCTTTCCCGCCAACGACGACAGCGCCGTCGACTACACCGAGGGCGATGTGGAGGCGGTGCGGAAGTTCCGGTCGATGAGCGTGGTCGGCGGCGCGGATCTGCGGTCCCAGGCGGCGGCGGCGCGCACCATCGGTCAGGGGATGGCGCGGCTGGCGGAATGGCAGGCGGACCTGGTGCTCGCCGAGATCTACACCCGGATGGCCGCCGAGGGCGACTCCCCGGAGAATGTCCGCCGCATCTCCGAGGAGACGATGACCGCGCTCGCGGATCTGCTCTCCTACACCTGGCGCAGGCACCTGGCCGCGGCGCTGAACCGTTCGTTCGACGGCGCGGTCACCCCGCTCAACGAGGACTCGACCAGGGAACTGGCCGTCGGATTCGCCGACATGGTCGGCTACACCCGGCTCACCAGGCACCTGCATCCCGACGAATTGTCCACGCTGCTGGAGGCTTTCGAGTCCACCACGACGGCAGCCATCACCGAGCACGGTGGGTGGGTGATCAAGAACGTCGGCGACGAGGTCATGTTCGCCGCCGAGACCGCGCGCGCCGCCGCGCACATCGCGCTCGACATCCAGGAGTCGACGATGCTGGTGGGCTCCACCCCGGAACTGCGGGTGGCGGTGGCCTACGGGCCGGTGCTGCAGCGATTCGGCGACCTGTACGGGACGGTGGTCAACATCGCGGCCAGGCTGACCGGCGTGGCCAGGCCCGGCACAGTGCTCGTCGACGACGGCGCCGAGGAGAAACTGCGCGACGATCCGGAGTTCAAGGTGCGGCATCTGCGCAGTGTCCGGCTGCGCGGGTTCAACCGGCTGCGCCCGCATCTGATCCGCCGGGCCTGACACGCCCGGGCGCACGGGCGTCCGTAAGGTCGACGGCGTGGATGCCGGAGTGGAAACGGACTGGTCGCGGCTGCGGGAGCGGTACCTGCTCGCCGAGGACGCGGCGGTGCTCGCGCTGAACAAGCCCGCGGGCATCTCGGTGACCGGGGAACGCCACGACACCGACATCGTGGAATCGGCCGCCGCGGCGGGCGAGACGTTGTATCCGGTGCACCGCATCGACAAGGTCACCTCGGGGCTGGTGCTGCTGGCCAAGGACCTCGGCGCGCACGGCATGCTGACCAGGCAGTTCGCCAAGCGCACGGCGGAGAAGGCGTACCTGGCGGTGGTCGAGGGGGTCGAGCTGCCCGATCGCGGCGTCATCGAGCTGCCGCTGAGCGTCGGGCGCAAGAATCGGGTGCGCATCGCCGCGCCGCGCGAGTCCATCCGGTCGGCGGACGGGCGCTGGTTCGTCGACGAGGCCGATCTGCTGCCCACCAAGAACTACCCGTCGCGCACCGAGTTCACGACCCTGGCCCGCACCGGCGGCCGGGCGGTGCTGGCCCTGCGCCCGGTGACCGGGCGCAGACATCAGATCCGGGTGCACCTGGCCTGGATCGGGCACGCGATCGTCGGCGATCCGCTGTTCGGCAGGTCCGGGCTGCCGCGCGCGCACCTGCACTCGTGGCGGCTGCGTTTGGACGCCCCCTGGCGCGATCCGGCCGTGCTCGATCTGATCGCGCCCCCGGGGGCGGACTTCTGGTCGGCGGTGCCCGAACTCGACGACCCGGCCGCCCTGCTCGATCCCGACGCGCCGATCGGCTCCTGAGCCGCGGCCCGTTCGCGCGAGCAGCGGCTCCGGTCGTCGACAGCCGACGGGGCCTTCCCGCCGCGGTCACCGCCCCCGCCGGTCCGTCGACGAGCGCGCACCGGTGCCGACCGATCGTGGTGAGGCTCATGCGGACCGGCGGTCCAGGGGCCGTTAGCCTGGACAGGTGCATGTGCTCGCGTGCCGACCACGCCGTGACGCGACGCGGCGACTCCGCAGAGAAAGCGACCGCCGATGATCCTGGTAGCGCAGGTCAGCGACACCCATTTCGACCTCGGCACCCGCAACGCCCGACGGGCCGAGAAGGTGATGGACTTCCTGGCCGACCTGCCGCGCAGGCCCGACGCGATCCTGCATACCGGTGACATCACCGAGTCCGGCAGCGCCGCGCAGTACGCCGAGGCGCGCGCCGCGTTGAAGTCCGACATCCCCGTCTATTCCATTCCCGGTAATCACGACGAGCGGGTCGCCTTCCGCACCGAACTGCTCGGCATCGAAGCCTCCGCCGATCCGATCCATCACGTCCACCGCATCGGCGAGCTGACGGTGATCATGCTGGACACGACCGTCCCCGGCGAGCCAGGCGGGCGGATCGACGAGCAGAGCTACGACTGGCTGCGCGGCGTCCTCGCCGAGACGTCCGCGCACGCGCCGATCGTGCTGGCCATGCATCATCCGCCGGTGCGCCTGCACAGTCCCATCGTCGACGACATCGCGCTCGCCGAGCCGGGCAGGCTGGCCGAACTGGTGACGTCCGATGCGCGGATCCGCGCTGTTCTCGCAGGTCACGCCCACTCTTCGGCGGTCACCCTGTTCGCCGGTCGGCCTCTGCTGGTCGCGCCGAGCACCTCGTCGGTGCTGAGCGGCGCGTGGGAGCTGCGGCCACCGGACCGGGTGATGGACTATTCCCCCGATCCGGCCGTCGCTCTGCATGTCTTCGACGAAACCGGGGCGATCACGACGCATTTCCGCACCGTGCCGATGAACGGATGCACGGGCGCGCCGCTGTCCTGACATCCGGGGCGGCCGGCAGCGCGGCCGCGCCGTTTGACCGGGGCGGGTCCGGGCACCCAGGCCACATGACCCAGCTCTTCCGTGAGTTCTTCGCGGGCGCGGCCCGACTCCGGCACGCGCGCGTCTTCCATCCCAACGGTCTGCCGCTGTCGGGCAGGCTGCACCCCGAGCCCGAGGTCGAAGACCTGTTCGGCGAGGGTGAACGCGCTGTACTCGCGCGCATGTCCAAGGGCATCGGCACACCGTCCGGACTCCCCGATGTGCTGGGGCTGGCGCTGCGGGTGCTCGATCGCGACGACAAACCGTTCGATCTCGCGCTGGCCACCACCGGCGAAGGCGTGCTCGGCCGCTACTTCCTCACCCCGGCGCGCGGCTGGCGCAGCGCCCGCTACGGCAGTCTGATGCCCTATCGGCTCGGCGACCGATCCCCGGTCTGGCTGTTCGCCGAGCCGGAGCCGGGTCTGCCCTCCTCTTCGTCGCTGGACGATCTCGAGGAGCACGTGCGCACGACGCCGATCGAATACACCCTGTCGGCGGCGGGCCTGATCGGACGGCCCCGCAAGATCGCCCGGGTCACCCTGCATCCGGTCGACGCCGGCGACTACCGCACCGACTTCTTCGATCCGGTGATGAACCATCCCGACGACGTGCGTCTCCTGCCCGAGGTCGTCGGCCGCGTGCGCGAGCTGGCCTATTCCGGCAGCCGGGAGGGGCGCGGCCAGCACCCGTGACCGGCATATTCCACAACCCCGCCGTTGTCCACAGGGCAGCGGCGCCTGCCGCCGAAAGGACATGACCGGCCATCGCGCGCCTCTACAGTTGAGGCATCGGCGGCAGGGTGAGGAGAGGCGCATGGGTTCAGGTCCTTCGGTGCTCGTCATCGGCGCCGGCTTCGGCGGCATCGGCGTGGCTGTCGAGTTGCAGCGCAACGGTTTCGACGATGTCGTCGTTCTCGAGCGGGCCAGCGACCTCGGTGGGGTGTGGCGGGAGAACACCTATCCCGGCGCGGCCTGTGATGTGCCCTCGCCGCTGTACTCCTATTCCTTCGAGCCCAAGCCGGATTGGCCTCAGCGCTACTCCGGTCAGGCCGCCATCCACGATTACCTGCGTGGTGTCGCACGCAGACACGGCCTGCTCGACCGCATCCGATTCGGTGCGCAGGTCACCGAGGCCGTCTTCGACGAACGGCCCGACGGGGCAGCAGCCCGCGCGAACGGCGGCGGTGCCGTCGCGGGCGCGGACACCGCGGCCCCCGGTGCCGGGCGGTGGACGGTGCGGACGGCCGAGGGGAACACCTACGTGGCCGATGTGCTCGTCTCGGCGGTGGGGCAGTTGTCGCGCCCCGCCATGCCCGACATCCCCGGGGTGGACACGTTCACCGGAGCCGCCTTCCACTCGGCGCTGTGGGATCACGATGTCGATCTCACCGGAAAACGGGTGGCGTGCATCGGGACAGGGGCCAGTGCCGTCCAGTACATCCCCCGGATCCAGCCGCGGGTCGAGCATCTGACGGTGTTCCAGCGCAGCGCGGCCTGGGTGCTGCCCAAGTTCGACACCGATTACACACCGGTGCAGCACACGCTGTTCGCGAGGATTCCCGGCATGCTCTCGGCGGAACGGCTCGGCTGGTGGACGCTGGCGGAGGTGTCCTCGCTGGGGCTGGTGGACGCGCCGTGGATCGCCTCGCTGGTGAGCAGGATCGCGGCAAGGCATCTGCGCAAACAGGTCCCCGATCCGGCGTTGCGGGCGAAGCTCACGCCCGACTATCCGATCGCCTGCAAGCGAGTCCTGTTCTCCGGGGATTACTTTCCCGCGCTCACCCAGCCGAATGTCACCGTGGCGACCGAGGCGATCACCGAGATCACCCCGACCGGCGTGCGCACCGCCGACGGGACGGTGCACGAGGCCGACGTGATCATCTACGGCACCGGCTTCAAGGGCACCGAATTCCTGTGGCCGATGCGGGTGCGCGGGCGGGGCGGGCGCGAACTCTCGGCGGCGTGGGCCGAGGGCGCGCACGCCTTCTACGGCATGACGGTGCCGGGCTTCCCCAACATGTTCATGGTCTACGGGCCCAACACCAATCTGGGTGTCGGCTCGATCATCGCCATGATCGAGACGCAGGCGCGCTATATCCGTCAGGCCGTCGAACTGCTCGCCGACCGACCGGGACACGTCATCGAGGTCGATGCCGCGCGGGAGGAGCGGTTCAACCGGGAACTGCGGGAGCGGCTCGATCGCTCACCGTGGAACTTCTGCTCGAGCTGGTACCGCGATGCCGCCGGGCGCATCACCAACAACTGGCCGGGCACGGTCACCAGCTACCGCCGTCGGGTCCGCACGCTCGACCCCGACGACTACCTTCTGACGCCCGCGTCGTGAGCGGCACGCGCGACGGCCGCGGTCGACGCCCGCGGCGCCGCACACACGCGCGGGCCGCCCTCGCCCCTCCCCAGCAGGCCGGCGGGCGGAGCAGCGAGCCACGACCTGGCGGGCCCACGACCGCGCGGCTGCCGGGGCGTCGCCGGGTCGTACCGGAGCAGCGGGCCGGGGCCTCGCGGGCCGACGGCCGGTCGGCTGCCTTGTCGGCGGGCAGGCGGCGGCCGCGGGCAGGGGCTCGTGGGCGAGTCGGCGTAGTCCGCCGCAGTCCGCCGCCGAGCCGAGTGGCCCCGCGGCGGGGCTGGCAGACTTGTTCGCGTGAGTGAGACGCCGACCGTGCTCGTCGCCGGTCCTGGGCAACGCGGGACGCTGCGGCCGATCGAACTGGCCGTGGGCGCGGTGCTCGGCGGCGTCACCGTCGGCCTGATCACCGTCGGCTCGGTGGTGCCGTTCGCGGCCGCGCTGCAACTGGTGGCGGCGGTGCCGATGGGCATGCTCGCGCATCGGTACCGGGTGCGGGCGCTGGTGACCGCGACGGTCGCGGCGGCGCTGGTGACCTTCGTGGCGGCGGGCGTGATGCCCGCCATCGGCGTGGTCAGCACCGCCACCATCGGCGGCATCATCGGCGGAGTCAAACGGCACGGGCGCGGGCTGGCGACAGCCTGTCTCGCGGCGTCGGTGGCCGGGCTGGCGTGGGCGGCGTTCTCGGTGGGATCGCTGCTGGTGTTCGCCAAGACCAGGGAACTGTTCTTCGACACCGTCCGCAACACCGCGGGCGGGGTGCGCGAGATCACCGAGAGCAGGCCGGAGCTGGAGTCGATCGGCCGCGCGGTGGACTCGGCCACCGAGGCCGTGCTCACGTGGTGGTGGCTCTACGTCGGCAGCGGCGTGGTGGTCGGTGTGCTGGTCAGCGCGGTGTGCTCCTGGTATGTGCTCGGCTCGATCCTGGACCGGTTGGCCTGGCTGCCCAGCCGTGACCGGCTCGACGCCCCCGCCGACGACCGGCCGATCGGCCCGTTGCCGGTGACCTTGCGTGGGGCCGGGTTCCGCTATCCCGGCGCGCACGTCGACGCACTGCACGGCATCGACCTGACCGTGGCCGCGGGCGAGTTCGTCGCCGTGGTCGGCCACAACGGCTCGGGCAAATCCACGCTGACCCGGCTGCTGGCCGGTCTGCCGCCCACCAGCGGCGAAGTGCTGCGGCCGGGCTCGGCCGGACTCGGGCACTTGGGTGGCACGGCGCTGGTGCTGCAACGCCCGGAGAGCCAGACGCTGGGCGTGCTGGTCGCCGACGACGTGGTGTGGGGGCTGCCCACCGACCTCGCCGCGCAGGTGGATGTGGACGGGCTGCTGCGCGAGGTGGGCCTGGACGGTATGGGCGGACGGGAGACGGCCACGCTCTCGGGCGGCCAGCAGCAGCGGCTCGCGGTGGCCGCGGCGCTGGCCCGCAGGCCCGCGCTGCTGATCGCCGACGAGGCGACCTCCATGATCGATCCGCGCGGGCGCCGGGATCTGGTCGCGCTGCTGCGTGAACTGCCTGCCAGGCACCGGATGGCGGTCGTGCTGGTGACCCACCACGAAGCCGACGCGGCCGCCGCCGACCGGGTGGTGCATCTGGGCGCCGGCCGGATGGTGCAGCGCCTGCCCGCCTGGCCGCAGCCCGCACGCGGCGAGCGGCGCACGCCGATGGGCGGGCCGGTGCTGGAGCTGCGCGATGTCCGCCATACCTACAACCGGGGCACGCCGTGGGAGGCGCCCGCCCTGCACGGGCTCGACCTGACCGTGCGCCAGGGGGAGGCGGTGCTGGTGGTGGGTGGCAACGGCTCGGGCAAGTCGACGCTGGCCTGGATCATGGCCGGGCTCGTGACCCCGAGTTCGGGTGCGTGCCTGCTCGGTGGAAAGCCGGTGACCCGGCAGATCGGGCGGGTGGCGCTGGCCTTCCAGCATTCGCGGCTGCAACTGCAGAAGCAGACCGTGGGCGCGGAGATCGCGGACTGGGGCGGGCGGGCCACGGGTTCCGGCGCGGTCGGGCGGGCACTGGACGCCGTCGGGCTGGACCGGGCGCTGGCAGCGCGCTCGATCGAGGAACTCAGTGGCGGGCAGGCCAAACGGGTAGTGCTGGCGGCCATCGTGGCCAGCCACCCGCAGGTGGTGGTGCTCGACGAGCCGCTGGCCGGGCTCGACCCGAAGGGCCGCGCCGACATCGTGGAACTACTTGCGCGGCTGCGCGATTCCGGGCTCACCCTCATCGTCATCTCCCATGACGTCGAGGACATGGCCGCGGTCTGCGACCGCACCGTGCATCTGAGCGGGGGCCGCTTCACCGACACCGCCGGCTCCGGGGACACCCCTGGATTCGAGGACAGGTCAGCCAGTTCGAGATCGCGGCCCGCGCAGGTGTGGGGATACCAGGACGGGAGTCACCGATGAGCACCATTCTGCTGCGCCGGGTTCCGGTGGACAGCCCCGTGCACCGGCTGTGGGCGGGCACCAAGATGATCGCGGCCTTCCTGCTCAGCCTGCTGCTCATGGTGTGGCCGTCGTGGACGGTACTGGGCGTGATGATCGTCTTCCTGATCGTCATCGGCGCGGTCGCGCGACTGCCGCTGGGAACCCTGCCGCGGCTGCCGCTGTGGTTCTGGTCGCTGATCGCGGCGGGCGCGCTGATCAATCTGCCCATGGGCGGGTCGGCGGTGCTGCGCTACACGCAGGTGGTGGTGTTCGGTTTCGTGTTGGTGGCGGCGTCGTTCCTCATCGCGTGGACCACCCCGATGGGCGAGATCGCGCCCGCTCTGGCCAAACTCGGGGCTCCGCTGCGCAAGCTGCGGGTGCCGGTGGACGAGTGGGCGGTGGTGGTCGCGTTGACGCTGCGCGGGCTGCCGCTGCTGCTCGAGGAGATCCGGGTGCTGCGGGCGGCCCGCAAGCTGCGACCCAAGGAGCGGCTGCTCGAGCGCGCCACCGACAGCCCCGTCATCGACATCCTCACCGCGGCGATGGCGGTGGCGTCGCGCCGGGCGACCGAACTGGGCGAGGCGATCACCGCGCGCGGCGGCACCGGTCAGCTCACCGCTCATCCGGCCGTTCCGACCCGCCGTGACGCGCTGGCGCTGGCGCTCGTGGTGCTCGCCGGGGCGGGCGCGGTGGCGATCGACCTGCTCCTCTGAGCGGCGCGGGCGGGGTCGCGCACGTGCGGGTGCACAGCCACCGCCGAATGGACTGCCGACAAGTTGCTGGCCGCTTGCAAAAACAAACCGTCCAGATTGTCAAAACCCCCAGCCTTGGGGGCAGAAACAGCTTCCGGCACCGATTCCGCCACATACTCACAAATCAGAAATAGCCGATCCACATAAGGCGACCTCGCCGAAAAGAGCACGGCGAACACTCTGTTGCGACGATCACAACGAGGGAGTTCGCCTATCACGAACTGGCGTCATAGCCGAGGGCAATGGATCGGCGGATGTCGAGCGAACGCACCACATTCCTCGAATTGCTTCCCTTTTACCGGGAATTCGCGTGCCGGAATACCCAGCGATTCAGTAAGGTTACGGTGACGTAGCTGTTCTGTGGATCATCGCCTGTCCACCCCGGCGTCGAGGGGAGCTTTTCTCGCCGGGGCGGACTTCGTAAGGGCTCGACCTCATGAAGATTGGAATCCTCGCATGCGCATGCGCAAGCTCTCCGCGGTCCTGGTACCGCTGATCGCCGCTGTCACCGTCGGCGCGAGCACCGTCGCCCACGCCGAACCGGCGCCGGTGCCGGATGTCGGTTACGAGGCGAAGCTGGTGGGCGACAAGGTCGTCACCACGCTCACCAACGGCACCTTCGAGACCGACGGCGGCATCGTCGAGGTGAAGGACGCGGCGGACAACACGCTCGTCTCCTTCCCGCTGGCGTTCCGGCAGGACGGACTGGAATACCCGCTCGGGCACCAGATCGCCGACGAGGGCCGGATGCTGGAACTGTCGGTCGTCAAGGACGTCTCCAAGGCCAGGCCGGTGCCGGTGACCCCGGTGGCCTCGCTGGAGGAGAACCGGCGGGCGATGGATACCTTCGCCTCGCAGTTCGGTCTCGCCACGGCGGTCGGCGGGTTCATCGGGCTCGCGGCCGGTGCGGTCATCGGCTGCATCGCCGGGCTGGTCGGAGCCGTTGTCGGCTGCCTGCCCGGTATCGCGACCGGTGCGAGTGTCGGCGGCATCATCGGCACCATCGTCGTCGGTGGCCCGACGCTGGTGGTAGCCGGTATCGACCTCATCCAGACGCTGGCCGCCGAGCCGGGCACCACGAAGTGGATGGAACAGACGGGTCAGCCCGCGAACTGAATCCCCCCACCCACGAACACGGCGCGCGCCGAGCACGATTCGGCGCGCGCCGTCTCGTGTCCGCACGACCGGGAGCGAGCGGCGGCCCGCCGACGGACGGCGTGCCCTCACGATCACGAGTCGGCCTCGCCCAGCCAGGCGGCGTGCCACAGTCGCCCGGTCTCCGTCCATCTCATGAACCGCACCCGGCCGGTGACCACCGGATCCACCCAGATCGCGTCCTTGCGTTCGGCGGCGGTGAGTTCGGTGGTGAACGGACAGGTCGGACGCCGGGACGACCGTAGTCGCGGACCCAGCTCACGCATATCCGGGTCGGAGAATCCGGTGCCGACGCGCCCCGCGTAGACCAGTTCCTCGCCGATCGGGATGCCGACCAGCAGCGAGGCGAAGTCGCGGGCGGCGCTGCGCCGATAGCCGCCGACCACCACCTCGCGGGTGCGCCAGTTGCGGTGTTTGATCCAGGACTGCCCGCGCCTGCCGGGCAGGTAGACCGAATCGAATCGCTTCGCCAGCACCCCTTCCAGCCCACGTTCGGCACTGAGCCGCACAGCGTCGGCACCGTTGTCCGCCAGCGGCGGCGGGACCAGTAAGGACGATGCCGTGGCCGCGAGGGCTTCGAGTACCCGGCGCCGATCGGCGAAGCGCTTGCGCACCAGCGATGTTCCGTCCAGGTACAGCACATCGAAGGCGACGAATTCCGCACGCGCCGGATCCGCCTGCAGCAGGCTGATGTCGGGCACGCCGTCGTCGTCGAAGACCACCATCTCCCCGTCGAGAACCACCCGGTGGCCGGACAATTCGGCCGCGGCGGCGGCGAAGCGCGGATAGCGGGCGGTCACGTCCGTGCCGGACCGGCTGCGCAGGACGAGATCGTCGCCGTCGATGACGGCCATCACCCGGAAGCCGTCCCATTTCGTCTCGAAGCACCATTGCCCGGGGTCGAGCCCGGCCACCTCGCCCGCAGTGGCCAGCATCGGCGCGAGGTCACGCGGGAAAGGTGCCTCGCTACGTCGTTGTCCGCCATTGCCTTCGGCGCGGCGACCGGGCACGCCCGGGGACGGCTCCGCCCGGGAGGGGGCATCCCGCACCGATCCCACTCCTGCCCGTGCGGGCGGTGTCGACTCGGGGGGCTGATCGCGCATGAGATGCATCAGCCATTGGTCGGCACGGGTACGGATGAGTGCGTAGCGGCCGGTGAGGGTCCGGCCGTGGAAACGGACGATGACCTCGTCCTCGCGCCACTTCTCGGTCTCGTAGGTACCGCGATCCCAGATGGTCATCCGGCCGCCGCCGTATTCGCCGCGCGGGATGACACCGTGGAAATCGAGGTATTCCAGCGGATGATCCTCGGTGCGCACGGCCAGGCGGTTCTGCGACGGCGAGGTCGGCGGGCCTTTGGGCACCGCCCAGGAGGCCAGCACGCCGTCTCGTTCCAGGCGCACGTCCCAGTGCAGGCGGCGCGCATGGTGCTCCTGGACCACGAAACGATCACCGGAGCCGGGAGTCGGCGGTGCCGCCGGGACGGGCTCGGGGGTACGGGCGGGATCGCGCATGGACCGGTATCTCGCCAGCGCGTCGCGCTCGTGCGGGGCGGACTCGACGGGCAGCGGTGGATCGAGATCGGCGAGCAGGTCGCCGTCGTCGCGCCACCGGGCCAGCACCTCGTCGAAACGCAGGTGGCGCAAGGTCGCGGTGTCCTCGATCTCGGCCCAGGTGCGCGGGGCGGCCACATCGGGGTGTGCGCGGCCGCGCAACGAATACGGCGAGACGGTGGTCTTGGCGGGGTTGTTCTGACTCCAGTCCAGCAGGACCCTGCCCCGGCGCACCTCTTTCGCCATCGTGGCGGTCACCAGGTCGGGGTGCAACTTCTCCAGATCGGTGGCGAGCTGTTTGGCGACGGTGGACGCGCCGCCCGGGCTGAGCACCCGATCCAGCGGGACATAGAGGTGAATGCCCTTGCTGCCGCTGGTCACCGGATACACGCGCATGCCCGCGCCCTCGATGATCTCCTTGACCGCCAGCGCCACCTCGGCGCATTCCGGTAGTCCGGCACCGGGACCGGGATCGAGGTCGAACACCATCCTGGTCGCCGGCCCCGGCCGATGGCCGGCGATACGCCATTGCGGCACATGGATTTCCAACGCGGCCTGTTGTCCGAGCCAGGCCAGGCCCGCCTCGGAGTCGACGAGCGGATAGGTGACACGGCGATCGCTGTGCTCGATCGCCTGGCGGCTCAGCCAGGCCGGGGCATGGCCGGGCAGGTTCTTCTCGAAGAACGAGGTCTCCGCCACCCCGTTCGGCCAGCGTTTACGGGTGATCGGACGCCCGGACAGGTGCGGCAGTATCGCCGGGGCGATGGCGGTGTAGTAGGCGATGACCTCGCCCTTGGTGGTCCCGGTCTCCGGATAGAGGACCTTGTCGAGGTTGGTGAGCGCCACCTCGATCGGCCCCGCACCCGGACCGCCGTCGAACGCCGCGCGCACCACCGGTGCCGGCCTCAGCGAGGGCCGGGCCGGACCGGCGGGCTACCGACGCAAGAGCCGCCGCCGCGCGGACTCACGCGCTCGGGGGCTGTCCGGGCTGCTCCGGCGGGACCGCCTTCTTGGCGGCCTCCTTGCCCTTGGCGATCTTGTCGGCGTACTTGCCGTGGGTCTTCTGATCGAGGAAATCGCCGCCCTTGTCGATCGCCTCGTTGATCTTGTCCGCGTTCTTGGCCGCGGCCTCCTTGCCTTTTTCGACCAGACCTCTGAGATTGTTCGCGAAACTCATCCGTTGCGTTCCTTCCGCTGTCGACGTGCCTGGGAACTGCTGATCAATCCACATTCTCCCACCAGGGCTCGGTCCGCGCCGGATTCCCCGCGCTCACCCGCTCCCCCGGCCTGGGCACCGCGATGTCGGTGCCCGTCGCGCGCGCGGCGACGACCAGCCTGCGCACCGGTTCGGACCAGCCGTGCAGGGCCAGGTTGAAGGTGGCCCAGTGGATCGGTACGAGCAGCCCGTACCCGGCGTCGCCGAGACAGAGGTCGCCGTGCGCGCGGACCGCCTCTTCGGGATTCATGTGGATGTCGACCCAGTGCTCGTCGTAGGCGCCGATGGGCAGCAGGGTCAGATCGAAGGGACCGAGCGCGGCACCCGCTTCTGCGAAGGCCTTGGTGTAGCCGGTGTCACCGCCGAAGTACACCCTCCTGGTCGGACCGACGATCGACCAGGATGCCCACAACGTCGTGTTGCGCACCAGGGCGCGACCGGAGAAATGCCGCGCCTCCGAGCAGGTGAGGGTGAGATCGGCGCCGTCGCGTCCGCGGCCGAGCGCGGACAGCGACACCGAAGCGCCCCAGGCCAGTTCGACGATGCGATGATCGGGTACTCCCCAGTGCCGCAGATGCGCGCCGATGCCGACCGGCACCACGAACGGCGTCGACCGGTGCTGCGCCAGCGCCATGATCGTCGACTTGTCGAGGTGGTCGTAGTGATCGTGGGAGATGACGACCGCGTCCACTTCGGGAAGTTCGGCCAGCGGCAGCGGGACCGGATGCAACCGGGCGGGGCCGACCAGTGACGACGGGGAAACCCGCTCGCTCCACACCGGGTCGGTGAGTACCAGGAAACCGTCGATCTCGATCAGCGCCGACGCGTGACCGTACCAGGTGACCGCCAGATCGGCGGGTGCGCCGGTGGCCTGCGGGCGCACGACCGGTACCGGCTTTCCGGGGCGGCCGTTCTTACGCTGACGCCACGCCGTGAACACCAGCGCCGCCGCCGAACCCGCTTCGAGTTGGGTGCTGGGCTCGGTGTTGTGGAACCGGTCGCCGCGGTAGTTCGCCGCCGCGCCCGCGACGGGCTTGATCGCCGAGACCGAGGCGCCCAGCGTCGAAGGGATATCCCACACGGCGCGGGCCGTCCACGCCGCCGCGGCCGCACCGGCCGCCAGCAGAAGAGGTTTCATCTGTCCATCATGCCCGCGACTCCGGTGCGCGGCCGGTCGGCGCGGCGACTGCCGGACCGGTGTCAGCGGCCGGTGAACCTGGGCCGGCGTTTCTCTTCGCGGGCCCGGCGGGCTTCCTTGGCGTCGTCGCTGGCCCAGGCCGCGGCCAGTGCCTCGCGCTGCACCGCCGAATCCGGATCGCGCGTGCCGTCGTCGTTGAGCACCAGCTTCATGTGCCGCAACGACAGCGGGGCCAGTTCGGCGATGGATTTCGCCCAGGTCTGCGCGTCGGCGAGGGTGCCGAGGCGGTTGGCGAAGCCGAAGGCATGGCACTCGCGGGCGGACACCTGCTCGGCGCCGAGCAGGACGGCTCGGGCCGGACCGCCGCCGATCAGCGACACCAGCCGGTGCATGGTCCAGCGATCCACCGTGACGCCCAGTTTCGCGGCCGGAATGGCGATGTAGGAGTCCGGCTCCATCACCCGTAGGTCCGAGGCCAGCGTGAGCTGCACGCCGCCGCCGAGCGCGCCGCCGTTGATCGCCGAGATCACCGGCACCGGGGCCGATTCGATGGTGTGCAGCATGTCCATCAGCAATTCGAGGAACTCGTCGGAGTACACCCCGTTCAGGTCCGCGCCCGCGCTGAAGATCGGACCGCGCCCGGTCAGCACGATCGCCCTGGCCCCGTCAGCGACGGCGGCGAGCACGGCTTCCCGCAGCAGCGTCACCAGTTCGACATTGAGCGCGTTGCGCCGCTGTTCGCGCTGCATCTCGATCGTGACGACATCACCGTCGCGGCTGACTCCGAGCATGATTCCTCCCCGCACCGGCTGTTCGCTGTGGATGCCCTCAACTCTGCCACAGCGCCGCTGCGCCCCCGGAGACGCACTACCATCGGCCGTTGTGCCGGACGATTTCGACATCCTGGTGATCGGCGCCGGCCAAGCCGGATTGTCGGCCGCCTATCACCTGCGCAGGCTCGGACTGGTCCCCGAGCGGGACTTCCTCGTGCTCGACCACGCCGAGGGGCCGGGCGGCGCGTGGCAGCACCGCTGGCCGTCGCTGACGTTGAGCACGGTGAACCGGGTGCACGACCTGCCCGGCATGAGCTTCGGGGAGACCCTGCCGCCCGGGTCGGAGCAGGCCCAGGCCGCGACCGCCGTGCCGCACTACTACGAACTCTACGAAAAACGCTTCGACCTGCGGGTGCACCGGCCGGTCTCGGTGCGGGTGGTCTGCGACCGAACCGCCGACGGGCAGCGCTGCGACTATTCCCGGCGACGCGGCGACATACTGCACGCCGAGACCGACACGGCGGGCACAGTGCGGGCACGCGGGCTGATCAACTGCACCGGCACCTGGGAACGACCGTTCATCCCGCGCTATCGTGGCCAGGAGGACTTCGCCGGGCGGCAGTTGCACACCCGCGACTATCACGACGCCGCCGAATTCGCGGGCAAGCACGTGGTCGTGGTGGGCGGCGGGATCTCCGCCGTGCAGTTGCTCGACGAGATCTCCCAGGTGACGTCGACAACCTGGGTGACGCGCAGCGAACCGGTGTTCCGGGACGAGCAGTTCGGCCCGGAGGACGGGCGGGCGGCCGTCGCCCGGGTCGAGGACCGGGTGCGGCGCGGGCTGCCGCCCGGTTCGGTGGTGTCGGTGACCGGGCTGCCGTGGACCGACGCGCTGCGCGCGGCGAAGGCGCGCGGCGCGCTGGACCGCGAGCCGATGTTCGACCACATCGAACCGGGCGGGGTGCGCTGGGCCGACGGCGGCTTCCAAGCCGCCGACGTCATTCTCTGGGCCACCGGATTCCGCAGTTCGCTCGACCATCTCGCGCCGCTGCGGCTGCGCGGTCCCGGCGGCGGCATCACCATGACCGGGCGACTGGCCACCCGGGTGGCGGCCGACCCTCGCATCCATCTGATCGGCTACGGGCCGTCGGCGAGCACGATCGGCGCCAACCGGGCCGGGCGCGCGGCCGCGGTGGAACTGACCGCCGAACTCGGGTTGTCCGGGATCAGAGACCGGCGCTGAAGGTCTCCGGGTCGCCGCCCATCCGGTAACCGCGGTCCAGGGCGTCGATCGCCGACATCTGTTCCTCGTCGAGCTCGAAGCCGAAGACATCGAAATTGGACTCGATGCGCGAGGGCGTCACCGACTTCGGGATGACGATGGTGCCGGACTGCAGATGCCAGCGGATGATCACCTGCGCCGGCGTGCGGTGCACCTGCTCGGCGAGCGCCATGACGACCGGATGGTCGAGCATGGTGCCCTGGCCGAGCGGCGCCCACGCCTGGGTCGCGATCGCGTTGTCGGCGTGGAACTCTCGCAGTTCACGCTGGGCCAGCGCGGGGTGCAGCTCGATCTGGTTGACCGCGGGGACGGTACCGGTCTCGGAGATCAGCGTGCGCAGATCGCCGATGGTGAAGTTGGAGACGCCGATGGAACGGACCCGGCCCTGACGCTGGAGTTCGGAGAAAGCACGGAAGGTATCGACGAAACGGCCCGCCACGGGCACCGGCCAGTGGATCAGGTACAGGTCCACGTATTCGAGGCCGAGCCTGTCCAGGCTGGCGTCGAAGGCCCGCAGTGTCGAGTCGTAGCCCTGCTCGGAGTTCCACAGCTTGGTGGTGACGTGGACTTCGTCACGGGGTAGACCGTACGCGCGGATCGCGCGGCCCACGCCCTCCTCGTTGCCGTAGATCGCGGCTGTGTCGATCCCTCGGTAACCCGCTTTCAGGGCCGCGGAGACCACGTCGAAGGTGGTCTCGGGCGGAACCTGGAACACGCCGAATCCGAGCTGAGGGATCACGTTTCCGTCGTTGAGCACGATCGACGGCACGGTGGAGGTATCGCTGCGGAAGGTCACCTTCCGACCGTAGGAGTGTGCGGGCGAGCCGTCAACGAAGGTCGCGGGCGTGTTCGCCGCGGCTCGTTCACCCGGTGAAGCCGGGCACCCCCAGACGCCGATACCGCAGGTGACGGCTCTGGCGCAGGTCCGGCGCGGACACGCCGCGCAGCTCGGCGAGCTCGTGCGCGACGGCGGCGACCACGCGACGGGCGAACTCGACCGGCTCGTCGGCGGCGTCGGGGAGCTCCGGCACGATCCGGTCCACCACCCCGTCGGAACGCAGGTCGGCGGCGCCGATGCGCTGTGCGGCGGCCAGCTCCGGTGCGTGGTCGACATCGCGGTGCACGATCGCGCTCGCGCCCTCCGGCGGCAGCGGCGCCAGCCACGCGTGGGTGGCGGCCAGCACACGGTCGGCGGGCAGCAGGGCCAGGGCCCCGCCGCCGGTGCCCTGACCGAGCAGGATCGACACGGTGGGCGTGTCCAGCGTGACCAGATCGGAGATGCATCGTGCGATCTCCGGGGCCAGCCCGCGCTCTTCGGCCTCCTTGGACAGGGCCGCACCCGCGGTGTCGATCACCAGCACCAGGGGCAGCCGCAGTTCCTGGGCCAACGCCATGCCGCGGCGAGCTTCGCGCAGCGCCGCCGGACCCATGTGCTCGCCCTGCCGACCGGCGCGGTCGTGGCCGAACACCACGCACGGCTGGCCGCGGAACCGGGCCAGCGCGAGCAGGGTGGTGCGGTCGGCCTCGCCCTGGCCGGTGCCGCTGAGCGGAACGCGCTGGGTGGCGTGGCGCAGCAACTCGCGAACGCCCGGGCGGGCGGGTCGGCGGGAGATCACCACCGAGCGCCACGTCGGCGAATCGGTGTCGTCACCGCGCGTCGGCCCGCCTGCCGAGAGAGGGGCGGCGGACTCCGGTATCCCCGCTGCCTCCGCCGAGGGCGTCCGAGCTCCGCCGTGCCCGGACGATCGTTCGGCCGCTGCCGTGCCTTCCACATCCGAGACGGGCTGTGGCACCGGCGAGGGCGCCGCGGCCACCCCTGGGCCCGCCGCCACCGGAGCCGGTTCGCTGGTCCCCCGCTCCGTCAGGACGGTCCCCTGCTCCGGAAGCACGACACCGCTGCACACGCTCAGGGCGCGGTGGGCGATGCGGCGGAAGACCGAGACCGGCAGCACGCCGTCGATCACGCCGTGGCGGTAGAGGTTCTCCGCGGTCTGCACCCCTTCGGGAAAATTCTCGCCGTAGAGCGCCTGGTAGACGCGCGGGCCGAGGAAGCCGACCATCGCGCCGGGCTCGGCGAAAGTCATGTGGCCGAGCGAACCCCACGAGGCGAAGACGCCGCCCATCGTGGGGTTGCGCAAGTACACCAGATACGGATGACCCGCCGCCTTGTGCGCGGCGACCGCGCCCGCGATCTTGATCATCTGCACGAAGGCGACAGTGCCCTCCTGCATGCGCGTGCCGCCGGAGGTCGGTGAGGCCACCAGCGGCAGGCCGAGTTCGGTCGCGCGCTCCACGGCCAGCACGATGCGCTCGGCCGCGGCCACGCCGATCGATCCCGCGAGAAAGCCGAACTCGCAGGCGATCACGGCCACGCGCCTGCCGCGCAACATTCCCTCGCCGGTCAGCACCGACTCGTCGGTGCCCGCCGCGTCCCGCGCCGCGCGCAGCTCATCGCGATAGCGCGGTGCGGTGGTGGCCGCGGCAACCGTCACCGGTGGCCGATCCCAGCTCACGAACGACTCCGCGTCGAGCAGCTGCCCGAGTAGTTCCCGCGCCGATATCCGCATCGCGCGAGCGTATCGCGCCGGACACACCGACCCGAGCGGCTGTGGGCAGCACAACATCGCGGCACCACCGGATCGGCGGTGCCGCGATGTCATGGTCTCGCACGGGCCCGATCGTTCCCCGCCGCCGACGCGCGGCCCTCGGTGCTGCTACCCCACAGCACTTCCGGCTCCGCCGCGCCTCCGGTCCGGTGGCGAACGAGATCGGTGACACCTCGGGCATCCGCAGCACTGGTCGGCACCGCGGCTGCACGGGAGTTCAGTAGCCCTGCATCACCTTGCGCAGCGCGTACTCGGTCAACGCCACCAACGCCTGCTTGGCAGGCTCACGGCGACGCGCGTCGATGGACAGGATCGGCACGTCGGCGGAGACCGCCAGCGCCTGCCGAATGTCCTCGATCGGGTATCGGGGCGAATCGTCGAACTCGTTGAGCGCCACCAGGAAAGGTAGGTTGCGCGCCTCGAAGTAGTCGACGGCCGCGAAGCTGTCCTCGAGCCTGCGGGTGTCGACCAGCACCACCGCGCCGATGGCGCCGCGGATCAGGTCGTCCCACATGAACCAGAAGCGGTACTGGCCCGGCGTACCGAACAAATACAGCACCAGGTCGTCTGCGAGGCTGATCCGGCCGAAGTCCATCGCCACCGTGGTGGTCGACTTCATCGGAATGCCGGTCAGATTGTCGATACCCGCACTGGCGTTGGTGACCAATGCCTCGGTGCGCAGCGGAACGATCTCCGAGACAGCACCGACCAACGTGGTCTTACCGACACCGAAGCCGCCGGCGACCACGATCTTGGCCGAGGTCGGCTTGCTGGTGCGGGTATCGACCTGCGCCGTCGAATCAAATACGCCGGAGTCCACTGAGAACCCTTTCGATCAACTCGCGACGTTCATCGTCGCTGGAATCCTCTTTCAATGTCGCCGAAACGCGCACGTGCCCGGCATCGATCAAGTCGGCTACGAGTACCCGCGCAACTCCGATCGGAATCCCGAGCCGCGCCGCCACTTCGGCGACGGACGGCGATTCTCTGCACAACTCCACGATCGACGTCTCGATGTTGGTCAGCTCGAACTGCCGCTCCATAGCGACCGGCTGTGAGGCGACAAGCGCCTCGAGCGCCAACTCGACCTTGGGCCTGGTGCGGCCCGCGGTCAGCGAGTACGGCCGGACGAGGCTCGGCTCGGCGCTCTCCACGTGGTGATCTTCTATGTCCATCCCACCATCAGGAACCCATCGTGACACGCGGCGTGGCCTGTACTGTCTGGCCCACCCGTTCGACCAGCAGCGCCATCTCGTAGCCCACCTGTCCGATATCGCAGGACGTGTTGGTCAGCACCGCGAGGTAGGAGCCGTCGCCCACCGCCATCAGCAGCAGGTAGCCGTGCTCCATCTCCACGACGGACTGCAGCACCGTGCCGCCTTCGAACAGATTGGACACACCTACGGAGAGGCTGGCCAGGCCGGCGGTCACCGCCGAGAGTTGTTCGGCGCGATCGACGGGCAGCTGGGCGCTCGCGGCCATCAGTAGGCCGTCAGCCGAGACCAGGACGGCATGAGCTACGCCAGGAACCTCGTTGGCGAAGTTCGAAACCAGCCAATCCAGCTGACGGTTCGTACCACCTAGATCGGGGTTCATCGGTCTCCTTTGTCTCCGGTTAGGTTCATTGCTCTCATTGCGCGGCCATCCCGGACGCCCTTCTGGTGACGACTCAAGCTGGACCTGATCGACTCCGGATCACGCCTTGGCGCGCGATCCGCGGCGCCAGTTACGGCACCGGGGACTAGCCTTCCGCCCGGATCGCGTTGCGGCAAGCCCGCAGCGGTCTTTTTCTCGGCTCGGGCCTCACTCGCCTGTTGCGCGGCCCGCCAGCCCTCGTCGGCGGGCGAGTCGAACGCCTGGACCACTTCGGAGCGGTCCGGGTTCGGATCGGCCAGCCACGCCGACATCATCTCGGCGAAGATCGGGCTGTCCATCGACGTGCCGGGCTCGGCGGTGGCGGGCTGCAACCGGGTCTGGAAGAACGAGGCCGTCTTGGCCGGGTTCGACTTGTAGCTGTGCTTGCCGGGATCGCGGGCGGGGGCACCCTCGGCCGCGCCCTCGGTGCCTTCCTGGCCGGGAGCGCGCTGCGGCAGACCGACACCGGGCGGAACCTCGCCGAGCGGCTGCAGGCGTGCGCCCGGATCGCGCTGCGGCAGACCACCGCCCGCCGGGGGCTGCGGAGCGCCGTTGGCGCCCGGGGCGCGCTGCGGCAGACCGCCGGCGCCCGGAGCACGTTGCGGCAGACCGCCCTCGCGCTGCGGCAGACCACCCTCGCGCTGCGGCAGACCGCCGGGACCCCGCTGTGGGAGCCCGGTCGCGGCCGCGTCACGCTGCGGCAGACCGGGCGTGGCACCCGGCTGACGCTGCGGCAGGCTGCCGGAGGTGGGCCGGGGACCGGGAGCGCCGGGACCCGCGTCGCGCTGCGGCAGACCGCCAGGGGCGGCGCCGGGGGAGATCTCCGGCCGCGGCGCGCCGTTGGCGCCGGGAGCACGGTGCGGGAGACCACCCGCCAGTGGCTGTGGGCTGCCGTTGGCGCCCGGCTGACGCTGCGGCAGACCGCCCTGGGACGGGCCCGCGGGAGCCGGGCTGCCGTTGGCGCCGGGCTGACGTTGGGGCAGGCCCCCGTGGACCGAGCCACCTTGGACCGAGCCACCCTGGACCGAGCCACCCTGAACCGGACCACCCCGACCGGGACCGCCGGGGCCGCCGAGGCCCGGACCACCCGGCTCGGACGGCGGAGCGCCGTTGGTGCCCGGCTGCCGCTGCGGCAGCCCGCCGGACGCGGGCCGCTGAGCGGGACCGGCCGGAGCCGAGCCGCCGAGCGCCGCGGCCTGGTTGGGGCCGTTCGCACCTGGCTGACGCTGTGGGAGGCCACCGGGACCGCTCGGCGCGGGACTGCCGTTGGCACCGGGTTCACGCTGCGGGAGACCGCCCGCGTTCACACCGGGCTCGCGCCGCGGCGGACCGCTCGGCGCGGCGACCGAGGGCGCCTCACGCACGGTGGGCCCGGAGACCGGCGGCAGCGGACCCGAAGGCGGCTGCGCGGTCCCCGGCGTCGCGGCGGACACGTTGCGCTTGGGCATGCTGGCAGCGGCGAGCTTGCCGCGCTGCGGGCCGCCGGCCGCGGCGGACGCGCTCGACTCGCGCAGGCTCGCCGAATGCGTGCCGCCGCCGCTTCCGCTCTCGGCGGCCATGCCCGCCGAAGCGGCGGCCGTACCGGGCTGACGCTGCGGCAGTCCGCCGGATCCGGTGGCGGCGGGGACAGCGGGGGCAGCGGGGGCCATGGGGGCGATCGGAGCGGAATCACCGGTCTGGATCGGACCGCTGACACCCGGATCGACAGTGACCACCACGTTGCCCGCCGACGTGCGGGTGACCGCGCGAGTCTGCATGGTCGACACCGGGCGCTGCGGGTTCGGCTGCACCGGCGCGGCCTGCACGGCCTGCGGCCCGGTACCCGCGGCGCTGCCCTTGATCGGCACGATCAGGCCGACCGGCACGTGCACGGTGACCGTGACGCCCGGATCGCGGGCGGTGTCGAAGGTCGGGCGAAGCCGGACGGTCAGACCGTGTCGCTCGGCCAGCCTGCCGACCACGAACAGGCCCATGTGGCGGGCGGTGTCCGGGCCGGGCTCGGCGGTCTGCTCGAGCTTGCGGTTGATCTCGGCCATCTCCGCGGGCGGCATGCCGATGCCGCGGTCGGCGACCTCGATGAGCAGCCCCTGATCGTGCGCCTGCGCGAAGGTGAACTTCACGTCCGTCTCCGGCGGCGAGGCGCGCAGCGCGTTGTCGAGCAACTCGGCGAACAGATGCGCGAGGTCGGAGGCGGCCGGTTCCTTGAGCGCGCCCCGCGGGGTCGCGCCCAGCTTCACCCGCTCGTAGTCCTCGACCTCGGAGATCGCGGCGCGCAGCACGTCGGCGATCTCCACCGGGGCGGACTTGGCGCGACGCTGCTTGGTGCCGGCCAGAATCAGCAGGTTGTCGCCGTTACGGCGCATACGGGCGGCGAGATGGTCCAGCCGGAACAGGTTCTCCAGCAGGCGCGGGTCCTTCTCGTCGTACTCCATCGCCTCGATGAGGGTGAGCTGATGGTCGACGAGGGACTTGGAGCGCCGGGCCAGGGTCTCGAACATGTCGTTGACCTGGGAACGCATCTGCGCCTGATCGCTGGCCAGGCGCAGCGCCTGACCGTGGATGTCGTCGATGGCGCGGGCCAGCTGGCCGATCTCCTCCTCCGAGCGGATCGGCATCGGCTCCAGCGGCACGTCCTCCGGGGAGGCGCCGGTACGCAGCTGGGCGACCTCGTGCGGCAGGTCGCTCTCGGCCACGCGCAGCGCGGCCAGGCGCAGGCGGTGCAGCGGCACGATCATCGAGCGCGCGACGAACACCGCGAGCAGCAGCGCCGCCAGGATCGTGGCGAGCACGACCGCGGTGTAGGTCCAGGCGTCCCGGTTGGCACGGCTGGACAGATCGTTCATGGCGGTGTCGAGGTCGCTGGTGGCCTTCGCGATGACGCGCTCGTAGACATCGACGCTGGTGGTCAGCGAGTTCTTCAACTCGCCGAGCGGGATCTTGCCCGCCTGCGCCTCCGGGCCCTCGATCAGCGCGATACGGGTGTCCACGCCCGCGCGCAGGTCGGCGATGGCGGTGTCGCCGTCGGCGAAGCGGTGCGCCAGCACGTTCAACAGGTGCCGTTCGGTCTCCGAGGCGGTCACGAACTCGTCGACACCCTTGTCGAAGGAGTGCAGGACGGTGTTGAACGCGGCGAGCTCGGTGACCAGCGTCGCGCGGGTGTTCAGCGAGTCGACCAGACGCAGCTTGGCCGCGTCCATGGCCGGATCGCTGACCTGCGACACGGTGCCCTCGACGATGCTCACGCTCTCGTTGCGGATCTTGTCGATCCCGGCGAGCGCCTCGGCCGAGCCGACGGCCGCCTTGCCCCTGGCGAGGATCGACCTGGCTTCGGTGACCATCGTCTGCAACGAGGCCTGCGACTCGTCGCGGCCGTCGAGTTTCCCGTTCGCGGATTCCGCGGTCGCGATGGCCTCGTCGAGCTCGGTGAGGTCCTGATCGGTCACCACGGAGGCGCCGGGTATCAGGGACACCATCTGCGAGCCCGCGACCGTGGCGGCCGCGGCGCTCAGGCCGGTGACGGCCGGAATGACCTCGATATTTCCCGCGACGCCCTCGAGCCGATTGGCTTCGCCGAACTCCGTGGTAATCCTCGACACTCCGAGACCGACCGCGACCGCCAGAGGCACGGCGAGAACCGCCGTAACCTTCCAGCGCAGGTCCCAATTGCCGAGCGCCCAGCGCTTCTTGCCGGACCTTGCGGCGTCACGCATCTCCCACTCACTTTCCAAACTGGCCCCATCCACGCGCCATCAGCGAACCTCCACAATCGCACTGGCTCGACAGGTGGAGCTGGCCGAGAACTGCGGCTGGCCGAGAAATTGCGTCTATGACGGCCGAAATAAGTGACATCAGATTCTAACGGATCAATAACAGCTTGGGCGACATCAGGTAGCGCCACGGGACTTGACCAGCCTCTTCCAGGCATAACCAAAGGTCGCGGCGCCCTCCCGGGCGTCGCGTGAAGTCTGCCACAATCACACAGATCTATCGAGGCGGGCATCGAAGCGAGGGCTAGGGAGTCACCGGAGTTGAACGAGAAGCGCGAGTACCGGCCGGTCTACCAGACCAGTCTGGTCGATCCGGCAGGCTTCTGGGCCGCCGCGGCCGAGGCCGTCGACTGGGATGTGCCGCCCACCCAGATCGTCGACGCAGGCGCCAAGCCGGCTGCCCGATGGTTTACCGATGCCCAGCTGAACACCTGTTTCAATGCCCTGGACCGGCACCTGCCCGAACGCGCCGACCAGCCCGCGCTGATCTACGACTCGGCGATGACCAATACCAAGCGCACTTATACCTATGCCGAATTGGTCGACGAAGTCGCCACCTTCGCGGGCGCGATGCGGGAACTGGGCGTGCGACGCGGTGACCGGGTGGTCGTCTATCTGCCGATGATCCCCGAGGCCGTGATCGCGATGCTGGCCTGCGCGCGGATCGGCGCGGTGCATTCGGTGGTCTTCGGCGGATTCGCCGCGCCGGAACTCGCCGCCCGCATCGACGACGCCGAACCTGTGCTCATCGTCACCGCCGCCGGTGGCCTCGAACCGAATCGCAAGATCGAATACCCGCCCATCGTGCGGCGCGCGCTCGGACTCGCCGAGAGCGGCACGGTGCGTCATGTCCTCGTGAAGAAGCGCGCGCCGCACTTCACGCCGGACACCGACGAGGACACCCGATCCACCGATACGGTGCGCTGGCTGGACTGGGACGACACCGTCGCCGACGCACCGAAAGCCGATCCGGTGAGCGTCGCCTCGACCGATCCGCTCTACATCCTCTACACCTCCGGCACCACCGGTAAGCCCAAGGGTGTGGTCCGCGACAACGGCGGGCACGCGGTGGCGCTGACCTGGTCGATGCGCAACATCTACGACATCGGCGCGGGCGAGGTGATGTGGGCCGCCTCCGATGTCGGCTGGGTGGTCGGCCACTCCTACATCGTCTACGCGCCGCTGCTGGCCGGGGCGACCACGCTGCTCTACGAGGGCAAACCGGTGGGCACCCCCGACGCGGGCGCGTTCTGGCGCATCGTCGAGGAGTACGACGTGCGGGTGCTGTTCACCGCGCCGACGGCGCTGCGCGCCATCCGCAAGGCCGATCCCGAGGCCAAGCTGGCCCGTTCCCACGATCTGTCGTCGCTGCACGCGCTGTTCTGCGCGGGCGAACGGCTCGACCCGGCCACCTTCGACTGGGCGTCGCGGACTCTGCTCGCCGACCTGCCGGACTGCCCGGTGGTCGACCACTGGTGGCAGACCGAGACCGGCTGGCCGATCTGCGCGAACCCGCTGGGTCTGCAGCGCCTGCCGATCAAGGCGGGCTCGTCGTCGGTGCCGGTACCCGGATTCCGGCTCCGCGTGCTCGACGCGGTCGGCAATCCGGTACCCGCGGGCGTCGAAGGCAATATCGTGATCGGCCTGCCCATGCCGCCGGGCACACTCATGGGGCTGTGGCACGACGACGAGCGCTTCACCCGCTCCTACACCACGGCCTTCCCCGGCCACTACGCCACCGGCGACGCGGGATACTTCGACGAGGACGGCTATCTCCACGTCCTGGGCCGCAGCGACGACGTCATCAACATGGCAGGCCACCGTCTGTCGGCCGGCAGCATGGAGGCCGCCGTCGCCGGGCACCCCGCCGTGGCCGAATGCGCGGTCATCGGGCTGCCCGACGAGCTCAAGGGGCAACGGCCGATCGCGTACGTGGTGCTCAAAGAAGGCATCGACGTCGATCCGACCGAGTTGCGCGACGAGCTGATCACGCGGGTCCGCGAGCAGGTCGGCGCGATCGCGGCGCTGTCGGACGCGGTGATCGTGGCGGGCCTGCCCAAGACTCGCTCGGGCAAGATCCTGCGCAAGACGATTCGTCAGATCAGCGCGGGCGAGCAGGTCGAAGTGCCCTCCACCATCGAGGACCCGGCCGTGCTGGCCGCGCTGGAGGACCAGATCCTCACCAGCCGAGCCGACGCGGCCGCCCGAGCCGCGAACGCGGCGGGACAGTCGCCGGTGGCCGAGGATCCCCAGCCGAGTTCCTGAGCGCGCGAGTTCCTGAGAAGACGGCACGGCGGCGAGCGCGGCGAAAAACGCGGCGCTCGGGTTCTTTTCGCGTTCCGGGCCGTCACGATCCTCAGAGTCTTCTCAATGAACTCACAAACCCGCACCCCGCGTTTGCACCTACCGTCGGGGGTAGTCGGGTACCGACACCCGACTGGATCTGGAGGCTCAACCGATGAATTTCGTGCGCACCCGCACCCGGCTCGCCGGCCTGACCGCCGCCACCGCTGCCACGGCGGCGGTTCTGCTCGGCCCCGCGGTCGCTTCCGCGGGCCCGGCCGAACTGGCCGAACCCCTGCTCACCAGCGACTGCACCTTCGCGCAGGTCGAAGCGGCGCTGCGAGTCGAGGCCCCCGAGCTGGCCCAACTGCTCGACGCCAACCCCAGCCAGAAGGCCGAGTTGCAGCGGCGCTTCGATCAGCCGGTCGAGCAGCGTCGCGCGGAGTTCCAGCGACTGCTCGAGGAGAACCCCGGGGCCGCGGAACAGGCGCAGTCCGATCCGCGCGCGGCTCACCTGAGCCAGGTGCTGGCCCAGGTCGCGGCGACCTGCCAGAACTACTGACGCCGGTGTCGTTCTGATGCCGCAGTCGCGTCCACGCGGAGAATGGGTGGGGTGAGCGCCATCCCACCGCCGACCGTCCTCGTCGTCGATGACGACGAGGACGTGCTCGTCTCGGTCGAGCGCGGGCTGCGGCTGTCGGGTTTCCACGTCCTGGTGGCCAGAGACGGCGCCGCCGCCTTGCGCAGCGTGACCGAGCACAGTCCCGACGCCGTCGTGCTCGACATGAACATGCCGCTGCTCGACGGCGCCGGGGTGGTCACCGCCCTGCGCGCGCTCGGCAACGAGGTGCCGGTCTGCGTGCTCAGCGCCCGCTCCTCGGTGGACGACCGGATCTCGGGTCTGGAATCCGGCGCCGACGACTACCTGGTGAAACCGTTCGTGCTCGCCGAACTGGTGGCCCGCATCAAGGCCCTGTTGCGCAGGCGCACCGACACCGCCCCGCCCGCCGCGCCGGGGACGATCGCCGTCGGACCGCTCGAGGTGGATGTCGCCGGTTACCGCGCCCTGCTGCACGGACGCGAAATCGAGCTGACCAAGCGCGAATTCGAACTGCTCTCGACGCTGGCCCGCAACGCGGGGGTGGTGCTGAGCCGGGAACGGCTGCTCGAACTGGTCTGGGGGTACGACTTCGTCGCCGACACCAATGTGGTGGACGTGTTCGTCGGCTATCTGCGCCGCAAGCTCGAGGCAGACGGCACCGCGCGACTGCTGCACACGGTGCGCGGGGTCGGGTTCGTCCTGCGAGCGCCGAAGTGAGTCCGTCCGCCGCCCGGCGCAACCGCACCGGCCGCAAGCGCCGGACGTTCTCCCTGCGCACCCGGGTCGCGGGCGCGGCGGCCGCCGGTGCGGTGATCCTGGTGCTGCTGGTCAGCGCGGTCGCCGTGCGCGCCATCGAGCGCATCAACCTGCAGCAGAGCGACCAGCAGCTCGCGGTGGCCTCTCGGCTGGTACTCATCAATCCGGTGATCGCGGTCGGCGTGCTCGGCCTGACGGGGCTGGGCGACGACATGGCGGTCACGGTGCGTGAGGGCGGCGAGGTGCTCGCGAGCAGTTCGGTGCTCCTGCCCGACCTACCGGTGGGCTCGCGCACCGTCACCGTGGCGGGCACCAGGTACCGGGTCCTCACCACCACCGAGAACCAACCCACCGGACGCACTGTCTCGCTGGGTATTCCGGCCGACGAGGCCGCGCGGGTCACCGCTGAACAGCAACGCAGGGTGGTCGGCGGCGCGCTGCTGGCGGTGGCCGCCGCGGCGGCGCTGGGCTGGCTGTTCGCCGGGCGGGCGGTGCGCCCGATCGTCGATCTCACCGAACGGGTCGGCGCGCGCACGGCTTTCGGCGGTCCCGAGCCCGCGTGGTCGCCGGTGGACGGCTCCGGCGTGCGGGAGGCCGAGCGCTTGGCCGAGGCGGTGAACACCATGCTGGCGCGCGTGGACCAGGCCCAGGCCGAGACCGCCGCCGCGCTGGCCACGGCCCGCGATTTCGCCGCTGCCTCCGCCCACGAACTGCGCACCCCGCTGACCGCCATGCGCACCGACCTCGAGGTGCTGCGGACCCTCGAGCTGACCGCGGAGCAGCGCGCCGAGATCCTCGCCGACCTGCAACGCGGCCAAGCTCGGGTGGAGGCCACCCTGGCGGCGCTGGAACGGTTGGCCACCGGCGATCTCACCCAGGACCGCGACCATGTGGACACCGATGTGGGCGACCTGTGCGACCAAGCCGCCCACGACGCGATGCGGCATTTCCCCGGCCTCACGGTGCGCATCGACGCCGACGCCGATCTGGTGACCCGCGGCCTGCCCGCCGGGCTACGGCTGGCGGTCGACAACGCGCTCGCGAATTCGGTGAAACACGGCGGCGCGACCGAGGCCGAGGTACACGCGCACCGCGTCGATGACGGAACGGTGGTGATAGCCGTCGACGACAACGGCAGCGGATTGCCCCTCGACGAACGGGAATCGGTGTTCGAGCGTTTCCGGCGCGGCCGCCGAGCCGGTAAAGGCGGCTCCGGACTGGGGCTCGCTCTCGTCGCGCAGCAGGCTCAATTGCACGGCGGTCGAGCCTATTTCACCGACAGTCCCCTGGGCGGCGTGCGCTTGGTGCTCGAATTACCGCAACGCCCGGGCAATTCGTTCTCCGCGCAATCGGATTCGCCCGCCGGGCGTTCGCACTGAGCGTTTTCCGCACTGCCTCCGCACCACGCACGAATCCGCACGCCACACCGAATTCCGGAGTTTCTCCGAACCCGGCCGGATATCGCGCCCAGAAGTCCGGCCCCCGGAAGAATTCGATCTCGATGCGCGAGCGCACTCTGCCGCGGGTCGTCGTGCGCACCCGATGTGCGCACCCGATCCGGATGGCCAGCGCATTCCGCCGCCGCCCGTAGTGTCGCACCCGATCCCGGATTCACGCCGTCAGACGTATTCGGACCCGATGGCCCAGCGCGCGCCCTGCCGCAGGCCCGTCGTACGCACCCGAGCCCTGTCCGCGCTTCGGACCTGTGCGACGCCGCGGGCGCACCGGTCCGGACCGGTGCGCCCGCGGCGTCGATCAGCGGCTCGCCGTGTCCCCGCGTCGGTCCCGCGGACGGGTGAGGCAGTGGCGGGCTGCCGATGCGCGGTGGCATTCCGCGGTCCGCCATCGGGCTCGACGTCCCCCGATCCGGTCGGGTGGCGGAGACGAGCCCGGCGCGGGCGGCCCTGCCTCAGGCGTGGCCGACGCTCGACCAGCCCGCGACCTCTTCGGGCTTGCGCGGCCCCGGGCCGGTGTAGATGGCGGCCGGGCGGACCAGCTTGCCCAGACGCTTCTGCTCCAGGATGTGCGCGCACCAACCCGCGGTCCGGCCACAGGTGAACATGGCGGGCATCATGTGCGCGGGCACCTCGGCGAAGTCGAGGATGACCGCCGCCCAGAACTCGACATTGGTCTCGATGGCGCGATCCGGGCGGCGCTCACGCAGCTCGGCCAGCGCCGCCTGCTCGAGCGCGGCGGCGACCTCGAAGCGCGGGGCGGCCAGCCGCTCGGCGGTGGCGCGCAGCACGCGGGCGCGGGGATCCTCGGCCCGGTAGACCCGGTGACCGAAGCCCATCAGCTTCTCCTTGCGGTCCAGGATGCCCTTGACCAACGCGCGGGCGTCGCCGCTCTTCTCGACCTCTTCGATCATCGGCAGCACGCGGGCCGGGGCGCCGCCGTGCAGCGGGCCCGACATCGCGCCGATCGCGCCGGACAGCGCGGCCGCCACGTCGGCACCGGTGGAGGCGATCACCCGGGCGGTGAAGGTGGAGGCGTTCATGCCGTGCTCGGCTGCCGAGACCCAGTAGGCGTCGATGGCCTCGGTGTGGCGCGGATCCGGGTCACCCTTCCATCGGGTCATGAAACGCTCGGTGACCGTCGTGCACTCGTCGATGGTCTTCTGCGGGACGGCGGGCTGGTAGATGCCGCGCGCGGACTGCGCCACATACGACAGCGCCATCACCGAGGCGCGCGCCAGGTTGTCCCTCGCGGTGGCGTCGTCGATGTCCAGCAGCGGCTGGTATCCCCAGATCGGAGCCAGCATGGCCAGGCCGGCCTGCACGTCGACGCGCACGTCGCCGGTGTGCACCGGCAGCGGGAAGGGCTCCGCGGGCGGCAGGCCGTGCCCGAACTCGCCGTCGACCAGCAGTGCCCACACGTCGCCGAAGGTCACCCGGCTGCCGACCAGATCCTCGATGTCGACGCCCCGGTAGCGCAGCGCGCCACCGTCCTTGTCGGGTTCGGCGATATCGGTCGTGAAGGCCACCACGCCCTCGAGACCACTGACGAAATCATCCGGAACGGCAGCGTTTCCACCGGATACCGCGGGGCTGGTAGTCATGGTGTGACTCTCCTTGCACTTCGGTCGCATGTCCTGCGAGGGCGCATGAGGCCTCGCCGAGGTGGGTGCTTCGCCGAGCCCATGCCGATCACCAGCACCCTATCTCCCCGCTACCGCGGAGTAACGTCTGCCCCATGGCTGACCTGCACAATTCCCCGCCCCACGCCGACCGGTCCGACGACGGGACCGGGCAGCCGACGAACCTGGAGGCGACCCTGCGACAGGTGGCTGCCGACCTGGCCGCCATGCGCGTGGACTACACCGGGGTGCCCTTCGGCTCCGGCGAGGACGTCGATCTCGACGAGACCTGGTTGGCAGGCGGCTGGGAGCCGTTGTTGCGCAACTGGATCGAGCAGGCGACCGCGGTGGGCGTCGCGGAGCCCAACGCGATGGTGCTGGCGACCGTCTCGATGGTCGACGGGGTGCCGAGACCGTCGTCGCGAACCGTGCTGTGTAAAGGCCTCTCGCCGGAAGGTGTGACCTTTTACACGAATTACGACAGCGCCAAGGGCAGGCAACTGCGCGAGGTGCCCTACGCGGCGATCACCTTCGTGTGGCCGACCCTGGCCAGACAGGTGCACCTGCGCGGGCCGGTGGAGCGGGTGAGCGCCGAGCAGACGCGGGTGTATTGGCGTTCGCGACCCCGTGACTCCCAGCTCGGCGCCTGGGCCTCCCAGCAGTCGCGGCCGATCGCATCCCGCGCCGAGCTGGACCGGGCACTGATCGAGACCACCGAGCGATTCGCGGGAACCGACGAGATCCCGGTGCCCCCGCACTGGGGCGGATTCCTGTTGCGCCCCGAGGAGGTGGAGTTCTGGCAGGGCCGCCAGGGCAGGCTGCACAACCGGGTCCGTATGCGCGTCGAGCCCGGCGGCATGCGCGCCGAGCGGCTCCAGCCCTGACGTACTCGCGTCATCCGCACTGACGCCGATATCCGCCCCCGTGACATTCGCGTGATATTTGCCACGGTTTCTCTCGTCGACGGCCCGGGTACTGCTGCGGGTCGGCGCGCTTCCCGCGGCCTCGCCGACCGCGGGCCGACGCGCCGGCGAGCATCGGGCGGGGAGCGATTCCGGCAGGCACGCAGCATCGCCGCGGGGGCGCCGGACACAGCGCGACAGCGCCTTTCGCACGACCCCACCCGGTGCTGCTCGCGCACCGTTCTACCACCGAGACGACGGCCTGCCACCAGGGAAATCCGGTTACCGGCCGGTACTCACCCGACGACCGTGCCGATTGTGAGCGGAGCGGGTATGTTCGCCACGGATACCCGCGCGGCGGACCTGGTCCCGGCGAGCCCGCCCGCCGTTCCTCCCCTCCCTCCCCCGCCCACCGGGGGCGTAGTCGAAGGCGCCGCGCCGCACGGTGGCCGGGCACCCCGTGCAGCGCACCCTCGTGCCGAAGGAACTCGCGTCAGCGACTAGCGTCTAAGTGATCGCACCGCCGTGCCGACCGCACTCCGATGCCGACGGTCCTAGCCTGAGAGGGATCCTTCCGTGCCCGAGAACCACAACGACGCCAAGCCGGTATTGAGCTACCCCGGCGGCGAATACGCCATGACGATCACCGAGGCCACCGAAGGCAACCACGGTGTCGACCTGGGCAAGATGCTGGCCAGCACCGGGTACGTCACCTACGACCCGGGTTTCATGAACACCGCGCCCACCAAGTCGGCGATCACCTACATCGACGGCGAAGCGGGCATCCTGCGCTACCGCGGCTACCCGATCGAGCAGCTGGCGGACTCCTCGACCTTCATCGAGGTCAGCTACCTGTTGATCTACGGCGAGCTACCCACCCAGGCGCAGCTCGACGAGTTCACCGACCGGATCCGCCGCCACACCCTGCTGCACGAGGATCTCAAGCGGTTCTTCGACGGCTTCCCGCGCAACGCGCACCCGATGCCGGTGCTGTCGTCGGCGGTCAACGCGCTGTCGGCCTACTACCAGGACTCGCTGGACCCGCGTGACCCCGAACAGGTCGAGCTGTCCACCATCCGCCTGCTGGCCAAGCTGCCCACCATCGCGGCCTACTCCTACAAGAAGTCGGTCGGTCAGCCGTTCCTCTACCCGGACAACTCGCTGACCCTGGTCGAGAACTTCCTGCGGATGACCTTCGGCTTCCCGGCCGAGCCCTACGAGGTCGACCCCGAGGTCGCCGCCGCGCTGGACATGCTGCTCATCCTGCACGCCGATCACGAGCAGAACTGCTCCACCTCCACCGTGCGCCTGGTCGGCTCCTCCGACGCCAACCTGTTCACCTCGGTCTCCGGCGGCATCAACGCGCTGTGGGGTCCGCTGCACGGCGGCGCCAACCAGGCCGTGCTGGAGATGCTCGACGACATCAAGGCCCAGGGCGGCGATGTCAAGGAGTTCATCCGCAAGGTCAAGAACAAGGAAGACGGCGTGAAGCTCATGGGCTTCGGACACCGCGTCTACCGCAACTACGACCCGCGCGCGGCGATCGCCAAGAAGCACGCCGACGCGATCCTGCGCAAGCTGGGTGGCGACGACGAGCTGTTCGACATCGCCCAGGCGCTCGAGGAAGCCGCGCTCACCGACGACTACTTCGTCGAGCGCCGCCTGTACCCGAACGTCGACTTCTACACCGGTGTCATCTACAAGGCGATGGGCTTCCCGACCCGCATGTTCACCGTGCTGTTCGCGATGGGCCGGCTGCCCGGCTGGATCGCGCACTGGCGCGAGATGCACAGCGAGCCGCTGAAGATCGGCCGCCCGCGTCAGATCTACACGGGCTACCCTGCCCGTGACTACGCCCGGATCACCGAGCGCTGACGATCCACGGGTCACACACCAGTCACGTTTCCAGCACTCACTGTCGAAGGGGATAGCGAATGACCAAGCCGGTTGTCGAATTCCAGGCCGGGCCGCCGCCCGCCGAGCTCGTCATCAAGGACATCATCGTGGGCGAGGGCGCCGAGGCCGTGCCCGGCGGCACCGTCGAGGTCCACTACGTCGGCGTCGAATTCGAGACCGGTGAGGAGTTCGACTCGTCGTGGAGCCGCGGCGAGTCCATCACCTTCCCGCTGCGTGGCCTGATCCAGGGCTGGCAGGACGGCATCCCCGGCATGAAGGTCGGCGGCCGCCGTCAGCTGACCATCCCGCCGGAGCTGGCCTACGGCCCGGCCGGTGGCGGTCACCCGCTGTCGGGCAAGACCCTCGTCTTCGTGATCGACCTGGTCGGCGCAGAGTAACTCGCGCATCGTGGAAAAGGCCCGCGTCCCGTGCTCCGGAACGCGGGCCTTTCTCGTCGCGGCGGCCGGTTCATTCGGCGCGCAGTGACGCCGTCCAGTCGACGGCGACCGACTCGCCGCGATCGACGGTGAAGAACGCGGCCCGCAGTCGGGTGCCCAGGTCGACCAGCCCGAGCGCGACCAGTGGCACCGGCTGGGTGATCCGGACCCGCCACGGTCGCGGCTCGTCCCAGGCCCGCAATTCCAGATCCAGGCGCAGCACCGGGTCGGCCAGGCCCGCGTAGTCGGCGGCCACCGGGGCGGCGGCCAGCACGGTCGCTTCGGCCCGGCGACCGTCGCGCAGGATGCGGGCCATACTGGTGGCCTCCTGCTCGCCGTTGTCGACCAGGTACAGCACGACGCGGGTCCGGTCGCCGGGATCCACCCGGCACAGCACGGTGTCACCGGGGCGCATGGATGCCAGATCCGCGCGGGACACGGGCTGGCGGACGGTCGTCTCGTAGGGCAGTTCGCCGTCGAGGCGCACGCGCACCCGTAATACCCGTTCGCGATCGTCGCTGCCCGGTCGCCGGGCGGCCATCCGGCGGGCGGCCTGCCCGGCGAACGGCCGAGCCGAGCGCCGCCGGACCGGTCGCACACCCATTACGACCGCCGTGCCGGGAGTACCGCGCAGCAGGAGTTCACGCCGTGCCTCGGCCGTGAGACCGGCCGGACGGCGGCCTCGGCCACGGCCGAGGCCCGGCCGCCATCGGGAGTTCGCTGCCGCCTTGCCCATGAGCGGATACGTTAGTCCCCGGACGATGCGTGCGACACCGGTCACATACCCGGCCCCGACCCGGCGTGTCCCCGCCACGCCGACCCCCACCCACTGTGATCGGGCAGGTCGGACACGCTTTACCCTGGTGCCATGACCTCTGCGTTCCCCACCATCCCCGACGACCTCAAGCCCGCCGACGGACGCTTCGGCTGCGGCCCTTCCAAGGTTCGCCCGGAGCAGCTCGAGTCCCTCGTGCGGGTGGGCGCCTCGGTGTTCGGAACCTCGCATCGGCAGAAGCCGGTCAAGGACGTGGTCGCCCGCGTGCGCTCCGGTCTGCGTGAGCTGTTCGCGCTGCCCGACGGCTACGAGGTGGTGCTCGGCAACGGCGGCACCACCGCCTTCTGGGATGCCGCCGCGTTCGGTTTGATCCGTGAACGCTCGCTGCATCTGACCAACGGCGAGTTCTCCAGCAAGTTCGCCTCCGTCGCCAAGGGCAACCCGTTCATCGGCGACCCGATCGTCGTGGCGTCCGAGCCGGGCAGCGCTCCCGAGCCGGTCTCCGACCCGTCGGCCGACCTCATCGGCTGGGCGCACAACGAGACCTCCACCGGCGTCTCGATCCCGGTGCAGCGGCCCGCCGGTTCCGAGCACGCGCTGATCGCCATCGACGCCACCTCCGGCGCGGGCGGCCTGCCGGTGAACATCACCGACGCCGACGTGTACTACTTCGCGCCGCAGAAGTGCTTCGCCGCCGACGGCGGGCTGTGGATCGCGCTGATGAGCCCCGCCGCGCTGGCCCGCGTCGAGGAGATCAAGAACAGCGGCCGCTGGACTCCGGAGTTCCTGTCGCTGCCCGTCGCGATCGACAACAGCACCAAGGACCAGACCTACAACACCCCGGCGCTGGCCACCCTGCTGCTGTTCGCCGACCAGATCGAGTGGCTCAACGGCAACGGCGGCCTGGACTGGGCGGTCAAGCGCACCGCCGATTCCTCCTCGCGCCTGTACACCTGGGCCGAGGCCAGCGAGTACGCCACCCCGTACGTGGTGGACCCGGCGCACCGCTCGCAGGTCGTGGGCACCGTCGACTTCGCCGACAGCGTGGACGCCGCCCAGGTGGCGAAGATCCTGCGCGCCAACGGCATCGTCGACACCGAGCCCTACCGCAAGCTCGGCCGCAACCAGCTGCGCATCGGTATGTTCCCGGCGATCGACCCCGAGGACGTCTCGCAGCTGACCCGCGCCATCGACTGGGTCGTCGGACAGCTCTGATCTGATTCCCCTGTCCTGTCCCCTTTTCGGCGGACGAGGACGGGGACGGACACGCCGCCTCCCGCAGCGCCGGATCGCACCAGCGGTCCGGCGCTGCAAGGTTTTTCGAGGATTTCGGGGTGCGTTCCCCGGCTGCGAAATCCACAAACATTAGCGCCTTCTCCGCCACTTCGCCGAAGTTTCCGCCCGCGTGTCTTGCCCCGGACCACTGTTGTGTGCACTACTGTTGCGAACCAGTGGGCGGTGTCGCGAGTCGGCGCGATAAGGAGGTAGCGGTGCGTGAACTTCGTGTGATCGGGGTGACGCCCGACTCCACGCACATCGTGTGTGTCGACACCGAATCCGGTCAGAAGTTCCGCCTTCCCGCGGACGACAAGCTCCGAGCCGCCGCGCGCGGCGACCTTGCCCGGTTCGGCCAGATCGAAATCGAAATGGAAGCGTCTATGCGTCCTCGCGATATTCAGGCCCGTATCCGTGCCGGCGCGTCCGTGGAGCAGGTGACCGCCGAGTCGGGGATGCCCGCCAGTCGCGTGGAGCGCTTCGCCTACCCGGTGTTGCTCGAGCGCGCCCGCGCGGCCGAACTCGCCCAGAAGGCGCATCCGGTACGCGCCGACGGCCCCGCGGTGGCGACCCTGATCGAGGTGGTCACCGCCGCCTTCACCGAGCGCGGGCACACTCTGGAGAACGCCGAGTGGGACGCCTGGAAGGACGAGAAGGGCTTCTGGGTCGCCCAGTTGCAGTGGCAGAACGGACGTTCGGAGATCGCCGCGCACTGGCGCTACCAGCCGGACGCGCACGGCGGCTCGGTGTCCCCGCTCGATGATCCGGCCTCGGATCTGATCGATCCCGACTTCGGCCGCGCGCTGCGCGGGCTGGCCACGATCCTGCCGTCCGAGCCCGAGATCGACGTGACCACACCGCAGGATCCGGTCCTCGAGCCGCGCCGCGATGTCGCCGCGCCGCCGGCACGACCGGCCAAGCAGGCCGCGCCGATGGTCGACGAATACTTCGAGAAGCGCGCGGTGGCCGCCGGTGGCGGTGTGCCCGCGGGGATCGCGGCCACCGCCGTTCCCGCCGCGCCGGTGACTCCGCCGGTCCCTGCCGCCCCGAAGACCGGCGGATCGAACGGCACCGCCCCCGAGTCCGCTCCGGCCGCCGAGATCGCGGCCCCGGCGCCCGCCGCCGAGGCTCCGGCCACGGCACCCGCGGTCAAGACGCCCGCGGCCGAGACCACGCCCGAGCCCGCCGAGAAGGACACCAAGGCGGCGGCCAAGCCGGCCAGGGCCAAGCGCGGCAAGGCACCGATGCCGTCCTGGGAGGATGTGTTGCTCGGAGTGCGCAGCTCCGGCCACTGACCCTCGGGACACACCGGTACGAACCCGATTCGGCCCCGCAGCGACCCGCTGGAAGTACATTTCCATCATCCGTTCACCCGAACATCGGAGGGGAACGTACGGTAGCGGGTAGTTAGCGAGGTAGCTCGCTCAGCACTCGGGAGGTGCCGGTAGATGGTCTCCACAGTCTCGACGCTCTGGTATGTCGACGCCGATGATCCGGCGGCCGTCCTGCGCGAGCACCGCGAACCCGACCAGGGGGCGGCCCAGGCGCTGGCCAAGCAGTTGTTCGAGGATCACGAGATCACGCCGAAGACGACCGGGACCCTGGCGGGCTGCGCGGGCCCGGCCGACGACGAGATCTACATCGGCTGCTATCCCGGCCTGACCGTGGTCTGTACCCGGCAGGTCCGGCTGCCCGACCCGACGACGCTGCCGGAGCCGCTCATCCGCCCGCTCGCCTGCGAGCACACCTATCTGGTGTCCTTCGACGCGAGCATGGGCTGGGGCAGCTTCGCGCACTGGGAGCGCGGCGAATTCCGCCGCGGGTTCTCCTCCTCGCGGATGAAGATCCTGGCCGACGCGGGCCTGCCGATGGTGTGGGAGCGCCCGTTCTGGGCCGGTGAACGCCCCGTACTCTGGCGCGCGAACGAAATCCCCGACCCGCAGTGCCTGCCCTACGACCCGCTCGATTTCGCCGACGAGGCCAACAGCGAATGGCTCGGCTTCCAGTACCGCGCACCGGTGGTCGCGGGTGCGCTGCTCCCCCGCGACATCGCGGTGTGCGGATTCACCCTGAGCCCCGAAGACCCTCCGCGGGAGCCCGCGCCCGATCCGCGAACCGCGGACGACCGGCCGCGGGACCCCGCCCCGGTGCACGACCAGCACAGCCGGGCGCCGGGGCGCAGCCGTGGCCTGCGAGCGCTGGAGGCCGGGCGGCGCGGCCAGGGGACGGAAGACCGGCCGGAGGATCAGGCATTCGAGCCGCACGATCCGGCGCCGGGCCCGCGCGCACGTGTGCGCGAGCCGCGCGCCCGGTCGGCCGGCCCGCGCGAGCAAACGATCGGGCCGCGTGGTCAGGTGCCCGCCGCTGTGCGACAGGCCCGCAGCACGCGCGCGGCAGTGCCCGGGCCGCAGGCCCGAGCCACCGGCGAGCGGAAGGCGATTCCGGGCGAACGAGAATCCCTCGCGGTTACGAAGCAGCGTGCGTTCGGTCAGCGGGGGCCGGTGGCGGCCCGGCAGGGACAGCCCTCGGATGTCGATGGGCGTGAGCCGGAGCCCGAGCCCCGCGCAGCGGCGCCGCAGGCGAGACAACGTCGCGGCCTGCTCGGCTGGCTCCGCGATGCCTCCCGGACGACCTGAGCCGACACGCCCGGCCTGCCGATACATCGACACGCGGTCCGGACCGGCGTGGCCCGTTCAGCCCACTGGATGACCGCGCACAGCCTTCACAGGGCGGCGAGTCCGGTGCTGATCAGCCCGAGCCAGCCGAGCATCACGCCCGCCGCGCATCCGAGCAGCACCCAGCGGGTGACCGGCGCATCCCGCCACCGCCAGGCCGTGGGCGCGGCGCCGCCGACCGCCACCAGATTGATGAGCAACGCCAGCAGCGGGTGCACTTCGGCCAGTGCCGCGCCGAAGGCGTAGACAGCCACCGTCGCCAGGGCGGCGACGAGCACGGCGACGGTGATCCCGGCCGCCCACGGCGTGGGATCGCGTACCGGCGGCACGGACCGGCCCGGGTCGTTGCGCGAATGGTCGACCACGTTCTCACCCTTCACGAGTTGCGGACCCGTTCGTAGAACGCCATCGCGGCAGCGGTGGCGACATTGAGCGAATCGGTGCCGGGCGTCATCGGGATGCGGGCCCGGACATCGCAGGCTCGCATCGTCTCCTCGGTGAGGCCGGGGCCTTCCGCGCCGAGCAGCAGGGCCACCCGCTCACCGGTCATGGCGCTCGCCAGGTTCGCCGCAGCCGGATCCGGGGTCAGGGCGATGAGCTGGAACCCCTCCGCGCGCAGGATGTCCAGGTCCCGCGGCCAGGCGGACAGCCGGGCGAACGGCACCCGCAGCACGTGCCCCATGGACACCCGCACCGAGCGGCGGTAGAGCGGATCCGAGCAGCGCTGCCCGAACAGGACGGCGTCGACGCCGAGCCCGGCGGCATTGCGGAACATCGAGCCGAGGTTCTCGTGATCGTTGACGCCCTCGAGCACCGCGACCGTGCGTGCCCCGGCGAGCACCTCGGGCACGCTCAGCTCGGCGGGGCGCGGCGCGACCGCGAGCACGCCCCGGTTGAGGTGGAAACCGACGATCTCGGCCATCGTGTGCGCGTCTGTCCGGTAACAGGGCACGTCGACGCGGGCGAGATCGTCGGCGAGTTCGTCCAGACGCCGCCCGACGCCCAGCAGAGCGCTCGGGGTGAACCGCGAGCTCAGCATGCGCTGCACGACGACCACGCCTTCGGCGATCACCAGCCCCTTGCGACCGGGCAGGTCGGGCCGCCGGTCGGCGTTCGACAGATCTCGGAAATCATCGACCCGCGGGTCGGCCGGGTCGTCCACGTCGATCACTTGGGCCACCCGCCCATCCTGCCGGACCGCGCGGGGCGCCGCGGCGGCGGCCACACGGCCGCGGCGACCTGCGCCTACGGCGCACCGCGCCGGAAGCTGGCATGCTGGTGGACGTGAAGCCGATTCAGCTGGTGCTCAACATCCTGTGGTTGATCTTCGCGGGATTCTGGATGGCGCTGGGCTACATCGTCGCCGGCATCATCTGCTGCCTGCTGATCATCACCATCCCGTTCGGGATCGCCTCGTTCCGCATCGCCGTCTATGTGCTGTGGCCGTTCGGGCGCACGACAGTGGAGAAGCCCGACGCGGGCGCGGGGTCACTGATCGGCAACATCATCTGGTTCGTCGTCGCCGGCTGGTGGCTGGCGATCGGGCACCTGCTCACCAGCATCCCGCTGTTCCTCTCGATCATCGGGATTCCGTTCGGATGGGCAAACCTCAAGTTCGTCCCGCTGTCGCTGTTCCCGTTGGGGCGCGAGATCGTCGACACGGACCAGGCTTTCGGTGGGCGCTGATTCCGGCGGGCGAGCCCACCCGGCTGTCTATTCGGATTCGGCGACGATCTGCTTCATGATCGCGACGGCCTCGCCGAGCACCTCGAGCTGAGACTCCGACAAGGTGGACAGCTGCTCGGTCATCCAGGCCTCGCGAGCGCTGGCTTCGTCGGCGAGCACCGCCTCACCCGCCTCGGACAGCGAGACGATGATCTGACGCCCATCGGTCGGATGCGGCTGTCGCTGCACCAGATTCATGTCCGACAGCGAAGCGATCACCCTGGTCATCGAGGGCGGTTGGACCCGTTCTCTGGCGGCCAGCATGCCCGGCGTCATGGCCCCGTCGCGGCGCAGGGCCGCGAGTGCCGACAGCTGGGTCAGCGAAACCGGTGAATCGGCGCGGCGGCCGCGGAGATGTCGCGTGAGCCGGACCACCGCCAGCGACAGCTCGCCGGCCAGGGCTCTCACATCCGAAGGGGTCGTCGTCACCCGCCAAACGATACGGGAAGCGCCCTGGACGCTACGCCTGTTCGCCCCGCTACCCTGGGGCGGTGACCCCCGAAGTACCGCAGATCCCGGCGCGCCTGACCGATCCCCGACCCGTGCTCGCCGTCGGCATCGCGTTGTGGGTGCTCGCCTCGATCGTCGTGTGGGCAGGTGGGGATCGTTGGGAGTCGATCCGTCCCGTCTGCGCGATGGGGGTGCTCGTCGGCGGGCTGGCCCTGGTGATCTTCCTGATCCAGCGGCGTGGCGCCCGCCGCGGCGACAAGGGCGCGCAGACCGGGCTCTGAGTCTCCGCGCGGCGGAGACTCAGAGCGGCGGAGACTCAGCGCGGCGGAGACTCAGCGCGGCGGAGACTCAGCGCGGCGGAGGCTTCGCGCGGCGGGCTTCAGCCGATCGTGAACTCTTCGCTGGTGCCGGTGAACGAACGCAGCTCACCACCGGCGGTGCGCTGGTCGGCGAAATGCACGAAACGGTAGCGGCCCGCCGGAGCATCGGCGGGGATATCCCAGGTGAAGCGGGCGACCGATTCCGCTGCGCCGCGCTTGCTCCAGTAGAAGCGCACCGCCCACTCCCCCTCGTTGGCGACGCGCACCCAGCGGTCCCCGTCGCGACGCTGGATCTCGAGGAAGGTGCCGTTACGGCGCGGATTGTGTTTCGGGTGCGCCGAGACGAATTCGACCGCCGCCTGCCCGCCCGGCGCGTAGGTCCCGGCGGGCTGGACGAGCACATCGCCGAACGCGCGGCCCACGGGCGCGGCGTCCGGGCCGGGCGCGGGCACGAAGTTCGGCTGCGCCCCGGAAAGGTCCCGGGGCGCGGGGCCGCGATCGATTCCCGCTCCTGCCGCGAATGCCGTTGCCAGACGGGTGAACTCCTGCAGGTAGGCGGGCAGGGTGTAGCGGCCGTAGAGCGTCGAGCCGCCCTCGTACTGCTGGGCGTCGTACTCCTCCGGCGTGGTCACGTACTGGTGGTAGGCGTTCGCGTAACCCTGCAGGAGGACCTGTTCGGTGGCCACGCCGAGCGCCGCGGCGACCGCGCGGCGCACCCGCAGACCGGCGACGATGGTGAACTCGCCGCCCGCGGCCGCCAGATACAGCTCCCCGATCCGCATCACCTGGATCGGCACCACGCTGGGCACCCACGGCACCGGCGGCAACAAGCCCAGCGGCGCGGCGATCACCTTGGGCGCCTGCGCGTCCGCGAGCCAGGACGGTGCGGGCCGGCCGGGATCGCCGAGCGCGTCGATCATCGGATTGCGCACGCCTTCCGGGACGGGACTGCCGGGGAGGCCGGGGCCGTCCTCGACGCTGCCCGCGATCAGCGAGAGGCCCGCGGCGGCGGTCGTGGTGCGGCGCGGCTGCCCGTCGGGAGTGAAGCGCCCGTCCACGGCTGTGTCGGCGAGGTCGATGTAGCACAGCAGGGCGCCGACCGGACCGCTGATCGGCCGCGCGGCCCCCAGCGCGGCGACCGATGCCGCGTATTGACGCTCGCCGATGACGCGGGTGTTGTCGAATTCGTTCTCGGTCGGCCCCGAGCCGGGGCGCAGGTTCAGGTTGGGCGACATGTCACCCGCGTTGGTCTGGGCGAAGGCGGCGATGAAATCCGGTCGGCCGTCGAGATAGCGGACGCCGTGGTCGAGGTACTCGTGCGCGAACGAGGCGTAGCCCTTGTTGTCCGAGCTGATCAGCCGATTCTCGTTGGTCATCGACGTGTTGTGGGTGGCGAACCAGGTGATCGCGCCGACCCGTCTGCCGCCCTTGTCGATCGCCAGCGCGGTGACGGCCGGATCGATGGCGGCGGGGAAGTGCTGCTTGTCCGCGGCCGGATTCCGGTCGAAGGCGACGCGGGAACGGTTCACGCTCGCGTCGTGCAGTTCGGCCCGGCCCAGTGCCAGCGTGGCCGGGCCGAGGTCGTCGTGGGCGGCGGCGACGGCCTCCACGATGCCGTTCACCTCGGCGTCGTAGACCTGCTGCTGGAAGCCGAGGATCGACAAGTTGTAGGCGTAGTCGTGGCTGGAACCACCGCAGCAGGCGTGCGAATGGGTGGAGGTGAGCAGGACGTTGCGCTCGGTGTAGAGATCGCCGTAGCGGCGGGCGAGTTCGAGCAGGACGCCACGGTGCACGGACTGGAAGATCATGCCGTTCTCGGCGACGGCGAACACCACCCGCTCACCACCCGCCTCGAACACATAGGCGCGGGCGCGGGGACGCAGGTGGATTCCCGCGGTGTCCTGGCCGAGCTGGGAGTAGCCCATCATGCCGCACTCGGCGGCCGGGCCGGTGAGATCGGAGATGCCCGCGCCGACCCGATATCCGGCGACGGGGGCGGCCGATGCCGTCGCGGCGCGGCCGGAGGACACCGCGCCCGCGACCGCGAGCGCGGCCGTCGTGACGCCGGTGCGGGCCAGCAGAGTCCGGCGATCCATTCCCGCCGGGTGAGTTCCGGTGACAGCGTTGCGCATCGAGCCTCCCTTTCTCCAGGTCGCAGCGAACCACACAACTGGACAAACGTCCAGTGACACCACAGATAACAGAGAATTGACTGTGCGAGTTCGGACGGCTTAACTCGCTGGAGTGTCCTCCCGATTGAGCGTCGAAGAACGACGGGCCCACCTTGTCGAGGCGGCTATCGGCTTGGCCGAGAAGAAGGGCGTCGCGGGCGTGACCACGCGCGATGTCGCTCAGGCAGCCGGTGTTTCGCTCGGAGTGGTGCACTACTGTTTCGAAAACAAAGACGCGCTGATGACCGAACTGGCCAAAGCGCTCGCCATGGAATTACGCGATTCCGTGGACGCCGACGAAGCGGTATGGCAAGACGCCGGAACCGGAATAGAAGCGCTTCGACAATTGGTGCGCGCCGGGCTGGAACTCATGTGGCTCAACATCGAGGCCACCCCCGAGCGTCAGCTGCTGACCTACGAGACGACGACCTACGCATTGCGCGAAGGCGAGACGACCCCGGCGAAGCTCGCGATCGCCCGCGAGCAGTACACCTTCAACGACTCGACCGTCGCCGACATCCTCGATCACGCCCGCGAGGCGACCGGCACCGAATGGTCGGTCCCGGTGCAGACCCTGAGCCGGTTCACGCTGAACATGATCGACGGGCTGGTGCTGCGCTGGCTGGTGGACAACGACAGCGCGGCGGTGCGCACCCAACTGGATCTGCTCACCGACATGGTCACCGGGTACGCCGTCGCGGGCTCGGACGACGCCTCCGGCTCCTGATCCGGCACTCAGCCGATCGGTTCGGGGGCGAGCACGTGGGTGACGGCGCCCTCGCGCCACCACGGCACCGCCACGGTGCCGCGCACCGCACCGTCGAGTCTTACCCGAAGCTCGGTGTGCAGGACCAATTCACCGCCCGCCACCGGCGCGGCGAACAATTCGGCCAGCACCACGGCGAGCGGTTCTTCCGACCAGGTGGTGTGCCTGCCCTCGCCGAGCACCTCGGCCGAGACCGCTTCGGAGACCAGCGGCAGGTCCAGCAGGCCGGCCAGCGCGTCGGCGTGCTCGGCCGACCCGGCGACCAGCCGTTGCGGGGAGATCGCGAGCCCGAACCAGGGCAGGTCGAGCACCATCGCCTCGCGGGCGTCCACCGCCGCGCCGGAGAGCGCGCGCACCCGATCGGGCAGATCGAGCTCGGCTACGTCGAGCCTGCCCCCGGCGACGGCGGCGGCCAGACGGCGGTGCGCGCCCGCGACCACGGCGGGGTCCGGACGGCGCCGCGGGTCGGCCAGCGCGTCGAGCAGAGCGTGGGCGAGATCGGTGTCGATGACGGCGGGATCGGCCAGGACGGTGCGCAGCAGGGCCAGCCGTGCGGGGTCGACGTCGGCTGCCGGGAAATCCGGTAGCAGACCGGCGAATTCCGGATCGCCGGGGAATCTGTGGTGGCCGAGCGGGATTCCGTCGTAGCGGGCGTGCTCGCGCAGCCACCAGGGGGTGTAGCCCCGCGGGTCGGTGAACAGGTCGGCGGTGCGCGGATCGGTGGTCAGCAGGCGAAGCGCGCGCGGCCAGGCCGCGTCGTCGACGAGGTCGAGATCGCGTACCGCGACGAGGTGCTCGGGATCGGACTCCAAGCCGGCCCACCAGTGTTCCTCGTCGTCGAGGTGATGATCGGGTCCCGTCGGATCGGTTTCGCTGACCAGCCCGAAGTTCCAGCCGACCCCGATCGCCCGCAGCGCCTCCGCGCCGTACTCCCGCACCGTCTCGGCGGCGACCACCCCGAACGGCGAATCGGCGACCAGCAGTTCGCCCAGCGGCGCGCCGGGCAACAGCAGTTCGTCGGCGGGACGCGGTGCACCGGTGCTGTCGGGCAATTCGAGCAGACCGAGCCAGGCGGGCAGGGACTGCGGCGCGGCGCGCGGGACCAGCCGCAACACGGCATCGACGATGTCCGGGTCGCCGGGATCGTCGTCCAGGTGGGCCCGCAATGCCGGGTCGGCGAGCAGATCCGCCGCCGTCGCCGTGCGCGCTCCCAGCCGTGCCAGCAACGGATGCGCGGCCTGCGGATGCACCAGCCGCGCCCACGGCAGCGCCACGGCCACGCCGAGCCCGTCGTCGAGCACCACGGTCCGCGGCCCCGTCACCACTCGATCGTCGGAGAGCGGAACCGCCAACGCGCCCAACGCCTCCGCCGCGACCGGATCCACCACGAACGGTTCCAGTGCCGCGTACAACGCACGCCACCAGGCGGGGGGCCGGCGTAGACCCGAGGTCGACTCCGCGACCCGCGCCAGACCCAGCCGGTGCACATCGAGCACCGCCAGCGCCTCCGCGTGCGCGGGCCCCGACAATCCTGGCGGTACCAGCGGCCCGATCAACTCATCGAGCAGGACCGCGAGTTCTGCTGTGAGCCCGGGGAAGACACTCGCCCGCGTCGGTAGCGCCACTGTCGCGCGCCGGGCGGCGAGCACCGCACTCCGCGTGCTCGGTACGGCGTCCGGGCCGTCGGAGGCAGAAGCCGAGTGGGCCCGGGCTGCTTGCGCGCCTTCGAGAGTGCCGACCGGGCGACCGGACTCGGCGCCCGGATCAGCGAGCACAGCGCCCGTAGTCGTCGGTGCGGCGCCGGGGATGCCGTGTTCGACCGGGCCGAGCACCGGCAACCACGGATGCGTGCGCAGTTCGTGCAGCAGGGCTTCGCGCAGCAGGCCGTCGATCTCGCTGCGCGCGAATCCGGGAGCGGGCACCAGCGCCAGGCGGGCATGTTCGGGCAGAGCGCGCGCGAAATCCGCGTAGCCCTCGGCCAGTGGAGACACCCGGGCGCCGGGCAACGCGCGGCGGCGGTCGGGCTGCATGGGGAGGTCGGCGACGAGGAGAGCGGGCAGCGACAGCTCCTCGTCGGAGCGGGTGGGCGCGCGCAGCACATCCTCGACGACCGGGACCGGACGACCGTCGCGCACGGGCAGCAGCCAGCGCGATCTGCGCGTGCGGTACTGCCACCAGGTGAGGGAACCGTCCGGCGTGTGCACCCGGACCTCCTCGAGGCCCGGACCGCCCGAGCCGTGCGAGTCGTCCGCGCTGTCACCATCACCGTCGTGGTCGCCGAGGATGTCGGCATCGATGGCGCCCACGGGCCCATCGACGTCGGCCGGGTGTCGGGGTCCGGACGGAACCGGGGTCACCTCGGCGGTGAACACGTCCTCGCCGATGCGGATCTCCCGCAGGGCGGGCAGTTCGAGCAGGAGGTCGACGGCTTCGGCACGCATGGCCGCGCGGAGACCGGAGCGGTCCACCTCGTCGCGCAGCAGGAGCACGATCTCGGTGTCCCAGCCGTCGGCGGGTGCGTGGGCCGCGGGCCAGGCCAGACGCAGGACCGCCGGGGCGGTCTCGGTTTCGGGCACGGCCGCCTCGGTGAGCGCGGCGCGCGTGGCCGTCAGGGAGAAGCACAGGCCCCCCGCGCGGGACCGGAGTTCGATTTCGTCGCTCACCGATCGCACGGCGGTGAAGCCGACGCCGAATCGGCCGACGTTCTCGCCGGTCTCCGACTTGCCGGACGCGCGCAGCGCGGTCAGCGCGTGCACGCCGGAAAGGTCGAGCGGCGCACCGGTATTCATGACATGCAGCGTGTCACCGGCGAGGCGGACGGCCAGCCTGCCCGGCACCCCGGCCCTGCGCGCGGCGTCGGCGGCGTTCTGCGCCAGTTCGGTCAGCAGCCGATCCCGGTAGCCCGCGCGCACCAGGTCCGCCTCGGTGGCGGCGTCCTCACGCAGGCGCGTCGGCGAATCCCGCCAGGCCGCGAGGATGCCCGCACGCAACGCCGCCGTCCCGAAGGGATCGGCCGGATCGCTCAGTTCGACGCCGATGACGAGGGCTCCGGCGAGTCGGAGTCGGACCCACCGACCTGTACACCGTCCGCCACTGGGGCCTCGGCCCCGGTCTCGCCGTCCTCCTGCGCGACAACTTCATCGGACGCGGCAAGGCCGTCGGACACGGCGATGTCATCGGACGCGGCGATGTCATCGGACACCGCAATTTCATCGGACACCGCAAGGTCGTCGGACGCGGCAAGGTCGTCGGACACCGCAGCCTCACCGGACACCGCAGCCTCCCCCGGCACGGGCGCCTCGCCGGTCACCGCCGTCGCGTCGTGGACTGCCTCACCGGAAGCCGCCGCAACCTCGCCGGACACAGCCGCGCGGAGTGACGCGGCGGCATCGGTGGACAAGGCGACCTCAGCGGTCACGACAGCGCGCTCGGATTCGACGGCTTCGTGGGGCACGGCGTCGCCGGGCATCGACGTGGGATCCGGCGCCGTCCCGTCGGACGAGGAAGCCTCGGAGAACACGGCAGCTTCGGGAGAGGCGGCATCCCCCTCCGGCACACCAACCTCGGGCGAAGCACCCGCGTCGGCGGAATCGGCCACCTCGGGCGATGCACCGTCGGCGGCGGGGGCGGGCCTGCGCAGTTCCGCGGCGGGGACGAGATCCACGGCCGCGTCGTCATAGGCCTCGTGGCGGGGCGAACCGCCGCCGGTGGGCAGTTCGACGTCGGAGTGCGCGCCGCAGCCGTACTCGACATGCACGACCATCCCGTCGGCGCCCATCGCATTGCCGCAGACGCCGAAGGCGGCACGCAGGGCACCGGATAGCGGGAGGTAGAAGCCGCAGCTGCCGCAGACGCCGGGGGCGGCCCGGGCCATATCGGTGTCGGGACCGTGCTCGGCGTACCAGCGTTCGGCTGCCTCGGCGCGGCCTTCGAGGCTGAGCACCTTGGTCCGACCGAGGCCGACCTCGCGGGCCAGCTCGTCGATTTCCGGGTCGCCGTTGGCGACGTAGCCGGGGACCAGACGCGGGTCGTCGGCGGGCGGTGCCAGCAGGTCGCCGGGGGCGAGGTCGCCCGGCCGGATGCGCTGCTCCCACGGGATGAAATCGGGTGCGACGAGGGCCTCGGGGCCCGGTAGCAGCGCGGATTCGCTGACCGTGGCGTAGTCGGCGCCAGGGGGCGCGGCCACCACCACCGCCCACTGCCAGCCGCGATAGCCGGGGAGAGTGGACTCGAAGCGGTGGGTGGCGGCGGAATCACCTTCGGCGGTGACGCCGAGATGGATGCCGACCCCGTTCGGTTCCAACTCCACGAGCGCACGGCGAGCCAGGTCGGCGGCATCGACCAGGACGGGACGCACGTCGGGCTCGGAAACAGAAACAGCGCTCACGGCCTACATTTTGCCGTATGGAACGCACTCTGCGTGCGTCGGCCGCCGGTGTGCTGGTCGGCGCGCTCGTCGCGGCGGGATGCGGGCAGCCCGCGGACCCCGCCCCACGGCTGCGTGTCGAGGTCGTCGGCACCCGGCCACACGACCGCGAGGCGTTCACCCAGGGCCTCGAAGTCGTCGGCGGCGTGCTCTACGAGAGCACCGGCCTGACCGGCCGTTCGGGTGTGCGGGCCACCGATCTTTCCACCGGAGCCGAACTCGCCCGCGCAGTGCTGGACGACGCCTACTTCGGGGAGGGCATCACCCACGCCGGAGCGATCCTGTGGCAACTCACCTGGCGTGAGGGCGTGGCCTTCGCCCGCGACCCCGAAACGCTGCGCGTGCTGCGCGAGGTGAGCTACGACGGCGAGGGCTGGGGCCTGTGCGCGAGAGGCGACACGCTGGTGATGAGTGACGGCAGCGACACGCTGACCTTTCGTGATCCGGTCACTTTCGAGGCCACCGGCACGCTGCGCCTGTCGAACAGAAGGGATGCGCATCTCAACGAATTGGATTGCGCGCCAGATGGTTTCGTCTACGCCAACGACTATCCGAGCAACCGGATACTGCGCATCGACCCGGAGACCGGCCAGGTGCTCGCGGTGGCGGACCTGGGCGGGTTGCTCACCCGCGCCGAACGCGCCGACGCCCAGGTGGCCAACGGTATCGCCGCGTTGCCTGGCACCGATCGGTTCCTGGTCACCGGCAAGTACTGGCCCGCCGTGTTCGAAGTCCGTTTCGTCCCGGAATGACCGATCCCAGAGACCACGTCGGCGAGCGCGAGTGAACCGTCCGCGACACGGTGGGCCAGAATTGGGGGGTGACTACCTCCCGCGATCCGCACGGTTGCGAGCGTGGTCCGTGGGACGGCGGTCAGCGGAACGCGGACGAACCACCACCGATCGAACGGCATCCCGGCCACGACAGGTACCCGCCGCCGAACTCGCCCACGCGACGGCGCACAGCGCTGCCCCCGCTCGATCCCGAACGCTACGCGCCCCGCCGCCCGCCGCTGGGCCCACTGGAGAAGCGCGGCACCGCGGCCGGTCCGAGGCCCCCGGCCGGACCCACCGCGCCCGGCCGAAGCGCGCCACCCCGAACCGAATCGCACCGGCCCGAGACATACCGTGCCGCACCCGGCCCACCCACCCGGCCGCTCGACGGACAGAACACCGACGCGGAGCACAGCCGCCCTCCCCGTGAGCAGCCCGTGCCGCGCAAGCTGACCGTAACCAGGGTGGCCGCCATGCGCGGCAAGCAGCTGACCGAGAAGGGCATCGCCACTTTCCAGCGCGCGGCCAAAGCCGACGGCGCCGACAAGTCCGGGCTGACCGCCCTGACCTACGCCACCATGGCGAACTTCGCCCTCGACGCCGCCATCGCGGTCTCGCTGGCCAACACCTTGTTCTTCGCCAGCGCGACCGCCGAGAGCAAGTCCAAGGTCGCGCTGTATCTGCTGATCACCATCGCGCCGTTCGCGGTGATCGCCCCGCTCATCGGCCCGCTGCTGGACCGGTTGCAGCGCGGGCGCAGGCTGGCGCTGGCCACCTCGTTCGGGGTGCGCGCCGTGCTGGCGGTCGTCCTGGTGGTGCAGTTCGACTCCTGGGCGCTGTATCCGCTGGCGCTGGGCATGATGATCGGCTCCAAATCGTTCGCGGTGCTCAAGAGCGCGGTCACGCCGAGAGTGCTGCCGCCGGAGATAGACCTCGTCCGTACCAACTCCCGGCTGACGGTCTTCGGCCTGGTCGGCGGCACCATCGGCGCGGGCGCGGTAGCCGGGGCGATCGCCGCCGTCGCGGGGTCCACCGGGTCGCTGATCCTGGCGACCGTCATCGCGATCGGCGGCGCCTATCTGAGCCTGCGCATCCCACGCTGGGTGGAGATCACCGAGGGGGAAGTGCCCGCCACCTTCGGCTACCACGGCGACGACGCGCGCACCGAGGTGCTGCGACCGGGCACCGAATCGGCCGTGCCCGCGCGCAAACGCAGGCAACCGCTCGGCCGCGCGGTGGTCTCCGGCCTGTGGGGCAACAGCTCCATCCGGGTGCTCACCGGCTTCCTCACCTTCTACATCGCCTTCGTCGCCAAAGCCACCGAACACCGTCCGTTGCAGCAGGCGCTGATGCTCGGCGCGGTGGGCGCGGCCGCGGGCATCGGCAACTTCGCGGGCAACGCCACCGGCGCGCGCCTCGCGCTGGGACGGCCCTCGGTCATCGTGGTCGGCGCCACCGCGGCCTGCACCGCAGTCGCGCTGTTCGCGGTGTTCGCCGACAACCTGCTCGGCGCGGTGGTGGCCGCGCTGGTGGCCTCGGCGGCCAGCGCGCTGGCGAAGGTGTCGCTGGACGCCTCGATCCAGGACGATCTGCCACCGGAGTCGATCGCGTCCGGATTCGGGCGCTCGGAGACGGCGCTGCAGCTGAGCTGGGTGATCGGCGGGGCGGCCGGGGTGCTGCTGCCGACCGAGTACTGGATCGGCTTCGCGGTGGTGTCGGGAATACTCGTGCTCGGGCTGGCCCAGACCTTCCTGAGCTATCGGGGTCACAGCATTCTGCCCGGCCTCGGCGGCAACCGGCCCCAGCACGCCGAACAGGAAGTGCACGCCACCGTCGCGCCACCGCGACGGCAACCCGGAAAGAGCCGAACCAGGATGACGGGAGAACGCTGAGTTGAATGGACCAGCGGTGAATGGACCAGCGGTGAATGGACCAGCGGTGAAAGAACCAGCGGTGAACGACCCGGCGTTGGATGATCGACGTTCCGCGTGGGCGGCGCGATGAGCGGGGCAGGCCGCGGGCGCGGGCGTCTGATCGCCGCGCTGGCCGGAGCGGGACTGCTGGCGCTGGTCGCCGTGATCGCCGTGGTCGTGACGATCGCGGTGCGCAACGCACCGAGGCAGGATCCGGAGATCACCGCGTACGCCTACGGCACCGCGGTCACGGTTCCGCCGTACCAGTACTGCGATCTGCGCCTGATCGGTGAGGACCGGCTGGACTTGGCCGACTGCAGGCAGAACCGGGTCGTCGACCTGGAGACGCCGCCGGGCTACCCGCTGCAACTGTCGCTGCCGTCGGAGATCGCCGACGCGCCCTGGCAGGGGCTGCTCGTCTACGCCTTGCCCGGCGACGAGGAGATCCTCACGCAGGAGATCTACCACTCCGACTACGCACCGGGCACCCTCGCGCTGACCATCGATTCCCAGCCCGCACCGGGCCTGCGCCTGATCGGCGTGGAGATCCAGCTTCCCGTCCCCGCGATCGACGAGGCGGGCCGGGAGACGACCGTGCCGCACGCCTCCTGGTCCATCCGCACCGGCACCCTCGGCGGCGACGAGCAGCAGTGACATCCGGTGGCCCGGTGATGCCCACGGCCGACCGGCCGTGACACTCGGGGACGCCTATGACAGAGGCCCCGCCGAGCGGTGGGGCCTCTGTCACGGGAAGGGCGCTGTCACGGGACTGCGTCCGGGTGGCCGGGAAGGCGTCGGGAAGAGCTCGGCGCCGACGGACCAGATCAGTGATCGAGCTCGCGCGCGACCGCCCGGACGACATCGGAGATGGTCTTGGCGGTCTTGCGGTCGGGGTAGCGCCCCTTGCGCAGGTCGGGCTGCACCTTGGTCTCGAGCAGGGTGATCATGTCCTCGACCAGGCCGTGCAGCTCGTCGGGCGCGCGCCGCGGACCGGCGGGTTCTTTGCGGCCGCCACGCTCGGCGCCCTGGCTCTGGCGCAGCGACGGCGGCGCGTCGATCAGCTTGAGGCTCAGCGCCTGGGGGCCGCGGCGACCCGCCGCCATGCCGAATTCGACGCGCTGCCCCGGCTTGAGTCCTTCGACGCCTTCGGGCAGCGCCGAAGAGCGGACGTAGACGTCCTCCCCCTCGTCCTGGGACAGGAAGCCGAAGCCCTTCTCGACGTCGTACCACTTCACCCGGCCGGTCGGCACTGCGCTCACCCGTTCATCGTTTCGACACCCGGACCCCGATGGTCCGTGCACAAGAACGCGCCCCACAGATGGTGCAGGACGCGATTACCCGAGTCTACCCCGGTGACCATACGCCGAGCACATCAGTTTTACGGTGCAGCGGTGACCAACTCTCCCCGCCCCGGTTCACCCCGATCCGGCTCGTCCCGCTCGGCCGATTGGTTGCTGAAGCTGGCGCTCGCGCTGTTCGCCGCGGGCCTGCTCGCGATCGTCGCCATCTTCGTCAGCCCTGTCGTTTCCGACGGCGAGCCGGCGCTGTGGCTGTACCTGGCCGCGATGCTCGCGCCGGCCGGTTTCCTGCTCGCGGTGATATTCGCGCTGTGGTCGGGTAGACGCTCGCGCTGAGGCGCGAGACCGATTACCCCGCAGGACCCGCGTGACGAACCATACTGTGATACTCATCACATAACGGTGTGATCACGGCCCGGCCTCAGCGGCGCGGCCGCCCGCCTACCCGCCTTCTAGCTGCGCGTACGCCTGCACGCGCACGCGAGACAGCACCGAGACCGACTTCCACACGCCGGTTACCAAATAGTGATTTTTCGCGGGAACCGTCGTACGGTCTATCCCAGCCGGGCAGTCCCGGCGCCACCGGCCCGCCGCACCGAACCTCGCCCCGCGGGTACCGGACACCCGACCGCCTCAGGGGTGAGGGCGGGACGGACGACCTCTCAGTCCGAACCCGAGCGAATCCTCGCAGGTGCGTACGAGAGGAAGACACCCGATATGAGTGGACGCCATCGCAAGCCGACCTCCACCGGGCGCACTGTTGCCAAGGTCGCCGTCACCGGCGCGATCTTCGGTACCGCGAGTGCCGCCCTCGCCGGAAACGCCAGCGCGGCTCCCGACTCCGACTGGGATCGCCTCGCGCAGTGCGAGGCCGGCGGCAACTGGGGCATCAACACCGGCAATGGTTACCAAGGCGGCCTGCAGTTCTCGCCGAGCACCTGGAAGGCGCACGGCGGCGGTGAGTTCGCTGCCAGCGCGAACCAGGCCACCCGTGAAGAGCAGATCGTGGTCGCCGAGAAGGTGCTCGCCTCCCAGGGCTGGGGCGCCTGGCCCTCCTGCTCCGCCAAGCTCGGTCTGAGCAGCGCGCCGACCATGCGCGAGGCCCCGACCGCCCCCGAATCCTTCGGCTGGAACCCGGCCCAGGCGGCCCCGCAGGCCCAGGCCGATCCGAACCAGGACCTGTTCCAGGCCGTCGATCGCGCGATCGCGACCGTGCAGCAGCAGGGTGTGCAGATTCCGCAGCCCGCGCTCGACTTCTTCAACGCCGCCAAGTCCAGCAATGTGCAACTCGACCCGCACGTGGTCGATTTCTTCGAGGCGAACAAGGGCCTGCTGCCCTCCTGAGTTCCCCGATACGCCAACGAACAAGGCCCCCGCCTCATCGAGGCGGGGGCCTTGTCCCACTCTGGGGCACGTCCCGGATCAGCGGTTGATCACCGTGTGCGGGTGCCGGTACGGCAATTTCTCGGCGGGCAGCGGAAATTCCGTGTCCTCCCCGTAGGGCGAGAGATTGCCGGCCCGATTGGCGGCCAGTTCGGTGACCGCATGGTCACCTTCCGCCACCTGGGGCCAACCATTGTCCACATAGGGCTTCTTCGATTTGTTCACCACAAGGTCATTCTGGCACGAACCGATTCCGGCGTGCCTCCGGTGCGGCGCAGGCGACATCGTAGGGTGGTCATGATGAGCACGACCGATTCCCTGGCGGGGTGGCTGGCATCCCGCAGCGATGCCCAGTTGGTCGCGCTGCTGCAAGCCCGGCCCGATCTGGCGGTCCCGCTGCCCTCGTCGATGACGGTGCTGGCGGCGCGGGCCGAACAGCGGGCTTCGGTACTGCGGGCCTGCGAGGATCTGGACACCCTGGAGTTCGCGATCATCGATCTGCTGGCCTGCCGCGCGCAGTCCGGCGACCCCGAGCCGCTGACCCGCCGAGCACTGCACGCGCAATGGAAGGGCCGGGCGGCCAAGGCCGCGATGGACGCCGCATTGGAGCGGCTGACCGGGCGGGCGCTGGTCTGGATCGACGATGACGCCCTGCGCCTGGTACCCGCGGCCGCCGAGGCGTTGCCGTGGCCGCTGGGCGCCGCCGTGGAACTCTCCGACGCGCTCACCGAACCCGAGATCGAGGCCGCGCTGGCCGAACTGGGCGCACCCGAGCGGGCGCTGCTGGACAAGCTCGCCACCACCGGCCCGCGCGGGCGCACCAAAGACGCCGCCCCGGACGCACCGGCGGACCGGCCGGTGCCCCGGCTGATCGCGTTGCGGCTGCTCGACCGGATCGACGAGGAAACCGTGGAGCTGCCGGTCACCGTCGCACAGATGCTGCGCCGAGAACCGGTCACCGCTCCCAACGTGCTGACCCCGCCGCGCACCAGGCCTGCCAAGCACTCGCCTGTCGAGGTCGCCGCCGTGGCCGCGGGCGAAGTCGGCGAGCTGCTGCGCCATTGCGCCGACATCCTCGCGGCGCTGAGCCGGTCGCCCGCCCCGGCGTTGCGGGCGGGCGGGCTCGGTGTGCGGGAGTTGCGCCGCATCGCCAAGCAGACCGGCATCGAGGAGGAGCGGGCCGCACTGTTGGTCGAAGTGCTCGCCGCCGCCAAACTCATCGAGAAGGGGCAGCCCGAGCCGCCGCCGGATACCGATTCCGACTCGGTCGACTACTGGGCGCCCACCCCGGCCTCGGACGCGTGGCTGGACGGTCCGCCCGCGCGCCGCTGGACGGTGCTGGCGATGGTGTGGCTGGATCTGGACCGGATGCCGTGGATGATCGGGATGCGCGACAGCAACGACAAGCCGCTGGCGGCACTGTCGGCCGAACTGCGCCTGCCGTACGCCCCGCGCGACCGCCGCGCCGTCCTCGGCGTGCTCGCCGAGCAGCCCTCCGGCACCGCGCTGGATGCCGCCGACCTGGGCCGGGCGCTCGCCTGGCGGCAGCCGCGGCGGCGCAGGCATTTCCGGCAGGAGGCGGTGGAGAACACCCTCGCCGAGGCCTCGGCACTCGGCTTGCTCGGACGGGGCGCGCTGGCTCCGGCGGCCAGGGCGCTGTTGCACGACACGGTCACCTCGGCCGCCGACGCCGAAGCCGAGATGGACGCGGCGCTGCCCGAACCGGTGGATCACGTGCTCGTGCAGGCGGACCTGACGGTGATCGCGCCGGGCCCCCTGGTCGGCGAACTGGCCCAGCGCATGTCCCTGGTGGCCGACATCGAATCCGCGGGCGCGGCCACGGTGTACCGGATCGGCGAGAACTCGGTGCGCCGCGCGCTCGACGCCGGCCTGACCGCCGCCGAACTGCACAGCCTGTTCGCCACCCGCTCCCGTACCCCGGTGCCGCAGGCGCTGACCTACCTGATCGACGATGTGGCGCGCAGGCACGGGCAGCTCAGGGCGGGGATGGCGCAGTCTTTCGTGCGCAGCGACGATCCGGCCCTGCTCGCGCAGGTACTGGCCGATCCGGTGGCCGGGCTGCTCGCGTTGCGGGCGGTGGCCCCGACGGTGGCGATCTCGCAGGCGCCGTTGGGTGAGGTGCTCGAACAATTACGCGGCGCGGGTTTCGCCCCGGCGGGCGAGGACTCCTCCGGCGGCATCGTCGATCTGCGCCCGCGCGGCGCGCGGATTTCCACCCGCCCCCATGCCAGGCAGGCGTATCGACCGATGCCACCGAACACCGAACAGCTCGCGCTGCTGGTCGCCGAGCTACGGGCCGGAGAACGGGCCGCGGGGGCGCGGTCGGGGCACGCGGTGCGCTCGGACGGCACCAGAACCAGCACGGCCGCCACACTCGCGCTGCTGCAATTGGCGGCGCGGGCGCGGCGGCCGGTGAACATCGGCTACGTCGATGCGCAGGGTGTGGCGTTGCAGCGGGTGGTCGAGCCGCTGCGGGTCGGCAACGGCCGGCTGGACGCGCTGGACCCGGTGACAGGCGCGGTCCGGCACTTCACCCTGCATCGCATCGCCTCGGTGGCACTGCTGGAGTGAGGCGGGACTAGGGCGTGCTCAGGCAGAACAGCGTCTTGGGGTCGGAGACGACGATGAATTCCTCACCGCTGTCGCAGAGCAGTTCGTCGGTCTCGCCGTCGACACGCTGCACCACCTTGAAAGTCGCGTCCGGGGACGAGCAGTCCACCCACTTGTAGGGCGAGGTGCCGACGTCGTTGTAGCAGGCGTCCTGTGCGAAATTGGGCGCCAGGCACAGGAACGTGGTGCCTCCGGTCGGCAACTGCTCGGTGTAGCTGGTGTACTCGTTGGAGGCGCACTCGGTCTGCTCGTCGAAGCTCTGATGCACCTTGTAGACCGCTTGCGGGGTGGAGCAGTCGGCGGGCTCGCCTTCGGTGGCGGTCGTCGAATTGTCGGTGATGTTGATGCAGTCGCCGACCTTCGTCTTGGCCACATCGGACTTCGTCGCGTCGTCGATGGCCGAACAGCCACTCATCACGACCGCGAGCGCGGCCGCCGCCAGGAGGGCGAGCGCGATACGCGCCAGCAGCCTCGGTCCCCGGAACTTCACGTGAAAACCTCTCTCACCGAATGTCGTTCACGTGGTTCTCGTGAACGCCGTTTTTCGTGAACGACGAGGAGAATACCCGCGCGCGCGCCGGGGTCGTCGAGCTGCCGCCTCGGCGCGCGCCGGGGAGCGCTCAGAGGCTGAGCCCGTGCATTCCCAACAGGGAGTAGCCGATAACGCGCGGAAGCAGCTGGCCGAGGAGGAGGTAGCCGGAAAGATCCACTGAGTAAAGCCTTTCAGAAATCGCCCACGAAGTGGACGCCTGCCCAATTCTTGAACAGTGTCGCTCCTCGGGGCCGGGTCGTTACGCTTGGCAAGTATGCCGCTGGAAGAGGTCGCCGTCGACTTGTACGGCCTGGTACCGGCCGATTTCGTCGCGGCCCGCGACGAGCGGGCCGCCGCCGCCACCCGCGCGGGCGACAAACGACTCGCCGCCGCCATCGGGGCCCTGCGTAAACCCACGCTCACCGCCTGGGCGGTGAATCTGCTCGTCAGACGAGCGAATGACGAGGTCGCCGCGCTGCTCGCGCTCGGCGAGCAACTGCGCCGGGCCCAGCGGGAACTGTCGGGCGAGCAGTTGCGGGGGCTCACCACACAACGTCAGCAGGCGGTCTCCGCGCTCGCCCGCCGCGCGGGCGAGCTGACCGCTGAACAGGGAAAACGTCTACCCGAGAACGCGATCCGTGAGGTCGTCCAGACCCTGAACGCCGCGCTGGCCGATCCGGAGGTCGCCGAGCGGGTGCGCACCGGGACACTGGCCACCGCGGCGACCTATGCCGGCTTCGGACCCGCGGGGCCGGAACTGGTCGCGGTCGACGGCGACGCGACCGAGCCGGCGCGCCGCGGCCGGGCCGCCGGAACGCAGGCCACCCACACGAAAGGCGACATTGCGCGGGCCGGAAAGCAGCCCGCGAAGAAGAAACCGCCCGCGACGACATCGAAGAAGGGCGCGGCGACGCCGAAGAAGGCCGACAACGTCGAGCGGACCAGGCAGCGGGATCGAGCCCGGCGCGAATTGGACAGGGCGCGCGGGGAACTCGACGATCTCGTCCAGACGCTGGAGTCCGAACGCGCGGCGCTGGCCGCTGCCCACGCCGAGGCCGAACGCGCCGATCGAGCGCTGCTGCGCTGCGAGGCGGAGATCGAGCGGCTGCGCGCGGAGCTGGCCCACGCCGAGCAGCAACGCCGGTTCGCCCGCACCGCGCAACGCGGCGCTCAGGACGAACTCGACACCGCGCAACGGCAGGTCGAGCGGGCCGAGCGCCGCGTACGGCGGGCTCGTGATCGCGTCGGGGAACTCTCCGACGCGAGCCGCTAGGGCCGCAGATCCGCCGGATACAGATACTCCGGGGGCGGCGGGGTCGTCCCGTCGAGCCAGGCGGCGAGGAAACCGGTCAGATCCGTCCCGGTCCTCGATGACAGGAAGGCGCGGAAATCCGCCATGGAAGCGTTGCCGTAGGCGTGGCGGGCCAGGAATTCGCGCAGCGCGGCGAAGAAGACCTCGTCGCCGATCAGCCTGCGCAGCGCGTGCAGGAACAGCGGTCCGCGGTAATAGACCGAGCTGAATTCGCGTCCCGCACCGGGATTCTGCAGCGGAATCTCCCAGAAATCCGGCGAGTCCTTCCGCCGTGCGATGGTCGCGCGGTAGCGCGCGTCGACGTCTGTTCTCTCGACCCGCTCCGGCCACAGGTAATCAGCGGTGTAGCTCGCGAAGCACTCGTGCAGGCAGATGTCGGACCAGTCCCGGATGGTGACGGAATCGCCCCACCACTGATGGGCGATCTCGTGCACGACGGTGTTCAGGTCGGTCCACGGTGCGTAGAGCGGGCGGGTCTGGGTCTCCAGCGAGAACGGCAGGTCGGTGTCGAGGTGGATGCCGCCCGCGGTGTCGAAGGGATAGGGGCCGTAGAGCTGTTCGGTGAAGTCGAGGATTTCCGGCAACCGGCGTTCGAAGGCGATCTTGTCCCCGGCCGCCGGGGCGAAGGCGCTCAGCAGCGGGGTGCCGTCGGCGCGGCGCTGTTCGAGGAAGGTGAACCGATCGACCGCCACGGTGGTGAGGTAGCCGATCACCGGGTGCCGCGATTCCCAGGTGACGGTGCGCGACGGCCCGTTCACCACGTTGCCGGTGCGCCTGCCGATGGAGACGACCTCCCAGTCGGCGGGCACGGTGGCACGCAAGGCGAAGGTCGCCTTGTCCCGTGGGGTGTCGTTGAGCGGGTACCAGGTGCTCGCCGAATGCGGCTCACCCGCCGCGAACGCGCCGCCGTTCGGGGTGAACGTCCAGCCCGCGCCCGCGTTCTCCACCGCCTCGCCGCCGTAGTGGACGGTCACGGTGAACGGCAGGCCGGGCAGCAGGGGCAGCAACGGGGTGATGGTGAGCTCGTGTTCGCCGTGGCGGTCGAACCCGGCCGGGAGCTGATTCACCGTCACACCGGTGACCGGCGGACCGCTGTAGTCGAGGTTGAACGCGCGCAACGGCTGGGTGGCCGCCGCGTCGATGCGGGCGGTCCCGTCCAGCCGCCTGCTCGGCGGATCGTAGGCGAGGGTGAGATCGTAGTGGCGGACGTCGTATCCGCCGTTGCCGTCCAGCGGGTAGTAGGCGTCGCCGAGTCCCGGCGCTCCGACGAACGGATCGGGTTGCGCCGCGGCCGGACCCGTACCCGCGAGCAGCGCGGCCACCACCGCCGCGCCCAGAATCGCCGACCGCACCCGCTGCCACCCCTTTTCCGCCGAGCCACCGCCCGGCCGAGCAGCCGGAGCCACCGTGCACGCTAGTGCGTCGCGCCGACCCGATCACTCGACGCGCCGCGTCCCCCGCCGGACTCCGCGCGTTCAGCCGCCCAGGTCGGGCAGCTGCCGGTGGTCGAGCAGCAAGCGTTTGGCGGCGGTGCGTCTCACCTTGTCGGCGAGCGCGAGATTGTCGGCGAGCAGCCGCCACTCCGCTTCGCTGATGGCCGCGCGGGCACGCTCGATCACCGCGGGATCGGTGGTGCCCCAGGCGATCGGCATGGGACTCACCGATTGCCAGCGCTCCCCCACCGGCCGCGGCGCCGCTTCGATGCGCACCGCCACCGCGGGCACCCGTTCGCCGGGACGCTTCTGATGACCGGGCAACGCGCGGACCCGCCTGGTGACCAGCGCGTAGCGCGGACCGGATGCGTCCGGCCCGGCGACGTCGACCAGCGCCAGCAGCACCAGGGCGCGGGGACGGATGCGCGAGACCACCGCGGGCACCAGTTCACCGGCTGCGTAGAGACGGTCGATGCGCGAGCGGCCAGGGGCGCGCAGCGCCACCCACCCGGCGATGATCGTGCCAAGCGCGAAGGCCACCGCGAGCAGATAGGACCACGGATGGTCCAGCCGGACGAGCAGGGCGGTCACCAGCGCCGAGGCGATCGCGGCGGCGATCGCGAGCAGGCGACGGCGACGCATGGCGGCGAGCACTTCGTTCACCGCGTGTGCATGCCCCCGGTCCACCGCGAATTCGAAGCTTCGCACGTATTCTTCCTAGCACACGTTGCGGAGGTTTTGCCTCCACTTATCCGGCCGCGTTCCCGGACCGACCGGCGCGATCACCCGATCGCCGGACCGAGCAGATCGTCGGCGTCGGTGATGCGGTACGCGTAGCCCTGCTCGGCGAGGAAGCGCTGACGGTGCGCGGCGTATTCGGCGTCGAGGGTGTCGCGGGCGACCACCGAATAGAAGTGCGCCTGTCCGCCGTCGTGCTTGGGCCGCAGCAGGCGGCCGAGGCGCTGGGCCTCCTCCTGCCTCGACCCGAAGGTGCCCGACACCTGCACCGCCACCGAGGCCTCGGGCAGGTCGATGGAGAAATTGGCCACCTTGCTCACCACGAGCACCGGGATCTCCCCGCGCCGGAAGGCGTCGAAGAGCGCCTCGCGCTCCTTCGTCCTGGTGGAACCCTGGATCACCGGCGCGTCCAGCGCCGCACCCAGTTCCTCGAGCTGGTCGAGGTAGGCGCCGATCACGAGTTTCTGCGAATCGGGATGCCTGCCGAGAATGGATTCGACCACGGCGACCTTGGTGCGCGCGGTCGAGCACAGCTTGTAGCGGTCCTCCGGCTCGGCGGTGGCGTAGGACATCCGTTCGGCGTCGGTGAGGGTGACGCGCACCTCGACGCACTCGGCCGGGGCGATCCAGCCCTGCGCCTCGATGTCCTTCCACGGCGCGTCGTAGCGCTTGGGGCCGATGAGGGAGAACACGTCGCCCTCGCGACCGTCCTCGCGGACCAGCGTCGCGGTGAGCCCGAGCCTGCGCCGGGACTGCAGGTCCGCGGTCATCCGGAAGACCGGTGCGGGCAGCAGGTGCACCTCGTCGTAGATGACCAGGCCCCAGTCGCGGCTGTCGAACAGCTCCAGGTGCTTGTACTCGCCCTTGGTGCGGCGGGTGATCACCTGATATGTGGCGATGGTGACGGGCCGGATCTCCTTGCGCTCGCCGGAGTACTCGCCGATCTCGTCCTCGGTCAGCGACGTGCGCGCCAGCAGTTCGCGCCGCCACTGCCTGCCCGCGACGGTGTTGGTCACCAGGATCAGCGTGGTGGCCTTGGCCTTGGCCATCGCCGCCGCGCCGACCATCGTCTTGCCCGCGCCGCAGGGCAGCACCACCACCCCGGAACCGCCCGCCCAGAACGAGTCGGCGGCCAGTTCCTGGTAGTCGCGCAGGTGCCAGTGCCCGCCCTCGTAGTCGAGCTCGATCGGGTGCGCCTCGCCGTCGACGTACCCGGCGAGATCGTCGGCGGGCCAGCCGATCTTGAGCAGCATCTGCTTGATCCGGCCGCGTTCGGAGGGATGCACGGCCACGGTGTCGTCGTCGATGCGCGCGCCGAGCATCGGGGCGATCTTCTTGTGCCGGAGCACCTCTTCGAGCACCGCGCGGTCCAGGCTGACCAGGGTGAGCCCGTGCGCGGGATGCTTGACCAGCTGCAGACGCCCGTAGCGGGCCATGGTGTCGACGATGTCGACCAGCAGCGGCTGGGGTACGGCGTAGCGGGAGAAGCTGACCAGCGCGTCGACGACCTGCTCGGCGTCGTGCCCGGCCGCGCGCGCGTTCCACAGCGCCAGCGGCGTCACCCGGTAGGTATGCACGTGTTCGGGGGCACGTTCCAGTTCGGCGAACGGCGCGATGGCCTGGCGCGCCGCGTCGGCCAGTTCGTGGTCGACCTCCAACAGCAGCGTCTTGTCACTCTGCACGATCAGCGGACCGTCGGTCACAGTCTCTCCTCGTCTCGGCGCACCCGGCGCGGTTCTTCCCGCGCAGCTCGGTGCTGCCCGTCCCTGGCAGGGCGCCGCCCTCATGGGGTGCGTCCATTGTCCCCGACCCCGCCGACCACCCCCACGGCGCATTCTCGCCGGTACAGCGTTCGGGGCGCCGGTTTTGTTCCGGAGCGGTGTCCTGCGAGCAGGTTCGCTCCGCGGCGGGTTGTCGGCAAGACCGCAAGGCCAGGGGCCCCCGACTGGACCGAGACGCGGCCGGACGTGGCGGGTGAGGATGGCGAGCATGATCGAGACGGCGGCGGTTCTCGGTGTCGCGGCGGCGGCGCTGGCGATGGTCCTCACCCCCGGGCCGAACATGATGTATCTGGTCTCCCGCACGGTCGCGCAGGGCAAGCGCGCCGGGCTGGTATCGCTCGGCGGGGTCGCGGCCGGTTTCGCGGTGTACCTGGCGGCGGCGACCGCGGGCATCACGGCGGTGTTCGCGGTGGTGCCCGGCCTGTACACGGCGGTAAAGGTGGCGGGTGCGGCCTACCTGCTGTGGCTGGCCTGGAAGGCGCTGCGACCCGGTGGCGTCTCGGTGTTCGCGCCCGCCGACCTGCCCGCCGACCCGGCGCGCAGGCTGTTCACTATGGGGTTGGTCACCAATCTGATGAACCCGAAGATCGCGGTCATGTACATGGCGCTGATCCCCCAGTTCGTCCGGCCGGGGCACAGCCCCGTCTGGCTACAGAGCCTGTGCCTGGGTGCGGTGCAGATCACCGTGGCGCTGGCGGTCAACGCGCTGATCGTGCTCGTCGCGGGTGGGCTGGTGGGATTTCTCACCCGACGTCCGCTGTGGTTGCGCACCCAGCGCTACGTCATGGGCGCCGCGCTGGCCGGAGTCGCGGCGTTCCTGGTCGCCGACCGCACCCGGCCGGTACCGGCCTGACCGGATGCGGATTCCCCGCGATCAGGCCGGGGGGCTCAGTCGGTAGGTGAGCACGGCGAACTGGCCCATGGTGGACGAGGCGGTCAGGCGCAACCGGTCGGAGAGGATACGGCGGGGCAGCAGGGGCGCGCCCGCGCCGAGAGTGACCGGGGCGATGGACACGATCACCTCGTCGAGCAGCCCGGCGTCGGCGAACTGCCCGGCGAGGTCTCCGCCGCCCATCACCCAGATGTTGCGCTCGCCCGCCGCCTCGGCCATCTCTTTGTGCACGTCGGCGACATCACCGGAGACGAAACGCAAGTTCGCCCCTGGCAGGGTGGGCAGATCGCGGTGGGTGAATATCCAGCAGGGCAGGTCGCCGTAGTTGTCGGTCCAGGTCTGCGGGGCCTCGTTGGCCAGGAGCCATTCGTAGGTGGTGGCGCCCATACACATGGCACCCACGTTCGCGGTGAAAGCGCCGATCTCCTGTTCGCTGCTGCCACCGTCGTCAACGGCGAACAGCCAGCTCAGCGAGTTGTCCTCGTCGGCGAGGAAGCCGTCGAGCGTGGTGGCGGTGTAGTACTGCGTCATCGTCATGAGGCGATCGTGGCAGGCAGACCTGACAACGAGTGTCAGGTTCCCGCGCGATTCTTGCGCAGCCGCCGCACGCCCTCGTCCAAAGTCTCGTCGCGCTTGCAGAAGGTGAAGCGGACGAGACTGTTCCAGGGTTGCTTGTTGTCGGCGAACACACTGACCGGCACCGCCGCGACCCCGACGGCGCCGGGCAGCGCGCGACAGAAGGCCAGCCCGTCGGTCTCGCCGAGCGGGGTGATGTCGGCGCAGACGAAATACCCTCCGTCGCTGGCCTTGACCTCCCAACCGCTCTCGGCCAGCGCTGCGGAGAGTCGTGTCCGCCGCTCGGACAGCGAATCGCGCAACCTATCCACCCAGTCGAGTTCCTCGGTCAGCGCGTGCGCGACGGCGGGCTGGAACGGGCCGCCGCCGACGAAGGTCAGGAACTGTTTTGCCGCGAGCACCGCGTCGAGCAGGTAGGCGGGGGCGCACACCCACCCGATCTTCCAGCCGGTCACGCTGAAGGTCTTGGCGGCGCTGGAGATCACCACGGTGCGCTCGGCCATGCCGGGCAGAGTCGACAGGCTGATGTGCTCGGCGCCGTCGTAGACCAGATGCTCGTACACCTCGTCGGCGACCACGAGAAGATCGCGCTCACAGGCGATCTCGGCGATGGCTGTCAGATCGTTCCGAGACAGGACCGCGCCGGTCGGATTGTGCGGTGAATTCACCATGATCACCCGGGTGGCGGGGGTGACGGCGGCGCGCAGGCTGTCCAGGTCGAGAACGAACCGGTCCCCCTCGGCGACGAGCCGAGCGGTGCGGCGGTGCGCGCCCGCCAAGGCCACGGCGGCGGCATAGGAATCGTAGTAGGGCTCGATGAGCACGACTTCCTGGCCCGGTTCGACCAGGCCGAGCAGGGTCGCGCTGATCGCCTCCGTCGCGCCGACGGTCACCAGGATCTCGGTGTCGGGGTCGTACTCGGTGCCGTAGCGGCGCCGTCGGTCGGCGGCGATCGCCTTGCGCAGCACCGCCATCCCGCGCCCCGGCGGGTACTGGTTGAGTCCGTCGGCGATGGCCCGGCGCGCGACCTCGAGCATGCCCGCCGGACCGTCGGAGTCGGGAAAGCCCTGCCCGAGATTCACCGCGTCGTGTGCGACGGCGAGCTCGGTCATCTCGGCGAAGATCGTGGCGCCGAACGGGCGCAGGCGTTCGACGGTGGCAGGGCGTACAGGCATAGCTCGCAGAGTAGCCGAGCGGTCGCCAAAGTTGCGAACAGATAGCGAAAGGCTATATTTCACATTTGTTTTCGGCCATCTACCTGCATGGTTGTGCGTTGCCGGAGCGGCAGCTAGCCTCCTCGTGTTCTACCTCACACCACTACCGCCGTTCCGGCGGCGGTGCATGAAAGGGGGCGCACATGAGCGCCTATCTCGACCTGTTGCTGCATCCGGCCGCGTCGGAGGTGGCCGGAACGGTACTGGGCGCGATCCGCGACGTGGCCCACGATCTGATCGCGGGCACGGGCGACTTCTTCACCGGATCCTCCACCGGCGACGCGGGACTGGGTTCCTCCACGCCCGACGCGGGCCTCGGCTCCTCGACCGGCGACTTCTTCACCGGCTCGACCTACCCGTGACACGCGCACCGGATCGGGTCGATCACGACCCGATCCGGTGTTCGCCCTGCGCGCTCGCACCGCGGCGACGATGCTGTTGCCATCCGCGCGACAACAACCCCGGGGAGGCCGACGGTGGGCGATGAACGGTTCGGTTGGATCGTCGAGATCATGGACTTGCGCCCCACCGACCTCGTCCTCGAGATCGGCCCCGGCCCGGGCACGTCGCTCGAATACCTCGCACGCGAACTTCCCCGCGGACGCGTACTCGCGGTCGACCGCTCGGCCACCGCGATCGAACGCGCGGCGCGGCGCAACGCCCGGGATATCGACGCCGGGCGGATCAGCCTGTGGCAAGCGGACTTCGGGCGGCTCACTCCCGATCGGGTGCGCGCTGATTTCGACGCTCCTGGTGGATTCGACAAGATTCTCGCGGTCAACGTCAACGCCTTCTGGACGACGAAGCGGCCGCCCGCCGAACTGACGGTGGCGCGCGAACTGCTCGCCCCCCACGGCGCGCTGTTCCTCTGCTACGGCTATGGCGCCTCGTCGACCGGGCCGAAGCCCGAGACAGGCGACCTCACCCGCCGCCTCGCCGAGGGTGGCTTCCTGACCACGACGATCACGCACGGCGATCTGCTCGCCGTCCGCGCCTGGACGCCGGGCGGGTGAGCCGGTCGAGCGGCAGACACGCAGAGAGCCGGGCCCCGAGTTACCTTCGGGGCCCGGCTCGTTCGCGCATGTCGGGCAGCGTCACTCACCGATGGAGTGGCGTCGCTCCTGATTCACTCACAAGGCACTGCCGAGGCAGACCGAACCCGAGCAGCCACCCACACCCACGTCGATCCCGGCCGGCGAGCTCAGGCCGGTGGCGATCTCGGTGAGCGTTCCGCCGGTGACCGGCAGCGAGTACACGGTGCCGGTCAACTGCTCGGTGACGTAGAGCGTGTCGCCGTCGACCGCGATGCCCACACCGACGTTCACTTCGGCCAACTCGGTCGGCGTGCCGCCGGTGACCGGCACGGACCAGATCGGGCCGATGGCGCTGGTGATGTACAGGGTGCCGTTGTCGGCCGCGATGGCCAGGGGGTTGGTCAAGTCGGCCACGACGGTGGTCGGCGCGCCACCGGTGACCGGCACCGAGACGACGCTGCCCGCCAGGGAGTTGATGGTGACGTACACCTGGCCGTTGTAGACCGCGATGCCGCCGACGTTGCCCAGGTCCGCCAGCAGCACCTCCGGCGTGCCGCCGTCCTTGTCCACCGAGTACACGGTGCCGGCGTCGACGATGAACAGGGTGTCCCCGGAGATCGCGATGTAGCTCGGGGCCACCAGGCCGGGGACGGCCAGCGGCGTGGCCGTTCCACCGCTGATCGGCGCGGTGACGATCCGGGCCGCGCCGGCCTCGGAGATGTAGAGGGTGTCACCGTCGACCGCGACGTCGAACGGCGAGATCAGCCCGGTGACCAGGGGATCCACCTGACCATCGAGGGAGACGGCCACCACCGTGCCCGCGGTGCTCTCGGCGACGAACAGGGTCTTCTCGCCGAAGGCGGCCGCCGGGCCCGCGCCGGGGCCCACCATCGCGGCGAGCGCCGTCACGAACAGCAGCAGCGCCGAGGCCGCCATGGTGACCACGCTGCCGAACCCACGACGGGCGCCGGCTCGATGACCACCGCGGCTCGCTAAGCGAGCCAATACGACATGCAGATTCACGCTTGTCCTCACTCTCCGAAGGAATTCTCGAAATGACGGAACTTCAGGAGCAGCGCGCGACCCGGAGCCGGCATCGAACAAACCGACCGATCGGGAACCCCCGGTATCGCGCCCCGAGTGGAGCGATCTCTTGCGAATGCCGCATAACCGTATCGAAACAAAAGCCCAGGTCAAGTACTAAAGGCATTTCAGAATGGCGTACGCGAGACAACGGCCCGCCCCGCTACCCGCGCGCCGACGCGCGCGCCGGTAACGAAACAGGCCGGTATGCGGGGGGCGGGTAGGGGCGAGAGCGGAATCAGAGACCGCGCCGACGGCGGACCGCGTCGGCCAACAGATCCAACTGCCGCGCCGTGGTGTCCCAGTCGATGCAGGCGTCGGTGATCGACTGACCGTAGGCGAGGTCGTCGGAACGACCGAGGGTCAGGTCCTGACGACCTGCCACCAGGAAGCTCTCCAGCATCAGACCCACCACCTCGCGCTCGCCGGCGGCGATCCGGCCCGCGATGTCGGCGACGACGTCGACCTGCTTGTTGTGGTCCTTGTTGCTGTTGCCGTGGCTGGCATCCACCACGACCCGCCGCGGCAACGACGCCTTCTCCAGGCGCAGGCAGGCATCGGTGACCGAAGCCGCGTCGTAGTTGGTCCCGTTGCTGCCGCCGCGCAGGATCACATGGCAGTCCGGGTTGCCGGAGGTGCGGATCAGGGCGGCGCGGCCGTCGAGATCGGTGCCGGGGAACACATGGCTGGCCGCGGCCGCGCGCACGCCGTCGACCGCTACCTGCACATCGCCGTCGGTTCCGTTCTTGATGCCGACCGGCATGGACAGCGCGCTGCTGAGCTGCCGATGCACCTGGCTGGCCGCGGTACGCGCGCCGATCGCGCCGTAGGAGACCAGGTCGGCGATGTACTGCGGGGTGATCGGATCGAGGAACTCGCACGCCACCGGCAGCCCGAGTCCGGTGATGTCGACCAGCAGCTTGCGTCCGATGCCCAGACCGGTGTTGACGTCGAAGGAGCCGTCCAGGTGCGGATCGTTGATCAGCCCCTTCCAGCCCAGGCTGGTGCGCGGCTTCTCGAAGTAGACCCGCATCACGATGTGCAGATCCTGCCCCAGTTCCTCGGCCTTGGCGGCCAGGCGGCGGGCGTAGTCCAGGGCGGCGGCGGGATCGTGCACCGAGCACGGGCCGACGATCACCATCAGGCGATCATCGGCGCCGTCGAGCACCTCGACGGTGGCCTTGCGGCCCGCGCGGACGGTATCGGCGTGGGTATCGGTGATCCGGTGGACCATGCGCACCTCGGCGGGCGAGCGCAACGGGCTCACCGCGAGAGTGCGCTGGTGATCGAGGTCGGCATGGCGTGCGTCGACGTCTACCGCAGTGGTCATCGTGGTCGTTTCCTTTTCTCCAGGCCGACCCACGGAAATCACGAACACCGTAGAGCCGGTCCATCATCCGGCTCGGGGTGGGATAGTCAGCGCAGGTGGTTGCCGCAGACCGACCCACCCGGGGCCGGCTTGCTAAACCAGAAATACGCGCGCTGCACGACAGAGACCATACCAGCCCACCACGCCGCGGTGACGCGGGGGCGGCGGACGTCACGCCCCGCGCCCCCGCGATCCCCCGGTCAGTGGAACTGACCGGGGACGTAACCGCCCGCGGGGGTACGGCTGATGACATTCATCCGGTTGTAGGCGTTGATCAGCGCGATCAGTGAGATCAGCGCCGCGATCTGCTCGGCGTCGTAGTGCTTCTCGACCTGCGCCCAGGTCTCGTCGGACACGCCCGTGTGCGCGTCGGCGAGGCGGGTGCCCTCCTCGGCCAGCGCCAGCGCGGCCCGCTCGGCCTCGGTGAACGCGGTGGCCTCGGGCCAGGCCGCGACGAGGTTCAGCCGCAGCGGATCCTCACCGGCGTGGACGGCGTCCTTGTAGTGCATGTCGACGCAGAACCCGCAGCCGTTGATCTGGCTGACCCGCAGCAGCACCAGTTCACGGGTGGCCGGGGCCAGCGTGGACTCGCCCACGACCATGCCCGCGTTGTTGATCCGCTTGACGAACTTCGCGCCGAGAGCGTTCCCCGCGTAGTCGAACCGCTGTTCCATGATCTGCTCCTCGCCTGTCTCGCGCCCGGCCTCCCGCCGAGCGGCTCACACACAGACGACGCCGCGGACCACCGGAGTGTGACACCCCGAGAAGTGACGGCCATCACAATGCTCGGACAATCAGCGCTCGGACAGCCCGAACTCGCGGTAGTCAGATCGAGTAGGTGACTCCGGTGAGGCGCTCGGACAGCGCGAACAGTTCACGCGCCACCGTCTCGTCGCGCGAGGCCTTCGTCGACCCGCAGCGAGCGGGGTGGCCGCGCATGCCGCCGAACGTGTCGGGACCGTAGAAGGCGCCTGGCTCGACCGGCTCGGTGGCGGCGAAAAGCTGTGGCAGCGCACCGTTCTCGGCGCTCTGGGCCAGCAGCCGGTTACCCACGGCCATGAACGAATCCATGAACGATTCGGTGTGTGACTGCAGATCCGTCGCCGCGTAGCCGGGATGGGCGGCCACCGAGAGGATCGGCGAGCCGGCCGCGGTGAGCCTGCGCTGCAACTCGTAGGCGAACATCAGGTTCGCCAGCTTGGCCTGTCCGTAGGCGAGCCAGCGTCGATACCGCCTGCGCTCCCAGTTCAGATCGTTCAGGTCGATCTTGCCCACGGTGTGCGCGCCGCTGGAGACGGTGACCACCCGATCGGCGATCTTGTCCAGTAACAGTCCGGTGAGCGCGAAATGACCGAGATGGTTGGTGCCGACCTGCATTTCGAAGCCGTCGGCGGTGCGACGCTTCGGCACCGCCATCACCCCGGCATTGTTGATCAGCACGTCGACGCGATCGATGCCCGCGGCGAAGGCGCGCACCGAGGACAGGTCGGCCAGATCGAGCGAACGCACGTCGGCGCGCGACCCGAGATCCGCAGCGACGCGTTCGGCCTTGGCCAGATCACGGCACGCCATGATCACCTGGGCACCCTTGGCCGCCAAGGCCCGGGCGGTGACCGCGCCGAGGCCGCCGTTGGCGCCGGTGACCACGAAGATCCGGCCGGTCTGATCGGGGATATCCACGGCTTCCCAGCGACTCATGCGATGAGTCTAGCCCGGATGATCAGCCGCCACCGGCCATTCAGATAGGGTTGCCTAACCTCATCTGATACGACCGGACCCAGCGAGGAATCGTGACGACAACCACCGACCACCGGGACGGCTATGTGCCCTTCCCCGCCGAGACCGCACAGGCGTACCGGGCCGCGGGCTACTGGACCGGCACGTCGCTCGGCGACCTGCTGCGCGCCACCGCGAAGCGGCATCCCGAGCGCGTCGCCCTGCGCACCGACGAGGGCGCCCGGGACTACGCCTGGGTGGACGCCGAAGCCGACCGCATCGCGCACGGCCTGATCGCCCTGGGCATCGCGCCCGGCGACCGAGTGGTCGTCCAGTTGCCGAACGTGCCGGAATTCCTGACGGTCCTGTTCGGCCTGCTGCGTGCGGGCGCCATCCCGGTGCTGACCCTGCCCGCGCACCGCAGAGCCGAGATCGAGCATCTGACCGCGCTGTCGGAGGCGGTGGGCTACATCATCGCCGACACCTTCGGCGACTTCGACTACCGCGATCTGGCCGCGACCGTGCGGGAGAAGGTCCCGAGCCTGCGCCACGTCCTGGTACTCGGCGACCCCGGACCGTTCACCGATCTGAACAGCATCGGCCGCGACGGTGATTCGCTGCCCGCGATCGATCCCTCCGACATCGCCTTGATGCTGGTCTCCGGCGGCACCACCGGCCTGCCCAAGCTGATCGCGCGCACCCACGACGACTACGTCTACAACGCCACCGGCAGCGCCGAGATCTGCGAACTCACCGCCGACGACGTGTATCTGGCGACCCTGCCCGCGGCGCACAACTTCCCGCTCGCCTGCCCCGGCATCCTCGGCAGCGTGAGCGTCGGCGCCTCGGTGTGCTTCGTCGGCGATCCGAGCCCGGAGAACGCCTTCGCCGCCATCGAGCGCCACGGCGTGACGGTGACGGCCGTGGTGCCGCCGCTGGCCCAGTTGTACTGCGCGGCCGTGGAATGGGAGCAAGCCGATCTGAGTTCACTGCGCCTGCTGCAGGTCGGCGGCGCGCGGCTGGCCGACGTGAACGCCAGGGAGGTCACACCCGCGCTGGGCGCGCGGCTCCAGCAGGTCTTCGGTATGGCCGAGGGCCTGCTCAACTACACCCGGCTCGACGATCCCGACGAGCTGATCTGCACCACCCAGGGCAGGCCGATGTCGCCCGCCGACGAGCTGCGCGTGGTCGACGCCGAGGGCAACGACGTCGCGCTCGGCGAGGAGGGCGAGCTGCTGACCCGCGGCCCCTACACTCTGCGCGGCTACTATCGGGCCCCCGAGCACAATGCCCGCGCGTTCACCCCCGACGGCTACTACCGCAGTGGTGATCTGGTGCGACGCCTGGAATCCGGGCACCTGATCGTCTCCGGCCGGATCAAGGACGTCATCAACCGTGGTGGCGAGAACATCTCCTGCGACGAACTCGAGGAACACCTGCTGGCGTACCCGGCGGTCCGGCACGCGGCCGCGGTCGGCCTGCCGGACGCGGCCCTGGGCGAGAAGGTGTGCGCGGTGCTGGTCGTCGACGGCGAGATGCCGAGCCTGCCGAGGATCAAGACCTTCCTCACCGAGCGTGGCCTGGCCACCTACAAGCTGCCCGATGTGCTGCGGCAATCCGATGTGCTGCCGATCACGGCGGTCGGCAAGATCGACAAGAAGGCACTGCGCGCCACCTACAGCTGACCGGCCCGCCCGGTCCGGCCCGTCACCCCGGTGGCGGTCCCGGCCGCGCGGAGCGGGCTACCGGCACAGCCGGGACGGACTCGGCGGATCGGACCGGGTCTACGAGTCCGACCCGGGAGGAAGCGGGCGGCGCATCCGAAAGATACGCCGCCCGTGCGTGTTCGCGCGGCGGCCGGTCAGGCCTTGACCACGTAGGGAGCGATACTGCCGAGCTTCTCGCAGGTCTCCTCGAACTCCCGCTCCGGCTCGGACTGACCCACCACGCCCGCGCCCGCGCGCAGCCACGCGCCCTCGGCGGTCTGGTAGACCGCGCGCAGCACCAGCGTCGCCTCCAACGCGCCGGTCGGCGAAACCGTCACCACCGCACCGGAATACAGCCCGCGCGGCGCGCCGTCGAGCCGGAAGACCGAATCCACGCCCTCACGCTTCGGGATGCCCGACGCGGTGACCGACGGGAACAGCACCTCGAGGGCGTCCCAGCCGGAACGATCGGCGGCCAGCGTGCCACGCACCGTCGAGGCCAGATGCTGCACGCTGCCGCGCTCGCGCACCGCCATGAAGTCCGACACCGCCGGGGTGCCGGGATCGGCGACCGAACTGATCTCGGCGAAGGACAGCTGCACCGAGATGGCGTGCTCCACGATCTCTTTCGGGTCGCTGACCAGGTCGGCGCGCGCGGCCATGTCCTCGGCGTGGCCGCGGCCGAAGGCGCGGGTGCCCGCCAGCGGCTCGGTGGTGACCACGCGGTCGTCGTCGACGGACACCACCAGCTCCGGGCTGAAACCGGCCGACTCCAGGCCACCCAGGCGCAGCAGGTAGGAGCGCGCCGGGGTGTTGTTGGCGCGACCGAGGCGGTAGGTGGCGGGCACGTCGACGATGAAGGGCAGATCCACCTTTCGCGACAGGATGACTTTCTGATACCTGCCGGCGCCGATCTCGGCGACGGCCTCGGCGACCCTGTCCCGATACCCGGTCGGGTCGACGCGCACGTCGATCGGCTGAGCGTGCGGCAGTTCGGTGTCCTGCGAGTCCGCGATGAGATCGTGGATGTCGGCGGCCTCCCGAGGGCTCGCGCCCGAGATCCGCACGCCGGACTCGTCGACGGTCACCTCGATGCGCGGAATCATCAGATGCGCCAGCGACATCCGCTCGTCGACGTGGGCCCTCGCCTGCAGTGCCCAGGCGCAGAATTCGAATCCGATCCAGCCGTAGGCGTGGGCGGAGTGCGCGGGCAGCATGGCCAGGGCGCGATCGAGGGCGCGGGCGGGCGAGCCCTCCCACGCCGTCACCGTGGTCTCGCCCGCCCAGCTGACCCGCAGCTCGGTGGCGTCGAGCTCGATACTGCCGATCGGGTCGGCGGCGAAGATCCACTGTCCGGGGCGCTCGTACATCACGTATTCGCCGAAACGATCCGCGCTCGCCAATCGGGACATCGCCGCCGCCGGATCGGTTACATACTCAACGCGAGAGCGCTCATCCGTCGTCGACAACGATCCTCCAGAATTAAGATGACCTAACTTGATGCGAAGTAAGGTTAGCATTACCTGCCTCGCGGGTGGGTGCGCTCGGCAGCGCGCCATCGCCTCGGCGAACTCGGGTCGTGAAGTCAGGGCGCAAGATCACCGCACGCGAGACAATGGGGTGCCGTGACTCGCGACCCCGCCGCATCGGGCGGCGGGCCGACAGGCAGACGGAGGCCCCATGATCGAGCCCGCCGATTCGCAGCCGCCACACCCGGCACCACGATCGGTGGTCGCCCTGGTGGACGCGTCCTCCGGCGTCGAGCGCGAACTGATCGGCACCTGGCTGGCCGAAGGCGGCATCGCGGCGGAACTCGGCACCGACGCCCCGGTCACCCAGATCGATCTGGACGCCACCGCGGTCGCGGCCCGGCTGATCGGCCGCCGGGACGATCCACTGGTGGTCCCCGTGCGGGTGCTGTGGCTGCCGAAAGAACGCGACGGCGTGCGGCGCATGAGCTTCGGCGACCTGGTCACACTGACCGATCCGCGCAAGCCCAATCGGCTCGTGCAACGCAGGCTCGCGCGCACGGCCCCCGACCGGCACGTCGTGCTCACCGGGGCACCCGCTCCGCTCAGCAAGCTGCGCGCCAAGAACCCCGAGGCCGCCGCCCTGCACACCGCGGGAAGCGGAGAGCCCTTCGCGCGTGCCATCGTGCGCGCCGCGGTGGTCGCGCTGGAGCGCGCCGAGCGCGCCGTGATCGGCGACCGTTACAAGGTCCCCCGGCTGGTAGCCGAGGAGATCCTGGATTCGCCGGAGTTCCTGCGCCGCCTGCGATTGATCGCCGATCAGATCGACGCCGATCCGCAGGATGTGTACCGGCGCGCGGAGAAGGGGCTCAACGAACTGGTGGCGGCCCAGTCGCGGATGGTGTCGGACCTGTTCACCCAAGCCATGCGCCCGGTACACGCCTCCACCTGGAAGGTCGACACCGACGACACCGGCCTGGACCGGCTGCGCGAGCTCAACCGCACCTGTCCGCTGGTCTTCCTGCCGTCGCACCGCTCCTATGTGGACGCGTTCGTGCTCGGCGATGTACTGGCGCGCAACGACTTCCCACCCAATCACGTCATCGGCGGAGCCAACCTGCGGTTCTGGCCCATCGGTCCGATCGCCCGGCGCACCGGCACGGTCTTCATCCGCCGCAGCTTCGGCGACGACGAGGTCTACAAGGCGGTCGTCGAGGAGTACTTCGCCTATCTGCTCAGCAAGCGATTCAACCTGGAGTGGTACTTCGAGGGCGGGCGAACCAGGACCGGCAAACTGCGACCGCCGCGCTACGGCCTGCTGAACTACCTGGCCGCCGCGGTGCGCGCCCATCGCGTCGACGACGTCATGCTGGTGCCTGTCTCGATCACCTACGAACGTCTCAACGAACTCGGCGCCATCGCCACCGAACAACTGGGGGGACGCAAGAAGCCCGAGGGCCTGACCTGGCTGGCCCGTTACATCCGCTCGCAACAACATTCGGCCGGACACGTCTACGTCCGCTTCGGCGAACCGCTCTCGGCGCGCGCTCGCCTGAGCGCGCTCGGCGACCCGATGCACACACCGCCGGTCACCATTCCGCTGCACGGCCCCGACAGCGCGGCACCCGCCCCGACGCCCGCCGAGCAGGAGATCGCGGAGAAGGAGCGCCGCGCCGTGCAACTGCTGGCCTTCGAGGTGGCCGTCGGCATCAACAACGTCACGCCGATCACGGTGAACGCGCTGGCCACCCTGGCCCTGCTCGGCGTCGAACAGCGCGCCCTCACCCTCGGCGAGGTCCGCGCACTGCTCGCCCCGGTCATCGATTACATCCGCCGCCGGAGACTGCCCTCCGGCGAACTCACCGCGCTGACCGAGGAACCCTCGCTCGCCGTCGTACTCGAACAGCTCTCGCTGGCCAGAGTGGTGACGGTCTACCGCGGCGGCATCGAGCCGGTGTACTCGATCGAGAGCGGCGCGCATCTGGAAGCCGCGTTCTATCGCAACAGCGCGGTGCACTGGTTCGTCGACCGCGCCATCATGGAGCTGTCGGTGCTGGCCGCGATCGAAGCCGTCGACGACAATCTGCGCGCGGGCTGGGAGGAGGCGTTCCGGTTGCGCGATCTGCTCAAGTTCGAGTTCTTCTTCCCCGACCGCGCCGAGTTCTCCGAGCGGATCACCGCCGAGATGCTGCTGGTCGACCCGGAGTGGAACAGCAGGGGCAGGGAGACCCAGGGCAGCGAGATCGTGGCGCGGCTGCGCGGCTCGGGCTTCATGATGGCTCACCGCGTGCTGCGTTCGTTCTTCGACGCGCAACTGGTGGTCGCCGAACGCCTGGCCGACAAGGACGCCGCCGCGCCGATCGACCGCAAGGAACTGATCGCCGAATGCGTGTCGGTGGGCAAGCAGATGCTGCTGCAACGGCGCCTGCACAGCCCGGAATCGGTGTCCACCGAGCTGTTCTCCAGCGCGATCGCCCTCGCCGACAACTACCACCTGATCGAGCCGGCCGAGGCGACAGCCGCCGCCGACCGCACCGACCTCACCCGGCGGCGCGCCGAGTTCGCCACCCAGCTGCGCGCCATCAGTTCCCGCATCTCCCTGGCGGCCAATCTCGACCCGTCCAACACGCTCGGCCCGGTGACACGATGAACGACCCGGCAGCGATGAGCGACCCGGCAAGGACACAGGACCTCACCGAACTGCTCGCGCGCATCCGCTCCGGACCGGCCGGGCCCGAGGTGCTCGCGGTTTTCGACCTGTCCGCCGTGCTGGACGGGTTCACCGGGCCCTCGGTGCTGCGCCGCACCCGGCCGGGCGGCGTCCGCGACCCCGCCGCCCGCATCCTGCTCGACGGCTTCGAGCCCGCGCTGACCGACGGCGGCTACAGCCGTTTCCTGCACCAGGCCGCGGCGCGACTGGCCGGGCGGCGCCGCGACGAGCTCGCCGAGCTGGGTGTCCGGCTGTTCCGGCGCGAGGTCTACGGCTACCTGTTCCCCGAAGCGTGGCAGCTGGTCCAGACGCACCTGGCGCGGGGACACACCGTGGTGCTGGTGAGCGCGCTGACCGAGTTCCAGGTCGCGCCGGTGGCCGCCGAACTCGGCATCGAGCACGTGCTGTGCACGGCGATGGACACCGACGCCGACGGCGCGCTCACCGGCTACGTGGCGGGCAAGACACTGTGGCGCAACGGCAAAGCTCGAGCCGTGCGGGCCTTCGCGACCGAACGCGGCCTCGCCCCGACGGCCGGCTACGCCTACAGCGGCGCGACCACCGATCAACCGCTGCTGGCCCTGACCGCGCACCCGGTGGTGATCGATCCCGATCGGATTCTGCGCGCGGCCGCCGTCGATCACGACTGGCCGGTGGTGTCGTTCCGGCGCAGACGCGATCCCCGGCTCGTCGACTACGTGCGGACTGTCGCCGGATTCGTCGCGCTGCTGCTCGGCGCGTTGTCCGGCGTGCTGGCCAAGTCCTCCACCCGCGAGCGACGCGCGATGGCCGACGGGCTGATGGCCTACGGGACAGCGGCGACGCTGGCCACGGTCGGGGTGCGGGTCCGGGTGACCGGTGCCCGCAACGCGCGCTCACCGCGACCGGCGGTGTTCCTGTTCAATCACCAGAGCCAGTTCGACGTGATCATCGTCCCGCACGTCCTGCACGGCGGCGTGACCGGAATCGGGAAGAAGGAACTGACCCGGAATCCGGTCTTCGGACCGCTCATGCGCTTCGTGGGCGTGACCTTCATCGACCGGTCCAGCACCGAGAAGGCCAGGGCCGCGCTGGCGCCGGTGGTCCACACCCTGCGCGAGGGGCTGTCCATCGCCGTTTCACCGGAGGGCACCCGGTCCTACTCCCCCGCGGTGGGCCCCTTCAAGAAGGGCGCCTTCCACATCGCCCATCAGGCGGGCGTGCCGATCATCCCGGTGGTGATCCGCAACGCCGGTGAGATCGCCAGACGCAATTCGATGGTCGCGCGCGCGGGCACGGTGGACGTAGCGATCCTGGAACCCGTCGACGTAGGTGACTGGAATCTCGCCGAACTGGACCTACGGGCCGAACAGGTGCGGCAGCTCTTCGTCGACACCCTGCTCGACTGGCCCGAACCCGACGAGGCGGCGAGGCCCCGGCCGAAACGGCAGCGGCAGGCCCGGAAGGGCTGAGTCAGACCGAACGGCCGAACAGCAGCTTCCACGGCATCAGCGCCGACTCCAGCTGCACCTTCAGACTCATCTTGGACGCGCCGAGGGTCCGCTCCTCGAAACGGATCGGCACCTCGGCGATGGCGATGCCCTTGCGGACAGCCCGGTAGTTCATCTCCACCTGGAACGAGTAGCCGTTGCTGCGGATGGAGGCCACGTCGATGGCGCGCAGGGTGTCGGCCTTCCACGCCTTGAAGCCGGCGGTGGCATCCTTCACCCCGAGGCGCAGGATGAGGTTGACGTAGAAGTTGGCCCAGGCCGAGAGCGCCTTGCGGTACCACTTCCACTCCTCGGCGGTGGAGCCGCCGGGCACGTAGCGGGATCCGAGCACCACACCCGCGTCGGATTCGCTCAGCTTCGCCAGCATCGCCGGGATCACCTCGGCGGGGTGCGAGAGATCGGCGTCCATCTGGATGACCACGTCGGCGCCCTCGTCCAGCGCGCGGGTGATGCCCGCGACATAGGCGCGGCCGAGGCCGTCCTTCTCGGTGCGGTGCAGCACTCCCACCACGTCGGGCAGTTCGATGGCCAGCTTGTCGGCCACCTCGCCCGTACCGTCCGGAGAGTTGTCGTCCACGACGAGGATGTGCAGGTCGGGCACCGCCAGCGCGGTCAGCCGGTCCACCGCCACCGGCAGATTCTCCCGCTCGTTGTAGGTCGGCACAACAACGGTAACCCTCAAGGGTCGCCCTCCCTGCTCACCTGTCCAGCTCGCAGGCCCACGCCGGACCGGTACGAGCGATAGTCGATTACCGAGAAACCGTACTCGATCCGCCTGATGAGCAGCTGAGCGGCCGCGACCGGACGCCGGACCGGGATCGAGTCACCGACCTGCGGCAACGTACCCGCACACCGGTGGCGGCGGCTCGGGCCGGTGAAAACGGTTGCCGCGCAGCGGCGCTTGTCAGTCGCCCTCGCGCCAGGACCGATCGCGGGCGTCCTCACGCTCGTTGCGCGCCCGCACGATCTCCAGCGCCCGCTCGGCCGTGGCCCGATCCGGATACGGACCCATCCGATCCTGGAACCAGCACTGCCTGCCCTGCTCGGCCCGCTGGTGCTTCAAGCAGTAGTACCACCGTTCAGCCATGCCTCCAGCATCGCATCTCCGGCCCCGGCCGGCTGCACAGACGAAAAATCCCCCTGGCCGGATACTGCTCCAGGGGGATGACGTGGCCAGGGCCGGGATCGAACCGGCGACCTTCCGCTTTTCAGGCGGACGCTCGTACCAACTGAGCTACCTGGCCGCAGGCACCCGTTCCGAATGCCATACGCGAAGCGCCGGATCTCTCCGGCGCTTACTTGCGACCCTGACGGGACTCGAACCCGCGACCTCCGCCGTGACAGGGCGGCGCGCTAACCAACTGCGCCACAGGGCCTTGCTGTGCTACCAACAGTCCGAAGACCGTACCCCCTACGGGATTCGAACCCGCGCTACCGCCTTGAAAGGGCGGCGTCCTAGGCCGCTAGACGAAGGGGGCTCGCCCCGGATTTCTCCGGACCGGCTTTCAACGGTGTTCCGTTGGGAGCTCGCATAGCTTATGACAGCATCGCCGAGAGTTCCAAATCGGCTGGTCAGACGCCCAAACCGAGCTCTTCCAGCCGCGCCGACGCAGCCCACCCGTCGACGGCGAACTTCTCCCGCCACTCCGGCGTCGCCATCGACTCGACGACGACCTCCAGCGCCTCCTGGAACCGGCCACGCAGATCGGCCGCCACGCCGGGCAGATCGACCAGATAGCGCTGGCCGGCCAGCGCCGCGCTCAGCGTGCGCGTGAAGCGATCCGGATCGGCGTCCTCACGCAGCTGTCCGTGCTCGACGGCCCGCAGCGCCAGCGAGCGCGTGGCCCGGATGAGGATACGCCCGCCGCCCGCCTGGACATCGCGATAGAAGTCGGGCTCGATGATCAGCCGGTATTCCGCCTGCACGATGATGTCGTGTTCGAGACGCAGGGCCAGCTCGTCGAGCATGCCGTGCAGCACGTCGAGTGGGCCCAGATCGGTTCGAGCGAGCCAGCGTTCGGCAGTGGCGCGGTAACGCTCCACCGCCGTCTCCAGCACCGCCCTGGCCAGTTCTTCCTTGGAGTCGAAGTGGAAGTACATCGCTCCCTTGGTCGCGCGCGACCCTTCCAGGATTCTGTTCAGCGATGCCGCGGCATAGCCGCTCTTACCGAATTCGACGGCCGCGGACCTGATTATCGCCGCCCGTGTCCGGCGGGCCCGCTCTTGCTGCCGTGCCATGCTCGAAACGCCTCCGAAGCTACTCACCGCCATTCGAAGCCCCCCGTAGGAACGGACCCCTGGCGCACTTGTTGAATAATTGAATACTTCGAGCCGGTTTCTTCGGTTCAATTCATACTTTCGGTATGAATATGGCCGAGTTACCAATAACACACCGGCTGGTATAATTCGTTGTGCCCGGGTGCGCCGCAGGGGGTGCGCACCCGGGCCCACCTACGTCTCCGGACCTGTCTCCGATCAGCCTCCTGCGGCAATCGTTGCTGTGTGCGGACACCACAATGACGCATCGAAATCCGATCGCCGGACGCGATGACGACCCCCTCGCAACGGCGATTCACCGGCGGCGCATCGCCGAGATCCGCGTCACCGGAAGACGTATCACCGAAATCGGCGATTCGCCCGCAATTCATCAATGCGCCACGGTACCCGCAATCACGATCCGACACGCGGCAAACCGGGGAGTCCGATAGCCCACTCGACACACTTCGCACACAGCTAACAGTTCGCAATCCAAAAGGTCTGCGCAGCGGGTATTTACAATTCGCCACAGCACCCGCGCCGCCGCGTCGCGGAGCCCGATCCGAGGACCACATCGGCCGCGCAGGCCGCCCGGGGCGGTCGGTCCCGAGCACCGCGCTCACACTCCCTCCGGGTGGCCTACCGAAGCGAAACCAAACTGGTTGGTAGGCAACATGATTCGATACTATCCAGCGGACGCCGAAATGAACAAAGCTGAGGCTCAACGCTTTCCCACCCACCCGATCGGCCACACGCAGCCCGCGCCGGCCCCTCCCCACGCACCCCCCGGAGGTTCACACTCCCGGTTTCCCGAACGAGGACCCGGCGCACTACACTTGCCGCACACGCCCCTATAGCTCAGTTGGTAGAGCTACGGACTTTTAATCCGCAGGTCCCAGGTTCGAGCCCTGGTGGGGGCACATCGGACGGGCGCCCGGTCGACCGGGCGCCCGTCCTCGTCTTCGGCCCCGGCCCGGCCGCCGCTCTCCGCCGCGGCCCACCTCTCCCTGGGCGGCGCCGACAACTCCCTTCGAGCGCCCCGGCCCCTCCGGCGACCCGCTCCGTTCATCACATCGATGGAAGGCCGTTGTGCCTGGTACGCGACCACAGTGGGCGAAAAGCGGCATCCGGGCTGATCAGACCCGGCGTGAATCGACACAGGGCTACCGGAGCCGAGTGCGTGAACAGGCACAGCGGGCCGGCGACCGACGCCGCGCGCGCCGGTTCCGCCGTCGGCCCAGCGCAGTCGGCGTTTCGCACGCGGCGCGAGACCGGCGCTAACGAATCGGGCGCCGGACCGATAGAGACGGGAACGAGGGTCGCGGCGCGGGGCTTCCCGCCCACTCGCCGCCCGTTCGCGCATACACTCGAGGTGGCCGCATCCTGCGGCGATGCCGTCGCGGGGACCATCGTCGTCCGGCGTGAGGACTTCGGTCCGCACTTCGGATTCACACCTCCGAGAGCGTTTCGTGTCACACCTACGGTGCCGTAAGGTATGGCCGCATCGGGCACGGTCCGCTCCGACAAACCACCTGCAAGAGTGCACGCAGACTATGAAGGGCTGATACATGGCAAGGGATCTGACTCAACTCGAGCTGCTCACGGAGTTGGAGCCGGTTGCCGAGGAAAACGTCAACCGTCACCTCTCCCTGGCCAAGGAATGGCATCCGCACGACTACGTCCCGTGGGACGAAGGCCGCAACTTCGCGGCGCTCGGCGGCGTGGACTGGGACCCGGAGCAGTCCAAGCTGAGCGAGGTCGCCAAGGCGGCCATGATCACCAACCTGCTCACCGAGGACAATCTGCCGTCCTACCACCGGGAGATCGCCGAGAACTTCTCCCAGGACGGTGCCTGGGGAACCTGGGTCGGTCGCTGGACCGCCGAGGAGAACCGTCACGGCATCGTGATGCGTGACTACCTGGTCGTCACCCGCGGCGTGGATCCGGTCGCGCTCGAAGAAGCGCGCATGATCCACATGACCAACGGATTCGCCTCCCCCGCCGACGCCGACGCCGGCTTCCTGCACTCTGTCGCCTACGTCACCTTCCAGGAACTCGCCACCCGCGTGAGCCACCGCAACACCGGCAGGGTCTGCGACGATCCCATCGCCGACCGCATGTTGCAGCGCGTGGCCGCGGACGAGAACCTGCACATGATCTTCTACCGCAACATGTGCGGCGCGGCCCTGGACCTGGTGCCCGACCAGGCGATCGAGGCGATCACCTTGATCCTGGAGAACTTCCAGATGCCCGGCGCGGGCATGCCCAACTTCCGCCGCAACGGCGTGCTGATGGCCAAGCACGGCATCTACGACCTGCGCCAGCACCTCGAAGAGGTGGTGCAGCCCGTGCTCAAGAAGTGGGACGTCTTCGAGCGCAACGACTTCACCGCACGCGGTGAGCAGACACGTGAGCGGCTGGCCGCCTTCCTGGAGAAGCTGTCCCAGGACGTCGTCAAGTTCGAGGAACAGCGCGACCGCATGCTGGCGCGCGAGGCGAAGAAGCGTGAACTCACGGGGGCGACCGCGGGCTGATCTCCGCGCCCTCGCACGACCTCATGGCACCGCCGCCGGGCTTCCGGAGGCGGTGCTCTCGTCTGTCGGGCGTGTGGCGGGTCGTACACCCGGTTCGGGCGTCCGGCCTGCCGCGGGGCAGTGATGAGAGACTGGAGACCGTGACGATGACTACCGAGGCGAAGGCGACGCTGCGGATCGGCCCGTATCCGGTCGACCCGCCGGTCGTGCTCGCGCCGATGGCGGGCATCACCAATCTGGCGTTCCGCAAGCTGTGCCGGGAGTTCGGCAGCCCGACGTCGATCTACGTCTGCGAGATGATCACCGCGCGCGCGGTGGTGGAACGCAACGAGAAGACGCTGCACATGATGTCCTTCGACGCCGACGAACATCCGCGTTCGATGCAGCTCTACGGCGTCGACCCGGAGACGCTCGGCGAGGCCGTGCGCATCATCGTCGGCGAGGGCTGGGCCGATCACATCGACATGAACCTCGGCTGTCCGGTACCCAAGGTGACCCGGCTCGGCGGCGGCGCGGCACTGCCCTACAAGCGGGCGCTGTTCGCCCGCATCGTGCGGGCCATGGTCGCCGCGGCCGAGCCGGCCGGCGTGCCGGTGACGGTGAAGTTCCGCATCGGCATCGACGACGAACACCTCACCTACCTGGACGCGGGCCGCATCGCCGAGGCCGAGGGCGCCCGAGCGGTCGCGTTGCACGCGCGCACCGCCGCCCAGCGCTACTCCGGACAGGCGGACTGGTCGGCCATCGCCCGGCTCAAGGAAGCGGTCACCACCATCCCGGTGCTGGGCAACGGCGACATCTTCGCCGCGGAGGACGCGGTGCGGATGATGGACGAGACAGGATGCGACGGCGTCGTGGTCGGGCGCGGCTGCCTGGGCAGGCCGTGGCTGTTCGCCGAGTTGCAGGCCGCGCTGCGCGGTGAGCCGCTGCCCGCGCCACCGAACCTCGGGCGGGTGGGCGAGATCCTGTACCGGCACGGAACGCTGCTGTCGGAGCACCTCGGCGAGGACAAGGCGATGCGCGATCTGCGCAAGCACATGGCCTGGTATCTGATGGGCTTCCCGGTCGGGGCCGATCTGCGCCGCTCGTTCGCGACGGTGTCGAGCCTGAACCAGCTCGGCGATCTGATCGAGCAGCTCGATCCGGAGGCGCCTTTTCCGCGGGACGCGGAGGGCCCCCGCGGGCGTCAGGGTTCGCCGGGCAAGGTGGCGCTGCCACACGGCTGGCTCGACGATCCCGACGATCCCGCGGTCCCGACGGCGGCCGATGTCATGCACAGCGGGGGCTGAACTGCGGAAACGCTGTTGCGGCGTAGCGGATTTCACACCGGCCTGCCTGGCCGTGGCGGAATCGTTATCATTGGCGAAATCGTTTCGTGCTGGTCGAGCTCGGCCCAAGCGACAGCAGAGAAGTAAAGCGAGGTTCGTTGGTGGGTGACGATCGGCACGGGCATGCCCAGCGGCCCGGAGGTCGTGCCCCGTGGGAGCGTGCTCCCGCGGCGGAGAACGAGCAGGAGGGCGTGTGGACCCCCCGACGTTCGAGGCACGGTGAGACCGACGACGACGCGACCCCGCTGACCGTTGCAGACCTCGTCGAGAAGGTCGACAGCGAACGCATCTCGCGCCGCCGTCGCGCCGACCCCGACGGTGCGCGATCCGCCCGGCACGACGCCGCCCCCTCGGCCCCACCCGCTCGTCCCCCCGCCGCCACGCCACCGCGCGGGGAGTCCGGTGCGCGGAGCACCGAGGCCGCGTCACGTCGTGGGACTCCCGAGGTCCCGGCCACCCGGCACCAGGCCGCGAGCGCGCCGCCGCGTGCCGTCCCGCCCGGCGCGCCCGCGGCGCGGCGTTCGGCTCCTGCCGAGCCTCCCGCCCCGCCGCGTCGCGCTTCCGGGGCCGACACTCCCCCCACCCGGCGCGGCGCCTCGGCCGACCCCCCGCCGCGGCGTGGCACCGCCGCGGAGCCGCCCTCTCCCCGTCGTACCGCCACACCGGCGGGCCGGGGCGAGTCCCCCCGGCGCGGCCGGACCTCACCCGTCGTCGAGGACATCACCGGCGGACAGCAGCCGGTCTCCGCGACGCCGACACGGGGCACACGCGGCGCAGAGGGCAAGCCCCTGCCTGCGGAACGGCCCGAGGAGGTCACCGACGTCCTGGCGCCGGTAGCCGACGACGAGAGCGGCGCGGGCCGCCGATGGCCGCTCACCCGCAACAGCCGGACCGAGAAGGCTCGTGACGGCGTCGAGGCCGAGGCCGACGGGGTCGAGGCGAAGAACGGCACACGGGCCGCGCTGAAATCGGTGCCCAGCGCGCCCCTGTCGCGGGTGGCCGCCGACAAGCAGCGCCGTAGCCGCAGGGCCAAGACGATGGGCCGTTCGATGGCGGCGGTGTTCGCGGTACTCGCCCTGCTGACCACCGGCGGCGGCTGGAGCTACCTGCAGTCGACGAACAACAGTTTCACTCAGGTCTCGGCGCTCGACGGGAACCCGGAAGACGTGGTCGACGGCGACGCCCAGCTCGGCGACGAGAACTATCTGATCGTCGGCACCGACACCCGCGCGGGTGTGAACGGCAAGATGGGTGCGGGCACGCTCGAGGACGCCGAGGGCGCGCGCGCCGACACCGTCATGCTCGTGCACGTCCCGAAGGACCGGCGCCGGGTGGTGGCGGTGTCGTTCCCCCGCGATCTGGACGTCACCCGGCCGCAGTGCGACCGCTGGGACAACGACAACGCCGACTACACCGACGAGACCTTCCCCCCGGCGATGGGCGACAAGCTCAATGCCGTGTACGCCCTGGGTGGCCCCCGCTGCCTGGTGAACGTGGTGCGCAAGATGACCGGCCTGAACATCGGCCACTTCATCGGCATCGACTTCGCCGGGTTCGAGGCGATGGTGGACACGATCGGCGGCGTGGAGGTGTGCTCGAACCAGCCGCTCGAGGACGGCGTCCTGGGCACCGTGCTGGAGAAGGCGGGCAAGCAGGTGGTCGACGGCCACACCGCGCTGAACTTCGTGCGCGCCCGTCACGTCTACGGCGAGGAACGCAGCGACTACGACCGGATCAACCGGCAGCAGCGGTTCATGGCCTCCCTGCTGCGCGGCGCGCTGTCGAGCAACGTCCTGCTCGATCCCGGCAAGCTCAACGGCTTCATCAACGCCTTCACCAAGCACACCTTCGTCGACAATGTGAAGCCCGAGGATCTGCTGCGGCTGGGTCGTTCGCTGCAGAAGGTCGAGGCGGGCGCGGTCACCTTCCTGACCATCCCCACCGCGGGCACCACCTCCTACGGCAACGAGATCCCGCGCGAGACCGATATCAAGGCGATCTTCTCCGCGATCCGCGACGACCGCCCGCTGCCGGGCGAGCAGACCACCGACGCGCCGCAACCGCAGGCCCCGCCGGAACCGCAGGCGCCGCCGGAGTACGTGGCGGTCGATCCGGAGACGATCAGCCTGCTGGTCTCCAACGGCTCGGGCTACTCCGGTCTGGCGGCGGCCGCGGCGACGCGGTTCGGCAACGAGGGCTTCTCCATCTACAACACCGCCAACTTCGACGGCGGCACCTCCTCGGTCACCAAGGTGCGCTTCTCCTCCGGTTACGAGGCCGAGGCGGCCACCGTCGCGAGCGCGGTGCCGGGCGCGAGCCTGGAAATCGACGAGGATCTGGGCGGCCTCGTGGAGATCGTCATCGGCGCCGACTCGGCGAACGGATTGGTGGTGCAGAGTCCGACCGACATCGGACAGACCATCACCGGACTGCCCGCGGTGGGCGCGTCCAAGGAGACCCCGCTGGAACTGCCGGAGGATTTGGAGCACGTCAACGCGGCGGGTGAGTTGTGCGCGTGAGACCGAGCACCCGGGCGATTCCTCGCCGGTTCCCGGGCACTCGGCAACACCTGCGCACCCTCCTTGTAACCCACCGTTGGTGACGTGGTTGCCGCACCGCACTACGCTTTGCAAGCATGCGTGTCATCTACAACGAGCAAATGGCCGATCTCGCCTCCCTTCTCGGCGAGATGGCCGATCTGGCGGGTTCGGCCATGGACCGAGCCACCCAGTCGCTGCTCCAGGCCGACCTCGCGCTCGCCGAGCAGGTGATCGGCGAGAGCGATCGCATCGGTGAGCTGATCGCCGACGCGGAGGAACGCGCGTTCGCGCTGCTGGCACTACAGGCACCCGTCGCGGGCGACCTGCGTCAGGTGGTCAGCGCCATCCAGATCGTCAACGATGTCAATCGGATGGGCGTGCTCGCCGTGCACGTGGCGAAGGTGACCCGCCGCCGCCATCCCCAGCCCGCACTACCCGAGGAAGTCAACGGCTACTTCGCCGAGATGGGCCGGATCGCGGTCAACATGGGCCACAGTGCGCGGGAAGTGCTCGAATCCCGTGACCCCGAGCGCGCCGCCCAGCTCAACCAGGACGACGAGGCGATGGACGACCTGCATCGCCATCTGTTCACCCTGCTGATGGACCGGGAATGGAAGCACGGCGTCGCCGCCGCGGTCGACATCACGCTGCTCGGCCGCTACTACGAGCGCTTCGCCGACCACGCCGTCGAGATCGGCAGACGGGTCATCTTCCTGGTCACCGGCGAACTCCCGCCCGACAAGGACAACTGAGAACCACGACACGGCGGAAGGCCCGCGCGATTATCGCGCGGGCCTTCCGCCATGAGCGAGGAGTGAGCCGGACCGGCCGGCCCGCCCGAGGCGGGGTTCCGCCGAAGCGGCCGATCAGCCGAAGCGGCCCGAGATGTAGTCCTCGGTGGCCTTCTGGCCCGGGTTGGAGAAGATCTTCTCGGTGTCGTCGATCTCGATCAGCCTGCCCGGCTTGCCCTGGGCCTCCAGGTTGAAGAAGCCGGTCTGATCGCTCACGCGCGCGGCCTGCTGCATGTTGTGCGTGACGATGACGATCGTGTAGTCCTTCTTCAGTTCGGTGATCAGGTCCTCGATCGCCAGGGTGGAGATCGGGTCCAGGGCCGAACAGGGCTCGTCCATCAGCAGCACGTCGGGTGAGACAGCGATGGCGCGGGCGATGCACAGACGCTGCTGCTGACCGCCGGACAGGCCGCCGCCCGGCTTGTCGAGCCGGTCCTTGACCTCGTTCCACAGGTTGGCCCCGCGCAGCGAGCGCTCGGCGACCTCGTCGAGTTCCTTCTTGTCGCGCACGCCCTGCAGACGCAGACCGGCCACCACGTTGTCACGGATCGACATGGTGGGGAACGGGTTCGGGCGCTGGAAGACCATGCCGATGGTGCGGCGCACACCGACCGGGTCGATGTTGTCGCCGTAGATGTCCTCGCCGTCGAGCAGCACCGCGCCCTCGACCCGGGCGTTCGGAGTCACCTCATGCATCCGGTTCAGCGAACGCAGCACGGTGGACTTACCGCAGCCGGACGGACCGATGAACGCGGTCACGCTCCGCGGCAGCACGGTCAGCGAGACATCGGCCACGGCGTGGAACTTGCCGTAGAAGATGTTGAGTTCTTTGACGTCGATCCGCTTGGCCATGTGAGTTTCCGTTCGCTTCTATCGGTTCCGCGTGAGCAGCTTGTTGACGACCGCGGCAGCCCCGTACAGCAGCGCGATGAGCAGGATCAGCGTGAGCGCCGCACCCCAGACTCGTTCGCGACCGGCCGCCTCGGGGTTGGCCAGTTCCTGGTAGATCAGCAGCGGCAGCGAAGCCATGTTGCCGTCGAAGAGGTTGGTGTTGATGGACTTGGCGTAACCGACCAGCACCAGCACCGGCGCCGTCTCGCCCATCACGCGGGCCAGCGCCAGCAGCATGCCGCTGATCATGCCCGGCGCGGCGGTCGGGATGACGATCCGTACGATCGTCTTCCACTTCGGGATACCCAGCGCGTAGGAGGCCTCGCGCAACTCGTCGGGCACGAGTTTGAGCATCTCCTCGGTGCTGCGCACCACCACCGGCAGCATCAGTAGCACCAGTGCCAGCGACACGGCGAAGGCGCTCTGCGGTGCGCCGAAGGTCGCGATCCACAGCGCGAAGATGAACAGCGCCGCGACGATCGAGGGCACACCGGCCAGGATGTCGACCATGAAGGTGGTGACCTTGGCCAGCCTGCCCTTGCCGTACTCGACCAGGTATACCGCCGCCATGATGCCCAGCGGCACCGCGATGACGGCGGCGACCGCGGACTGGACGATGGTGCCGTAGATCGCGTGGTAGACGCCGCCGCCGCTCTGATCCGGCAGGATGCCCTTCTGCGAGTTGGTCCACCAGGTCGAGGACATGATCGCGCTGATGCCCTCGCTGACCACCATCCACAGCACCCAGCCCAGCGGAACGAGGGCGATGGCGAAGCACAGGGTCACCACGGCGGTGGCGAGGTTGTTCTTGAAGCGCCTCGCGGAACTCACATGCCGGAAGGTGGGCGCCTTGACCGGCTGATCGAACTTCGTGAGCGTGGTCATCAGCCGTTCACCTTTCCGCCTGCGGCGAGCCGGGCCAGCGCGTTGACCACGAAGGTCAGCGCGAAGAGGACGAAGCCGGCCGCGATGTAGGCGCCGGTCGGCAGCGGCGAACTGAACTCCGATGCCGCCGAAGCGATCTTGGAGGCGAAGGTGTAGCCGCCGTCGAACAGCGACCAGTTCCCCGCCTGTGCCGACGTGCGCAGCACGATCAGCACCGCGATGGTCTCACCGAGCGCGCGGCCGAGACCGAGCATGGATCCGGCGATGACGCCGCTGCGCCCGTAGGGCAGCACCGTCATCCGCACGACTTCCCATTTGGTCGCGCCGAGCGCCTGGGCCGCCTCGATGTGCGAGACCGGCGTCAGGTTGAACACCTCGCGCGAGACCGAGGTGATGATCGGCAGGATCATCACGGCGAGCACGATGCCCGCGGTGAAGATGGTGCCGCCGCCGGAAATCGAGACGTTGCCCTCGGAGAACAGGAAGAACCAGCCGAGGTTGTCGTTCAGGAACCGCTGCACCGGCTCGATCTTCGGGGCGAGCACGAGGAAGCCCCACAGACCGAAGACGATCGACGGGACCGCCGCGAGCAGATCGACCAGGGTCGCGAACGGCCGCGCGACCTGCTTGGGGGCGTAGTGGGTGATGAACAGCGCGATGCCGATACCGATCGGCACCGCGATGGCCAGAGCGAACACCGAGCTCAGCACCGTGACCATGAACAGGTCGCGGATGCCGAACCGCAGATGGTCGGCATCGCCGGTGCTGAACTCGGTACTGGTGAAGAAGTTCGCCTCGTTCGCCATGACCGAGGGGACCGCGCGAATAAGCAGAAACAGCGCGATCAGCGCGATGGCCGCCACGATGGTCGCACCGGCCGCTGTCGCCAGCGATCGGAACGCGACCTCCAATCGCTGACTGGGGACGCTCCGCGACCGCCCGGCGGACGGTTCGGTGCTCGGTTCACTCGGCATAAGCGCAGTATCTCCAGCCACTGCCGAGCCAGTCGAGTCGGACTGGCCCACAGCGGCCACCTCGGGGTGCACGGTCATGGCTACGCGATCAGGAGATGGCGTCGATGGCGGCGGTCAGCTTGGTCTTGAACTTCTCGGGGATCGGGATGTACCCATTGTCCTCGAGGCCGTTCTGACCATTGGTGACGGCCGACACCAGGAACGCCTTGACGGCGGTCGCGGTCGCGTCGTCGGCGTAGTTCGAGCAGACGACCTCGTAGGTCGGCAGGATGATCGGGTACGCGCCCGCCGCGGTCGGCTTGTAGAACGAGGAGACGTCGAGCACGAGGTCGTTGCCCTCGCCCTTGATCTTCACGCTGTCGATGGCCTTGCCCGCCGACTCGACGGTCAGCTCGACCGGCTCGGGACCGGCCGTGGTGACCACCCGCGCGACCGAGAGGTTCTGCGCCTTCGCGAACGACCACTCGTTGTAGGTGATGGAGTTCTTGGTGTTCTTCACCGCGGCCGAGGTGCCCTCGTTGCCCTTGGCGCCCTCACCGACACCGCCCGCGAAGGACTTGCCCGCGCCCTTGCCCCACGCGCCCTCCGAGGCGGCGTCGAGGTAGAGCTGGAAGTTGTCGGTGGTGCCCGACTCGTCGGAGCGGAAGACCACCGCGATCGGCGCGGCGGGCAGCGAGGCGTTCGGGTTCAGCGCCTTGATCTCCGGGGCGTCCCAGGTCTTGACGGTGCCGTTGAAGATCTTGGCCGTGGTCGGGCCGTCCAGCACCAGATCGGTGACGCCGTCGATGTTGTAGGTGATCGCGATCGGGCCGAAGACGGTGGGCAGGTTCCACGCCGGCGAGCCGCAGCGTTCCTGCGCCTTGGCGGGCTCGCCCTTGCTCTGGCTCAGCGGCGAGTCGGTGCCGCCGAAGTCGGTCTGACCGCCGAGGAACTCGTTGACACCGGCGCCTGAACCGCTCGAGGTGTAGTTCAGGGTGTACCCGTCGCAGTTGGCCTCGTAAGCGGCGACGAAGCGCTCCATGGCGTTCTTCTGAGCCGACGAACCGCTCGACTTCAACGCGGTCGCACCGCCGCAGGCCACGCTGCTGTTGGCCTCGGTGCCGCCGTCAGAGGCGTTGTCGTCGCTGCCACAGGCGACGAGAGGCATGGCGACGGCCGCCAGAACGCCCACCAGGGCGCTGCTGCGCTTGAGATTCACTGTTCCTCCGGGAATCGCTTCCGACACGCCCGGTCCCTCACCGGCCCGGGCGGGTGGTCATGGTGGCCGTTCACACTGAACTCGCGCACCGGGCAACAGTGGTGTTGCCCAAGGAACAAAGTAGATTTCTCCGGTTGACAGCCGGACGAGCCAGGATGAACGCAGGGTGAACAGGATCGCGCGATTGCGTCTGAATTGCGTGATATTTGCCACCGGGTCGCTGTTCGCCATCTCGACGACATCGGATCGACATCCGGCGATTACCCGCCGCGGGCCGCGCTAACCGGAGATCGGCGCGCCATAGGCGACGTCGATGTGGAACGGAGCGAAGCCCAGTCTCGTGTAGGTGCGAACCGCCGCGGTGTTGTCGGCCTCGGTGTAGAGCAGGACGGTGTCCAGGCCGCGCGAGCGCAGATACCGCAGCCCGGCCAGGGTGAGCAGGCGCCCCAGGCCACGGCCCTGCGCCGCCGGATCGATGCCGACCACATAGACCTCACCCAACGGCGGCTCGGTCTCGGTGTGCACCTTGGTCCAGTGGAAGCCGAGGATCCGTTCCGGCGCGGCGGCCTCGGCCACGATGAACAGCCCCGCCGGATCGAACCAGGACTCGGTGCGCCTGGCCTCGATCTCGCGTTCGGTCCAGCCCCCCTGTTCGGGATGCCAGTCGAACGCGGCGTTGTTGACGCGAAGCAACTCGGCGGTGTCCGCGGGACCGGCGTAGGTCCGCAGCACGAGCCCCTCCGGCACCTCCAGTTCGGGTAGCTCGGGTGTCGCCAAGCCGCGGCGCATCTGCCACAGCTCGCGGGCAACCGTCAGGTCGAGCCGCGCCGCGACGCTCTTGGCCGCGGGCAGATCGCCGTGCGCCCAGATGCGTGCGCCAGGACCGCCCTCGGCCAGCGCGGCGTGCACCAGCTCGGCGCCGATACCGCGACCGCGCAGGCCCGGATCGACCGCCGCCTCCACCATCGCGGGGTGATCGCCGTGCGCGGCAACCAGATTCGCGTATCCCGCGAGAACGCCGTCCTGCTCGGCGAGCAGGTGCCGCGCCGCGCCGGGCGCGGTCAGCGAGAGCACCGCCTGTTCGGAGATCGGCGCGACACCGTCGGCCGCGTGCGCCCGCGCCAGCAACGCCCGGATCGCCTCGGCCGATGAGTCGGTGATCTCCTGCCACCGCAGGACGAGGTCGCTCATCGGTTACTGGGCCGATCTGTTGGTCGGCGCGAGCGCGTCGTCACCGGGCGCATCGGAGGAGTCCTCGTCGGGAAAGGTGGTGACCTCCCCCGCCGCTTCGCCGCCCTTGACCGACGAGCGCGCCGGGCGCACCGCCTTGTAGCCGACGTTGCGCACGGTGCCGATCAGCGATTCGTACTCGCTGCCGAGTTTGGCGCGCAGACGTCGCACGTGCACGTCCACGGTGCGGGTGCCGCCGAAGAAGTCGTAACCCCAGACCTCCTGCAGCAGCTGGGCGCGGGTGAAGACCCGGCCCGCGTGCTGAGCGAGGTACTTGAGGAGTTCGAACTCCTTGTAGGTGAGGTCGAGCGGGCGACCACGCAGCCGGGCCGTGTAGGTGCCCTCGTCGATGACCAGCTCACCCAGGGTGATCTTGCCGGTGTTCTCCGGGCTGGCCACGCCGCCGTTGCGACCGACGAGCAGCCGAAGCCTGGCGTCCAGCTCGGCGGGACCGGTGCCGGGCAGCAGGATGTCGTCCAGACCCCAATCCGCGTTCACCGCGACCAGCCCGCCCTCGGTCAGTACCGCCACGACCGGCACCGACGACCCGGTGCTGCCGAGCAACCTGCACAATCCGCGCGCGGCGGCCAGATCGGTGCGGGCGTCCACCAGAGCGACGTCCGCGGTTCCCGCCTCGAGCAGCGAAGCAACCTCGGTCGGCGCGGGTCGCACATTGTGCGCGAGTAGCACGAGCGAGGGCAGCACCGACTCAGGGTTGGGGTCGGAGGTCAGCAGGAGCAGCTCCACAAGCCCTCCTCCCATCTCATAGCACGGCCTTCGTGTGGCGGCGGTGCCGGAAGCGAGCAGCAGCAGCAACACCGGAGCACCGAAGCCGCATCGCTGTTACAGGTGATCGGATGCAAGATTAGCGCGTGCAACCCGATGACCTCGTGGTCCGGGTGAATGTACCCGCGCCGGGACCGTCGCGTCCGGCAACCGGAGGCCGCACTAGTGTGGACGAACATGCGCAAGGTGATCATCGGGCTGCTGTGCCTGGCGGGCTTGGCGGTGATCGTCGACTTCGGCGCCGCCGCCTACTCCGAGTACCAGGTCTCCCGCGCCCTGCGCGAGGGAGCCGCCCTCGGCGCCGACCCCGAGGTGACCATCCACGGCTTCCCCTTCATCGCCCATGCCCTGGACGGCAGGTTCGAGAGCGTGGTCATCACCGCCGTGGCCGTCCGCCCCGACATCCCCGGCGAGATCGCCATCGACGCGAGGCTGACCGGTGTCCGGCTGAACCTGGAGGAGCTCGACGAGGGCGGCAGCAGACGGGTGCCGGTCGAGCGGATCGAGGCCGCCATGCGAGTGCGGCCCACCGAACTGGGCAGGCTGTTCAACATCCCGGACCTGCAAGTGCATTCGCGCCCGGCGGACAAATCCGACGGAACAGGCGGATCGGGCGGATCGGGTATGACGACCGAGGGTGCGCTCGTGCTCACCGGCACCGTCGCGCGCGCGGGTGCGCCGACGAACATGGCCGCCGGACAGACCGGTGTCGCGGTGGCCGTCGACGCCGATCTCGTGCTCGACGGCGACCAGATCCGGATCACCGCCACCGGTCTGCACCGCAGCGACGAGAGCGACCTGGCCACCCCCGCGGTGGTGCCCGAGGTGGACGAACCCGCCGTGCTCGCGATGTTCTCCCGCACCATCGACACCAAAGACCTGCCGTTCGGCGTTACTCCTACCAAGGCGTTCGCGCTCGGCGGCCAGATCGTGGTGGAAGGCCGGGGCGAGAACGTGACCATCGACCTGGATCAGTTGCAGAGGCCATGACCGAAATCACAATTCTCATCGTCGTTCTCGTCGTCGCCGGGGGCATCGGACTGTTCGTGCAGCGCCGTGACGGCCGCGCCAGGCCGACCGAGGCCCCGGTGACCGACACCCGGCGCACCGAACTGCTCACGGCCGCGGGCATCGGCACGGCTGGTCCGGCGGTACTGCACTTCTCCGCCGAGTGGTGCGGGCCGTGCGCGGCGGTGCGGCGTGTGGTCTCCGGCGTCACAGCGGATCTGGCGGATCGCGCGCGACCGCCGCGCGACATCGAGATCGACATCGATGCCGAGCCCGCCCTCGCGCGCGAACTCAATGTGCTCTCGCTGCCGACGACCTTCGTCTTCGACACCGAGGGCCGTGAACGCTTCCGCATCTCCGGCGTCCCGAAGACCGCCGACCTCCGCTCCGCGCTGGACCCCTTGACAGTGGCCGACCAGGGCTGAGCGCCCGCTGTCCGACCCCGCGGTCCATTTCCCGCTCGAATTGGGTAAACTGCCTTCCGTGCAAGCCAACCACGAGCTGATGCTCACCCGACGTCGCACAGTTGACCTGTGTCGACTCGGTGGTTGTTGCTGTCTGTGCCGCTGACGGCCGGCCGTCTTCCGAAGTTCCATCCGACGCCGACCGCTGCCCGCCGCACGAGTGATCCCTTCCGGTTGATCCTCCGGCGACCTGGCCATTCCGCCATCGAAAGCAATCAGCGCAGGAGTTCGCACCATGTCCTCTCACCTCGAGACGTCTTCCCACCTCGAGCCGCCCCGCACCGAGTCCGCCTCTCGGCGCGCGATCGATCAGGTCGATGTGCGCGGACCGCGGTTCGTCGCCTGGATCACCACCGCCGTGCTGGTGCTGGTGCTGCTCGCGGCCTCCGCCGCTCCCGGCCTGGCCGCGGCGTTGATCGCGGTGCAGGCGGTCGTGTTCGCCGTCGGCGCGCTCGCGGGACCGCGTAAGCATCCCTACGGCCTGATCTTCGGCACGCTGGTCGCACCGCGACTGGGCCCGGTCACCGAGACCGAGCCGACGCCACCGCTGCGCTTCGCCCAACTGCTCGGCTTCGCCTTCGCGGCCGTGTCCCTGCTGGGCTTCGCGCTCGGCTCCACCGTGGTCGGCGCGGTGTTCGCCGGCTTCGCGCTGTTCGCGGCGTTCCTCAACGCCGCGTTCGGAATCTGCCTGGGCTGCCGGATCTATCCGCTGGTCGCCCGTTTCCGTCCGGCCGGATCCCCGGCATCGAACTGACCTGCACTGTTACTTCCGACCCTGCAGTTGTCATCGCTGAAAGGAACACAATGGCTCGCTCCGATGTCCTGGTCTCCGTGGACTGGGCCGAAGAGAACCTCAACACCCCCGGCGTGGTCTTCGTCGAGGTCGACGAGGACACCTCCGCCTACGACACCGGTCACATCGAAGGCGCCGTGCGCTTGGACTGGAAGACCGATCTGCAGGATCAGGTCCGCCGCGACTTCGTCGACCAGCAGCAGTTCTCCGACCTGCTCTCCGCGCGCGGCATCTCCAACGACGACACCGTCGTGCTCTACGGCGGCAACAACAACTGGTTCGCGGCCTACGCCTACTGGTACTTCAAGCTCTACGGCCACAACGACGTCAAGCTGCTCGACGGTGGCCGCAAGAAGTGGGAGCTCGACGGCCGCCCGCTGTCGACCGAGGCCGTGAACCGCCCGGCCACCCAGTACAAGGCCGCCGAGCCGGACCTGTCGATCCGCGCCTTCCGTGACGAGGTCATCGCGGCCATCGGCACCAAGAACCTGGTCGACGTGCGTTCGCCCGACGAGTTCTCCGGCAAGATCCTCGCCCCCGCGCACCTGCCGCAGGAGCAGAGCCAGCGGCCCGGCCACGTTCCCACCGCGATCAACGTGCCGTGGAGCAAGGCCGCCAACGAGGACGGCACCTTCAAGTCCGACGAGGAACTCGCCGCGCTCTACAAGGACGCGGGCCTGGACGGCGAGAAGGAGACCATCGCCTACTGCCGCATCGGCGAGCGTTCCTCGCACACCTGGTTCGTCCTGCAGGAGCTGCTGGGCCATCAGAACGTCAAGAACTACGACGGGAGCTGGACCGAGTACGGCTCCCTCGTCGGTGCACCGATCGAGTTGGGAGAGTAATCAGCATGTGTGCAGCACCTACCCAGGGACAGGCCATTCCGGCGGGCGTCGACGTGGAGAAGGAGACGGTCATCACCGGCCGTGTCCTGAGCGCCGACGGTCAGCCGGTGGGCGGCGCGTTCGTGCGTCTGCTCGACGGCAACGGTGACTTCACCGCCGAGGTCGTCGCCTCCGGCACCGGAGACTTCCGCTTCTTCGCCGCGCCGGGCTCGTGGACCGTGCGCGCGCTGTCCTCGGCGGGCAACGGCTCGGCCGAGGTCAGGCCCGAGGGCGCGGGCATCCACCACGTGGACGTCGCGGTCGCCAAGTAAGGCACCACCGAGCAAGACCCGCAAGGCTCCAACGGCCCCGCGGCCCCGCCGGATCACTCACCGGCGGGTTGCCGCGGGGCCGTTGCGCTGTCTCGGGAACGGAGTCGATAGACTCGGCGACGTGGTCCTCTTCTTCGAAGTTCTGCTGGTCCTGGTGTCGGTACTGATCGCGTGGTTCGGTCTGTACGTGTTCTACCGGCTGTTCACCGAGTCATGAACGGTCTCGCGAGCGAAGGTTCCGAACCGGCCGAGCGAGCGAGTAACACCATGAACGGCAATGCCGCTGCACCCCACCGCAGCGGTGATCAAGCCATTGCCGACGCCGCCGAGCGCGCCGAATCCACCGGCAGCCGCAACATTCCGGCGCTGCCCGGTCTTCCGTTGCCCGAGGACACCGCGAATCTGCGGCTCGGACCGGACCTCGACCACGCCTTGCTGGCACTGCTGCCGATGGTGGGCGTGTGGCGCGGCGAGGGCGAAGGCCACGACCCCACGCGTGGTGACTACCGCTTCGGCCAGCAGATCGTCGTCTCCCACGACGGCGGCGACTACCTGTGCTGGGAGTCGCGGAGCTGGTTCCTCGACGACGACGGCGACTACGACGGCCCCGACCTGCGCGAGACCGGCTTCTGGCGGGTCGGCGTGGATGGCAACGACGAGGTCATCGAGCTGCTGCTGACCCACAGCACCGGCATCGTCGAACTGTTCTACGGCACCGCGCTGACCCAGTCGTCCTGGGAGCTGGCCACCGACGTGGTGATCCGCAGCCAGTCCGGCATCGTCGTCGGCGGCGCCAAGCGCCTCTACGGCATCGTCGAGGGCGGCGACCTGGCGTATGTGGAAGAGCGCGTCGTCGCGGACGGCCCGCTGGAACCGCGCCTGTCCGCCCGGCTCCAGCGCTACATCGGCTGACCGGCTCGTCCGAACCCTTCGCTGCCGACGCCGCCGCTCACCCGCGACGGCCCAGCGCGGTCAGATCGATGTCGATCGGGAACGGCGCGGAGATCCGCACCCGGTCGTGGAAGATGCCGACCGGGACATAGCGCCTCGTCGCCGGATCGAGTTCGTAGGCATAGACGACGACACGATCATCGGCTCCGCGCTCCACACGCCAGAAATGCGGGATGCCGGCGTTCGCATACTTCAGCGGCTTGGTCTCCCTGTCGCGTTCCACCGAATCCGGAGAGACCGCCTCGACCGCGAGCACGAGATCGTCGGCCAGGTAGAACGCGGAGGGCTCGGGTCGCTCGAAGGCCGCCGTGGTGACGACGAGGACGTCAGGTTCCGGCATCTGCCGTGGACCGAGGCGAACAGCCATCTCGCGATCGGCCCGTAGATGCGGCGGCGCTTGAAGATCGAGTTCCCGGCGAAGCAGCGACAGTACCTGACGGTGCCACTTCTCCTGCGGGCTCACGAAGACAAGACCCCCGTCGATCAACTCGGTGTGTTTGGGCAGACCACGCAACGCCAGGAAAGCGTCTACGGTGTAACCGCCCGCAGGGGGGATCACCCAGTCGGGGAGCGGCTCGACGGTCATTGTCCCAGCGTAACGGTCTCTCGTGGATCGGTCCGGAAAAGGAACGACCCCCGAGCCGTATCGGCGCGGGCTGGTGCCTGCACCGATCCCGGGCGGACTCGACCGGGGGCTCGGGGGCCGGGTGACTGCCTGGTATTCGCTCGGCGCACAGCGTACGGGCGGATACCACCAGTGGTGGGCGCCTAGCGGACAGCCACCTCACATGTCCTGGAACTATCCATTCCTCGAACCACCTCCCTTCCTGTGTACCGACGAAAGTAGTCGCTGTTCAGGAGGTCGGCAATGTATTTTCCGCGACGTTCGCGGTGCGCGGATCCGGCGTGCCGGGGCCGGGCGCGATATCGATCCGCCAGGGTGGTTCGACCCTGACCACGGTGTCGGCGCGGTGGTCGGCGGGGAGCTGATGGGTGACCACGACGACCACGCGATCCGGCGACACCAGGCCGGAGTCGGCGTCGAGCAGGGCACGCAGCAGGTCGGCGCCCGCGTCGGCTTCCATGTGCTCGGTGGGCTCGTCGAGGAGCAGCACTCGGGCCGGGGAGACCAGGGCTCGGGCGAGCAGGAGACGTCGGCGCTGACCGCCCGACACCGCCGACGCGCCACCGACGAGATCGGTGCGCACACCGCCGGGCAGGGTGTCGAGCCAGTCCGCCAGACCGACGGTGCGCAAGGCGTCCTCGGCCTCGGCCTCGGTGAGATCGCCACGGGCGACGCGCAGGTTCTCCAGCACGCTCGTGCCGAACAGGTGCGCGTCCTCGGCGAAGAAGGTGATGCCCGCACGCTCGGCGCCCTGGCCGTCGAGCAGGCCGGCCCAGGCCATCAGCAGCGTCGACTTGCCCGCACCGCTGGGACCGATCACCGCGATGCGCCGGCCCGGTGGCAGATCGGGCAAGTCGGACGGGAAGTCTTCCCCGACTGCCGCCATGCCCTCGCCATCCCCGTCGACGGCGTGCCCGGTCGCGGGTCGACCGGCTGTCGTAGGTTCCGCCGTCGGCCCGCTCATCGAGCGGTCGGCAGCGCGGTCGGCGGTCGCCGTGGCGCGCTCTTCGTTCGATCGAGACGCCGCGCCTTCGGCGCGCTCGATGCGTCCCAGCGCCGCGCGAGCCGTGGTGACGGCCTTGGCGGCGGCGGGAAGCGCGGCCATCGCCTCGAAGGACGACAGGGGCAGCAGCACCAGGATCGTCAGCGCCATCGGGGTCATGCCGCCGGGCAGACCTCCGCCGGGGCCGTAGACGGCCACGCCGACCAGCAGCGCGCCGAGGACGCTCGCCCCCATCGCCAGCGGTGTGGCCGCGGCCGACCACGCGGTCCGGGCGGCAGCGGAATCCTCGGCGGCCACCGCGCGCTGCCCGGACATCCGGGCGGCGGCGACGGTGTCGTCCAGGCGGCCCGCCACCCGCAGTTCGGGGGCGTGATCCAGGACGGTCAGCGCCCGGGCGGTGAACTCAGCGCGATCGGCGACCACCGCCACCTCGGCCTCGCGGGCGGCGCGAGCCGACAGCCAGGGCGCGAGCACGGCCGACACCGCCAGGGACGCAGCCAGAATCACTGCGGCCTCCGGTGAAATGAAGGCGATAGCGCCGACCGCGGCCAGCGCGAGTACCACCGCGACGGCGATGGGGACCAGCGCGCGCACCACCACCGAGCCGAGATCGTCGATGTCCTTGCCGACCCGGACGAGCAGGTCGCCGCGGCGCAGTGGGCGGCCCGCACCGTCGGCGGCTCCCGACGACCGGCGTTCGCGGCGCAGCCAGATGTCCGATCCCGCCAGTTCGCGGTAGACGCTGGTGCGCGCCGTGGTCATGGAACGCAGCGCGACATCGTGGGTCGCCAACCGCTCCAGGTACCGGCACAAGCCACGGGAGATGCCCAGCGCGCGCACCGCGGTTACGGCGACGCTCAGGTCGAGCACCGGCGGCATCTGCCAGGCCCGGGCGATCAGCCAGGCGGCCAGCCCCGCCAGGGCGAGCGCGCTGCCGAAGGACAGCACGCCCCACCCGATCGCGACGCCCACCCGCATCGGCGCGAGTTCGAGCAGCCGCCAGATCGTGCGCAGATCCGCGAACAGCGACGCGAGTCCCGATCGCCGCTGCTCGGCATCGCTTCCTTCCTCGGTGCGCGGGCTCGCGTCGATGCCCGCGCGGGCGTTGAGACCGCCCCTCGAGCCGCACTGTGCCCCGGAGCGCACGTCGACCCCGGACCCGGCCCTGGTGAGCGAACCCGAGCCGATGCCCGCCCCAACACTCGAACCCGCTCCGAAGCCCGAACCGGAGTCAGGCGAAGCGGAGGAGCCCGCGTTGGAGTCGGGGCGGAATGATGCGCTCACGAGGCGTTCACCGTGTCCTTCGCCAGCACGGGCACGATCTCCTCGGCGGACGCCAGCACGGTGGGCCGGTGCCCGACCACCACGACGGTCGCCCCCGCGGCGGCCCGCTCGCGCAGCGCGGCGAGCACGCCCGCCTCGCTCGCCTCGTCCAGATGCGCGGTCGGCTCGTCGAGCAGCAGCACCGGCCGGTGTGTGGCGAGCATCCGGGTCAGCGCCAGCCGTTGCCGCTGCCCCAAGCTCAGGCCGTGTCCGCCCGCGCCGACGACGGTCTGCCATCCGTGCGGCAGTTCGGCGAGCACCGCGTCGAATCCGGTGGCGGCGCAGGCGCGATCGAGGTCGGCGAGGTCACCCGCCCCCAGCAGTTCCAGGTTCTCCCGCAAGGTGCCCGGCACCAGCACCGGCCGCTGCGGCAGCCACGCCAGCCGGTCCCACCACATCCGCTGATCGAGTTCGCGCACATCCACCCCGTCGATGAGCACCCGCCCGCGCTCGGGCTCGATGAGCCCGAGGATCGCCGACAGGGCGGTGGACTTGCCGCTGCCGTTGGCCCCGGCCAGCACGGTCAGCGCGCCGGGGGGCGCATCGGCGTTCAGTTCCCACGGCGCCCAGCCTTCTCGGGCGCGCACCCCCAGACCCCGTATCTCGATGCGAGCGGCGCCGTGGCCCGGCCGTCGATCACCCGGCGGCGTGGCAGCGGGCGTGGCGGTGCGCGCCTCGGACGGCTCGAGCACGGCGAAGGCCTTGTCCGCGGCGGCCATTCCGTCCTGAGCGGCGTGGAACCGCTCGCCCAAGGTGCGCAGCGGCAGGTAGACCTCGGGCGCGAGGATCAGCGCCACCAGTCCGTCGTAGAGGTCCATCTCGCCGTAGACCAGGCGCAGGCCGATGGACACGGCGATCAGGGCGACGCTGAGGGTGGCCAGCAGCTCGAGCACCATCGAGGAGAGGAATGCCATGCGCAGGGCGCGCATGGTGCGGATGCGCAGGCTGTCGCCGAGCGCCCGGACACGCGGGACCATCGACGGCGCCGTCGACGCGCCCGCGTCGTTCCCGGCGCTCTCGCGGCCGAGCGCGCGCAGGGTGGGCATACCGGCGAACAGGTCGAGCAGCTGGCCGGACAGGCGGGTGGTCGCGTCCAGCGTCGCGGTCGCCCGGCCCTGGGTGAGCAGGCCGATGAGGATCATGAAGACGGGGATCAGCGGCAGGGTCACCACGGCGATGCCGCCGGAGACCGGGTCGTGGGCGAAGATCACCGCCAGCAGCACCGGGGGTACCAGGACGGTGAGCAGCAGGGCGGGCAGATAGCCGGTGAGGTAGTCGCGCAGCCCGGACAGTCCGGTGCCCACCACCACGGCGAGTTCGGTTCGGCGATTGTCGAGTTCACGCGGGGTGAGCCCGGCTCCCGCGGCCAGCACGGCGGTCTCCAGTTCGGCGACCACGCTCGCGCCCGCCCGGTGCGCCAGCCTGGCCTGCCACCAGCTCGCCACCGCACGCCCGCCCAGCGCCACCGCGAGCACCGCGAGTTCGGTTGTCCAGTCGGCGAACTCGCGGTGCGTCGGGTCGGTGATCACTCCCGCCAGCACCCTGCTCAGCGCCACGGCGGCGACGACGATGCAGACCGTGGTCAGCACCGACAGGCCCACGCTGTAGCCGAGATAGCGGCGCGCCGAGCGGGCGTGACGCCACAGGCGGGGATCGACGGGCGGACGGGCCATCGGGTCGTCAGTCCTTGCCCGGCCGCAAGCTCAGCCCGATCGGCGCCGGGATGTGTTCGACGCTCAGGCGCTGGCGGAACACCCAGTAGGTCCACGCCTGGTAGCCGAGCACCACCGGGGTCACCACGACCGCCGCCCAGCTCATGACCTTCAGTGTGTACGGCGTCGACGAGGCGTTGTCGACGGTCAGCGAGAAGGCCTCCGAGATCGTCGAGGGCAGCACGTTCGGGAACAGTGCGCCGAACAGCAACACGGTGGCCGCGGCGATGGTCAGCGCGGTGCCGGTGAAGGCCCAGCCGTCCCGGTCGGCGAGCACCGCGACAGCGGCGACGACCAGCCCGACCACCGCCAGCGCGAGCGGGATCAAGGTCCAGCCCTGCCCGTACGCCGCTTGGGTCCAGATCCCGAATCCGGCCACCACGAGCGCGGTCGGAGCGAGCAGCAGTTTGGCGATGCGCACCGCGTCCGCGCGCACCTCGCCGCCGGTCTTGAGCCCGAGGAAGATCGCGCCGTGCAGCGCGAACAGCAGTCCGGTGGTCAGCGCGCCCAGCAGCGAGTACGGGGTGAGCAGGTCCGCCACAGAACCGGTGATCTGCTTGTTCTCGTCCAGCGGAACGCCGTGCACGATGGTGGCGAACACCCAGCCCCACGCGAACGCGGGCACCCACGAACCGATCCCGATGCCGATGTCGGCGCGGGCCCGCCAGCGCGGGTCGTTGATCTTGCCGCGCCATTCGATGGCGCAGATCCGCAGGATCAGCGCCACCAGCACCAGCAGCAGCGCGAAGTAGAACCCGGAGAACACGCTGGCGTACCACTCCGGGAAGGCGGCGAACATGGCGCCGCCCGCGGTGATCAGCCAGACCTCGTTGCCGTCCCACACCGGACCGATGGTGTTGAGCACGACCCGCCTGCGAGTGTCGTCGCCCTTGCCCAGCACCGGCATCAGCATGCCGACGCCGAAGTCGAAACCCTCCAGCACGAAGTAGCCGGTGAACAGGACGCCGATCAGGACGAACCAGAATTCCGCGAGACTCATTGCCTGGCTCCTCAGTACGCGAACGACAGTTGTTCGACGGCGGGCTCTTTCTCTTCCTCACCCCGGGCACCGCCCGCGCCGCCGGTGTAGTCCTCCGGCCCGCGGGGTTCGGGGCGGCTCGCCGGGTCGGGGCCCTCGATCACGTAGCGGCGCATCAGGAAGAACCACGCCACCGCGAGCACGCCGTAGAGCAGGGTGAACACCACCAGCGAGATGATCACCGTGCTCGTCGCGTGGTCGGAGACGCCCTGTTGCACGGTCATCCGCAGCAGCGGGTCGCCGGTCGGGTTGGGCACGACCACCCACGGCTGCCTGCCCATCTCGGTGAACACCCAGCCGGCGCTGTTGGCCAGGAACGGGGTGGGGATGGCCAGCAGGCTCAGCCACGAGAACCAGCGCTGATCGGGGATGCGCCCGCGCCTGGTCACCCACCATCCGGCCAGCAGCAGCAGGATCGAACCGGCCGACAGGCCGATCATGGCGCGGAAGGACCAGTAGGTGACGAACAGATTGGGCCGGTAGTCACCGGGGCCGAACTTCTCGACGTAGGCCTCCTGGAGGTCCTTCACGCCCTCGAGGGTGACGCCGCTGCCCTTGCCCTCGGCCAGGTAAGGCAGCACATAGGGCACCTCGATGAGGTGGGTGACGCTGTCGCAATTGTTGTGGGTGCCGACGGTGAGCACCGAGAAATCGGGATCTTCCTGCGTGTGGCACAGCGATTCGGCCGAGGCCATCTTCATGGGCTGCTGGTCGAACATCAGCTTGCCCTGGATGTCGCCGGTGATCACCAGTCCGACCATCGAGACCGCGATCACCCAGGCGCCCATCCGCCCGGCCGGCCGCCACATGCTGCGCGCTTCGGCCATCTTCTCGGGGTCACCGCTGCGCGCGTTGCGCACCATCCACCAGCCCGCGATACCGGCCACGAAGGTGCCCGACACCAGGAACGAGCCCGCGATCACGTGCGGGAACGCGGCCAGGGTGGTGTTGTTGGTGAGCACTTCCCAGATGCTGGTGAGCTCGGCGCGGCCGCGTTCGGGGTTGTAGCGCGCACCGACCGGGTGCTGCATGAACGAGTTGGCGGCGATGATGAAGTAGGCGGAGGCGTTGACGCCGATCGCGGCGATCCAGATGGTGGCCAGGTGCACCAGCCGGGGCAGTCGGGTCCAACCGAAGATCCACAGGCCGATGAAGGTCGACTCCATGAAGAACGCGATGAGCGCTTCCAGTGCCAGGGGGGCGCCGAAGACGTCGCCGACGAAGCGGGAGTATTCGCTCCAGTTCATGCCGAACTGGAATTCCTGCACGATGCCGGTGGCGACGCCGAGCGCGAAGTTGATCAGGAACAGCTTGCCGAAGAATTTCGTCAGGCGGTACCAGCGTTCGTTGCCCGTGATCACCCAGGCGGTCTGCATGCCCGCGACGAGCGGCGCCAGACCGATGGTGAGCGGGACGAACATGAAGTGATAGACGGTGGTGATACCGAACTGCCACCGGGATATGTCCAGCACATCCATCCGAACCTCCAACCCGACCTACTACGAAATGTCGTAGTCAAGGCTACGTCGGCTCGCACCTCCGGAGAACGAGGCACGCGTCACGAAACCCCATCGACTTCAGCGCCGACCTGGGGTTTCCCGGCCCGGCGGCGCTCGCCCCGCACCAGAAGTGCGCAGCATCACGCCGCCGAACCGCCACGATCACCAGTCGCCGATCGCTCCGCCGCGTTCGATGCCGCGATCGACGAGGTCGATGATCTCCTCGGCGTTGTCGGGCGCCGACATCCGCAGACCGTCCAGCGAATTCACCCGCGCGGCAAGCGTGATGCTCGACAGCATCCAGATGCTGTCGCAGGTCAGCAGGTCGGCGGTGAACAGCGGCGCGTAGCGGCATTCCCAGCCCGCCTTGGCCGCCTCGGTGTACAGCGCGCGCTGCGTCACGCCGGGCAGCACACCGTTCTTGGCGGGCGGGGTGATCAGTTCCTTGTCCCTGGCGATGACGACCGTCGAACGCGGCCCCTCCAGGACCCGGTTCTCGGTGCTGGTGAAGATGACGTCGTCGGCGCCCATCCGGTGCGCGAACCGCAGCGCGGCCATATTCGTCGCATAGGACAGCGTCTTGGCGCCGAGCAGCTGCCAGGGGGCGGCCTGGGCCAGGTCGATCGAGATCCCGCGGGCCAGCGTCACCACCGACACACCCTCGGTGCGGGCCTTCTCGACGCGCTCGGGCACCGGCGTCACGAGCACGTAAGCGGTCGGCACCGGCACGGCCGCGGCCAGATCACCCGAGGTGACAGAGGAAGGCGCGTTCAGTTCGCCCTCGCGGCCGCGGGTGAGCACCAGGCGCAGCACGCCCTCGCGTTCGGCGCCCCATTCCTTGGCGGCGAGCTGCGCGGCCTCACGCCACTTGGCCAGTTCGGGCTCGGGTAGATCCAGCGCCTGCGAGGAGCGGCGCAGTCTGCCGAGGTGGAATTCCAGCGCACACGGATCGCTATCGCGCACCAGCACCGTCTCGAAGACTCCGTCGCCGCGCAGCACCCCGATGTCGTCGGCGAACAGCAGCGGCTCGTCGGCGTCGCGAACGACGCCGTCGAGGGTGACAAGAACTCGATCTACCATGCGTCGAGCCTAGGCGGAACGGGTTGCCCGTGCCTACGTCAATCGCGAGTTTCCACCACCGGATTCGCATACTCGGCACCGGATGTGTCTCCGACCGCCGCCTGGCCGCCGAAACGGTGCTTGTTCACAGTCTCCGGGCGAGATTTCGGCCCGTCCGGGACCGGTGCGCACACATGAGCCAGGGCACGCCTAGAGTGGATGGGGTGTCCGTGGACGATGCACCCAGCCCTTTGCTCTCCGTCGCGGGCGCTGTCGCGGGCCCGCCCGGCTCTCCGGACGCCGCGGTGGCCTGGCATCACGGCGATCCCCTCGGTGAACAACGTGCCGCCGCCGAACGGGTCGCGATCGTGGACCGCTCGCATCGGTTCGTACTGAGGATCACCGGCGCCGAACGGCTGAGCTGGCTGCACACCATCTCCAGCCAGCACCTCACGGGGCTCGCCGACCGGCAGTCGGCGGAGAACCTCGATCTGGATCTCAACGGTCGCGTGCAGCACCACTTCGTGCTCAGCGATCTCGACGGCACCCTGTGGATCGACACCGAAGGCGAGCGCGGGCCCGCGCTGCTGGACTTCCTGACCAAGATGGTGTTCTGGGCCGACGCCGAACCCGCCGCCGCCACCGATCACGCGGTGCTGAGCCTGCTCGGCCCGCGGGTGGACAGCCTGCGCGAAGCACTCGGCGTGCCCGATCTGCCGGACGTCTACGAGGTCGCCCCGCTGCCCGGCGGCGGCTTCCTGCGCCGGATGCCGTGGCCCACCGAGGATTCCTACGACCTGGTTATCCCCCGCGATCAGCTCACCGCCTGGTGGTCGAAGCTCACCGAGGCCGGCGCCGAACCCGCCGGGCTCTGGGCCTTCGAGGCCCTGCGGGTGGCCGCGCTGCGCCCACGGATCGGGTTGGACACCGACGAGCGCACCATTCCACACGAGGTGCGCTGGATCGGCGGAGTCGCCGAACGCGGCGCGGTGCACCTGGACAAAGGGTGCTATCGCGGGCAGGAGACGGTCGCCCGTGTCCACAATCTGGGCAAGCCGCCGCGGCAGCTGGTGCTGCTGCATCTGGACGGATCGGCCGACGAGCGGCCCGCACCCGGTGACGAGGTGACGGCGGGCGGGCGCACGGTGGGCAGGCTCGGCACCGTCGTCGACCACTTCGAATACGGCCCGATCGCACTGGCGCTGATCAAACGCGCCGTCCCCGCCGACACCGCGCTCACCGTGGGCTCCTGCGCCGCGGCCATCGACCCCGACTCGGTGCCCGACGAGAGCGGCCCGCAGGCGGGCAGGCTCGCGGTCGAGCGGCTGCGGGGCCGGTGATCGGCACTGCACGGCGCGAGCGGCGCCGGATCGGCGGCGCTGACGTGTCTGTACCGAACCGCTCGGCGTGTTCGGCCGAACAGGGGAGGGGAACCGATGCCGACCACGGATGATCGGGCCGCGCGCGCCCGGGTGCTCGCGGTATGTGTGGTCCACGCGGAGCTGACCGTGCCGGGCCGAGTCGGGCGCACCGCCATCGACAAACGCCCGGTGCGCGGACGGGTCGAGGTCGGCCCGCTCGGGCTGAGCGGCGACCACGTCTGCAACACCAGAGACCACGGCGGCGTGCACCAGGCCGTCTACGCGTATGCCGAGCAGGATGCCCGGCTCTGGGCCGAGGAACTCGGCCGCGAGCTACCGGCGGGCTGGTTCGGCGAGAACCTGCGCATCGAGGGAATGGCCGTCTCCGACGCGGTGCTCGGCGCGCGCTGGGCGATCGGCGACACTCTGCTCGAGGTGAGCGCGCCCCGGGTGCCGTGCGCGACCTTCGGACACGTGGCAGGCGAAGCCCGCTGGGTGAAGCGTTTCACCCAGCGCGCGCACACCGGCGCGTACCTGCGGGTGCTCGAATCGGGCACGATCGGGGCGGGCGATCGCGTCGAGGTGGTGCACCAGCCCCGCCACGGGATCACCGTGCGTGAGGTGTTCACCGGCGCGGACATGGACCGGCTGGCCACCCTGCTCGCCGAGGAGCCGACGGTTTCCGACGACGTCCGGATGCAGATCGACCGGCATGCCCGCCGGCACGGCGTGCCCTCCCCCACCGGCGCCGTGCCCGCGGGCCGCTTCGGACCCGCCGGCGACGTCGAGGACGAGGTGGCCTCATGAGCGTGGAACTGGTCGAGGTGGTGCGTTCGGGCTTCCGTGAATGCGTGCACCGGGGTTCGGTGGTCGTTCTGGGAGCCGACGGCGAACCTACGGTGTCCCTCGGCGAAACACATCTGCCGATCTTCCCGCGCTCCACCAACAAGCCGATGCAGGCGCTGGCCCTGCTGCGACTCGGGTTCGAACCCGCCGACGACGTGGAACTGGCGCTGTCGAGCGCCTCGCACTACGGGGAGCCCGACCAGGTCGCGCTGGTCGAGCGTCTGCTCACCCGGTTCGGTTTCACCGAAGCCGATCTGGCCTGCCCGCCCGATCTGCCGTTCGACGAGCACGCCCGCGCCAGGGCGCTGGCCGCGGGCCCGCGCCCGATCTACATGAACTGCTCGGGCAAGCACGCCGCCATGCTCGCCACCTGCGCGGTCAACGGCTGGCCTGCCGAGGGTTATCCGGCGGAGAACCACTCGCTGCAGCAGGCCGTCGCCGCCACCATCGTCGAACTGACCGGCGAACCCGAGACCGATCTGGGTATCGACGGCTGCGGGTTGCCGATCATCCCGGTGTCGCTGGTCAACCTCGCCCGCGCCTATGCCCGGCTGGCCACCGCCGATGCGGGCAGTCCGCAGCGTCGGGTCGCCGACGCCATCCGCGCCCATCCGCGAGTGATTTCCGGCACGAACGCACCGGACCTGATGATCATGAATGCCACCCCGGGACTCGTCTGCAAGATCGGCGCCGACGGAGTGCACGCGGGCGCGTTGCCCGACGGTTCGGCTTTCGCTTACAAGATCGACGACGGCGGCGACCGCGCGCGCATGCCCCTGACGCTGGCGATTCTGCAGCGGATGGGGATCGACTGGACAGCTGTCCACGAGGATTTGGCGGCCCAGCCGGTGCTCGGCGGCGACGCTCGGGTGGGGGTGGTCCGGGCCATCCCCGGCATACTCTGAGCGACGCTGCTCACGACGAATTTCCGGCGCCCTGACCACCCGGCGCGGGCACTTCGGTCACTCATGGAGGCGCGGACGCCTGACACACGCTAAAGTGTCTGTCAGGAAGAGTATTAATTCGAACGGGGCCGCCAACACACCCCAGGCCGCCCCGCTGTGACGCGAGGGGGTCAGCCATGGGCCGTGGCCGGGCTAAGGCAAAGCAGACCAAGGTTGCTCGAGAGCTCAAGTACAGCTCGACGCCAACCGACTTCGCGAGCCTTCAGCGCGAGCTCTCGGGACACCCCACCAAGCACAGTGGTGGCGTGTTGTCCGATGAGCACGACTCGGACGACTCCTTGTCCCGCTGGGACGAGGACGACTACGACGACTGGCGCCGCTGACTCGGATACAACGTCAACAGGGGAGGCCGACGGGGCCTCCCTTTTGCACGTTGCCGGGTACGCGGCTCGGTCGAGCAGGCTTGCCAAGACAATTCGACGTCCGGTGACCCTTCGTGGTTGCCGGGCAACGAATTTCGCCGGGTAGTCCCGAACGACGATTTCGTCGTCGCCGCAGCGCGGGACGTCCGGTAAATTCTCACCGATACCGATCAGCCGCGGAATTCACCGGAACCGGAATTTCTCTCGGCACGAAAAAGGGCCGATCGTCCGCAAAACGGACGATCGGCCCTTCTCGTCGGTCGGTGACAATCCCGCGGCGATCCGATCAGAATCGGGGATGCTCGCCCAGCAAATGGGCCCGCGCGGAATCGGCGTCCTTGGCCTTCTTCACGGTGCCCAGCGTCCAGCATTCGACGTGGCGAGCGGTCAGCACCGCCAGCGCGCGGTCGACGTCCTCGGGCGCCACCACGGCGACCATGCCGACACCCATGTTGAAGGTCTTCTCCATCTCGGCCCGCTCGACCCGGCCGCGCTGGGCGATCATCTTGAACACCGGCGCCGGATTCCAGGTGCCGCGATCGAGCTCGGCGACCAGGCCCGCCGGGATCACGCGCGCGAGGTTGGCCGCCAGGCCGCCGCCGGTCACATGCGCGAAGGTGCGCACATCGGTCTCGGCGATCAGCGCCAGGCAGTCCTTGGCGTAGATGCGGGTCGG